>JAAYOJ010000101.1 GCA_012520405.1 Peptococcaceae bacterium
CCGATAGTTAATAATTTCTCATAAATCTCAGGGGATTGCTCTTCAAGTGCTCTTACTTTTTCTTGAATCGTGCCTTGCTCTCCGGTGATGCGCAAGTATTCATCACATAAAAATTTGTTCTTTCTTTGGATAATCCAATCCGTAGCCCGAGTTCTGGTTATCGGCTGGGTTGTACGCGGTTTACCGAAGGTAAAACTTACTGTGTTTTCGTTAATCTCCAAATCCCGATTCCTATATCCGGCTTTTAATAATCCTTCAATAAAGGCGTCCCGCATGATCTCATCAGGAAAACCTATACTAATATCCATTGATAGTTCAGAGGGCTTGGAAAACTCACCCAACTTAAAACCTGTCAGCCACCAATGTGTGCCTTCTCTGGTAAAAAGAACTTTACCCTTCTTTTTAAGAGTAAAAGACATGGGCAGAAGTTCATCATCGTTGGCTGATCTGTAATAAATACCGCTGGAGATACCGGGAAGGTTGATATTAAAAATTCCTTTGTATAAACCAATTTCGCCGCCTGTAACCATATCATATTGGCCTTTCCAAATGCCTATCATCCACTTCTTGCCGTTATAGTTGAAATAAATAGGTTCACAGTCGATAATCATACCCATAAGAGAGGATAATTCATCAAAAAGTCGGCAATAGCCAAATCTCCTCTGCCAAGGGTGCATGCGGGAAATAAATATATCTTGTTCAGGATCATAAGCATAGCCGAAAATTTCGATTAATTCATCCAAATCCTCATTGCCCGTTCCTTCCGAAAGGGTATTGTCTTCAAAATCTATTAACTCAGAATTATTCATATCCGCATTGTCTTCGAGCTCAATACCATCGTCAACTTCCGAATTATAGATAGCTTCGGGCTGATAGTTCTCCCAATTAGCCCAGCGTAATCTGTTATTCCCCATTCTTTGAAATAACATAACTATCCTCCTTATCCATGTTTTGGTAACCAGCTGCTGGTTTATAATATGAAATAAAGACAATCATGTTAATTAGTTACAAAAAAATCCGAATAATAATTCGGATTTGCATAATATTTGGGCTTATATTTTATTGGTGTAATTTTTTATGTTTTTTTGTTAAGCAAACTCAAACAGTCATGTAAGATGCGACTGGCTTTATGCACATCTTCAGCGGACGGTTCCCGGACGTGATTTAACTTGTAATTTTCACCCAATCTTTCCCATTTATATTTACCCAGACTATGATAGGGTAGAACTTCAATTTTTTTAACATTAGCCATGTTGCAAAGCAGAAAGGCAGTCTCTTTTAAGGTTTCTTCGCTATCGGTATATCCAGGGATTAAAACGTATCTGATCCATAAGGGAATTCCTATTTGGGTTGTATAGTGCATAAACTTTTTAATTTTCTGGCTACCTACTCCGGTAATTTCCAGGTGCTTATTTTCTTCAGAATGCTTGATATCCAGCAGAATAAGGTCAGTAAATTTTAAAAGTTCTTTAACTCGGCCAATCTCAACAAAACCAGAGGTATCAAGCGCTGTATGTATGCCGGAGGCGTGGCAACGCTTAAACAACTCGGTTACAAACTCGGCCTGAAGGGTAGGTTCGCCTCCGGACACGGTTAGGCCTCCTCCCGAATAAGCAAAAAAGTTTCGATATGATTCTACTTTTTGGAACACTTGATCAACGGTAAATTCATTGCCTCCTTTAGGATCCCAGGTATCGCGATTATGGCAGTAGAGGCATCTTAAAGGACAGCCTTGCATAAAAACAATAAAACGTATTCCAGGTCCGTCCAGTGTTCCAAAACTTTCAAAGGAATGTATCCTGCCTGTAAGCGTCATAAACCGGCTCCCGTTTCATTGTTTTTAGATTTGACCATGAATTGTTCTGTTTATGACATCAAGCTGCTGTTCTCTGGTCAGTCGGATAAAGTTGACGGCATAACCTGAAACCCTGATAGTTAGCTGGGGATATTTTTCCGGATGTTCCATGGCATCCAAGAGCATTTCCTTCTCGAAAACATTAACATTAATATGGTGGCCTCCCTCGCGGAAATAACCATCCAAAAGAGCCGTTAAATTAGTGATGCGTGTTTGTTCTTCTCGACCCAGGGCTTTAGGTATAATGGAAAAAGTATATGAAATACCGTCTTGGGCATACTCATAGGGCAATTTAGCAATAGATTTTAAGACGGCCAGTGCTCCATTAATATCCCTGCCATGCATGGGATTAGCTCCGGGGGCCAGAGGTTCACCTTTTTTTCGACCGTCAGGAGTATTACCCGTTGCTTGGCCATAAACAACATTAGAGGTAATGGTGAGGATGGACAGGGTAGGAGTACTATGACGGTAAGTTCTTTGTTTGCGCAGCTTATTCATAAACAGTTTAACTATCTCCGTAGCGATGCTGTCTACCCGTTCGTCGTTATTGCCGAATCTGGGGTAATCACCTTGGACTTCAAAATCAATAATTATATTCCTGCTGTCTCTTATGGGTTTCACTTTGGCATATTTAATTGCGCTTAAGGAGTCCGTGACTACGGACAGTCCGGCTATACCACAGGCCATAGTTCTGAAAACTTCCCGGTCATGCAGGGCCATTTGTAATCTTTCGTAGGCATATTTATCATGCATGTAGTGAATGAGATTAAGAGAATTGATATATAGTCTGGCCAGCCAGTCCAGTAGCATGTCAAAGCGTTTCCATACATCTTCGTAATCCAAATACTCCGTGTCCACCGCAGCAAACATCGGTGCCACCTGAACACCGCTAATTTCATCTCTTCCTCCGTTTAAAGCATAAAGAAGAGCTTTAGCCAGGTTGCAGCGAGCACCGAAGAACTGCATTTGTTTACCCAGCCGCATAGCCGATACACAGCAGGCTATGCCGTAATCATCCCCCCAATGGTAACGCATAATATCGTCACTTTCATATTGAATAGAACTGGTAGCAATAGATACTTTGGCGCAAAATTCTTTAAAACCCTGAGGAAGATAAACGGACCACAACACAGTTAAATTGGGTTCCGGGGCCGGGCCTAAATTAAATAGGGTGTTCAGCATGCGGAAAGAAGTCTTGGTAACCAGTGTGCGGCCGTCCAGACCCATACCGCCGATACTTTCCGTTACCCAGGTAGGATCGCCGCTGAAAAGTTTGTCGTATTCCGGTGTGCGTAAGAAGCGAACAATGCGCAATTTTATAACCAAATGATCGATTAGTTCTTGAGCCTCTTGTTCGGTAATCCGGCCTTGGCGCAAATCGTTTTCCAGGTATATATCCAAAAAAGTGGATATTCTGCCGATGCTCATTGCTGCTCCGTTTTGTTCTTTAACAGCTCCAAGATAGGCAAAATACAGCCATTGGATTGCCTGACGGGCATCCTGAGCGGGGCCGGAGATATCAAAACCATAAAGGCGAGCCATTTCCTTGAGCTCTTTAAGAGCTAAGATCTGTTCCCTTATCTCTTCCCGGTCTCTAGTAGTCTCATAATCTATATAATCATATTCCAAGTGGGTAAGTTCGGCCTGCTTTTCCTCAATCAGCCTGTCCACTCCGTATAAAGCTACCCGCCTGTAATCCCCGATTATTCTGCCCCGACCGTAAGCGTCGGGGAGACCGGTAATAATGCCGGCTTTTTTGACTTTGAGCATTTCCGGGGTATAGACGTCGTATACCCCTTGGTTATGGGTTTTACGATACTTGGTAAAAATTTCAGCCACCAGGGGGTCAAGTTCTTTACCGGCGGCATCACAGCCTTTTTGGACCATCCTTAAACCCCCGAAAGGCATGATGCTCCTTTTCAGTGGCTGATCGGTCTGCAAACCGACTATTTTTTCTAAATCCTGATCTATGTATCCCGGAGCGTGGGAGCAGATAGTAGAAATGATATGAGTGTCAACATCCAGTACTCCACCTTTTTTTCTTTCCTCTTCCATTAAAGTTGAAATCTTTTGCCAAAGTTTCTTAGTAGCTTCTGTAGGTCCTTGCAAAAAAGAAGCATCTCCGGTGTAAGGAGTATAGTTAAGTTGAATAAAATTACGGACATCTATCTCAGCATTCCAATTGCCACGGATAAAGTTATTAGGATAAGTCATAATAATGCACCCCGTTTTTGCTTGTTAAGGCGTTACATTTTATATTTACCCTAATATTAAACTTTATTCCGATTCATAAATGCTGAAAATAATAAAAGCTGAGAATTATAAAACCTGAAAAAGAAAATAGGCAATCATTAGGACTTCTACGCCCAGCTTGACCGCAGTTCCGCCTAGGATGCCCAGCAGGGTACCCAGTCCGGCACGGCAGGCTTTTGATAAACTGTTCTTTTGCAGTAATTCAACCAATACCGCTCCCAGAAAAGGACCGATAAGAATTCCTAAAGGGCCTAAAAAAATTACACCAATTATTGCCCCGGCGATTGCTCCCCAGCCCGCTTGTTTGGTCCCGCCGAAATGCCGGGTACCTAACATGGAAGCGATATAATCTACGGCGAAAATTAAAAGCAGAATCAATCCTTGCAGCACAAAAAAGAAAATATTTAAGGAGACAAAATCCGTCATTAGCCCATAGATGAGCATACCGGCGAAAATGAGAATGGGACCCGGCAAAACCGGCAGAACAGTCCCAATAAGGCCTATGATAAAGAGGATTATTGCTATAATCAGGGCTGGAACATGCAAGCACATCACTCCTTTTCAAGGGATAATAATTTCATTCATACAAGATTTGTTAATTAGCAAAGCAGTTAAAAGAAGTTATTTGTTTTAGTAATTTGGTTATGATAAGCAGTAATAAATCTAACAACAGGGGGAGATAAATTTTGAATAAGCAAATGGTCCGAAGGTTTAAACAAATTTATGAACTGGAGAGATTTCTGATTGCCTTCTGTATGTCCCAATTATCTTCTACAGAAGATAAGTTCTATTGTTTTGCTTTTTCCCGCATGGTTGAAACAGAAAAAGAACATGCCAAATTTTTTGCTCAAAAATTAGCTGAAAAAGATATTTCTGTTCCTCGTTTAGGTGCTAATTTAGCTGGGGCGGCGGGTAGTATTATCGGAGAAACAATGGAGTTTTCCGGGCGATCAATTACCTGTAAAACCGGTGTTATCCTGGGAAAAAAATTAATAGCAGCTTATCAAGAACTACTCCAAGTAATCAAGGAATTTCCTCAAGAGACTGAACTTGAGGAAAAGGTGCTTTTGTTTTTACTTGAGGAGGAATTTCATACCTTATGGCTTAAGAATTATGTCAAACGCCTGGATCAAATAGAACTATGCAAAAACAGCCTAGGGGATGATGTTGTTAGTGACCATCCTACTATTAATGTCAATATGCGTTGGCTTTAATAATATTATTATATGTATAGCTTAAAAAACAATTAATCAAGGAGTTAATAATTAGAATTAACGAATAGAATTTCTCAAAAATTATCTCAAATAAAATTACTCATAAATATCCTTCGAAGCCGAAAAAGCTTGCTAGGATTTTTTTTTGACTTTAAAATGTGCTGCCTTAGTGAAGGAAGGGTTTCGTAAATATTTGTCAAATATTAACTAAATACAATATGTACTCAGTCTAGTAGAACATGAAAATTCTCTATATGGAAAGGAGGGCCAAAAATGGATAAACCTTTAAAAGGAATTAAAGTAATTGATATGAGTACCTTTATTGCTGTACCGGCCTGTGCCAGGTTTTTAGCTGAGTTCGGGGCAGAAGTGATTAAGATTGAGCCCAAAAGTGGGGATCAAGTACGTTTTAACGGTGTATCCGAGGGGCGTTTAGGCAGTCCTTATGAGAATACCACCTATGATTTGGAAAATGCTCATAAGCGTGGACTGGTGCTCAATCTTAAAACACCGGAAGGCATGGAGATTCTATACAAACTATTGGCCGACACGGATATCTTCCTTACCAACTGGCGTCCTCAAGCCCTGCAGAAACTAGGGTTGGATTATGAGAGCCTTAAAGATAAGTTCCCGAAATTAGTCTATGGTTCCTTTACCGGCTACGGTGAAACAGGACCGGATTGTAACCTGCCAGGTTATGATTTTACAGCCTTCTGGGCACGCGGCGGCTTATTGGGAACTTTATATCAGAAGGACTCCGAGCCCATAAACCTTATCCCCGGTATCGGCGACCATGTGTCCGGTATGTTTCTCTGTGCCGGTATCATGACTGCACTCTATAATGCTCAAAAAACAGGAAAAGGGGATAAAGTATCTACCAACCTGCTACATAGTTCTATATTTGTACAGGCTATTGCTATTCAGGCTGCCCAGTACAAAGACCTGGGTACTAAATATCCGACCAGCCGCAAAGTTGCCGAGAATCCCTTTAACAATACCTATAAGACCAAAGACGGCCGTTTTATTCAATTAAGTATGCCACCCTTTGATCTTTTCTATCCTAAGTTTATGCCTTTAATGGGGAGGGCGGATCTGGTCGGCAATCCCCGCTATACCATGGACAGTATTACTAAAAACAAACTTCATGGCGAGTTTATTGCCATCTTAGATGAAGTTATGGCTACTAAAACAGCGGCCGAATGGAGCGAAATATTTGTTAAGAATGATATTCCGCATTCCATTTGTCAAGTTTGGGAGGAAGTCCTGGAAGATCCCCAAGCATGGGCTATCGGAGTTTTCGAAAATGTTGATTATCCAACCGGTAAGCGGGCTATGGTTCGACCGCCGGTCAGCTTGGAGAGTGTAGAGCGACTTCCTTACGGCAAAGCTCCGCTCTTAGGTGAACATAGCGAGGAAATCCTCAGGGAATTGGGTTACAGTGAGGAACAATTGAAAGAATTACATACTAAAGGTGTCTATCATACCTGGGCCGACTTAAAAGAATATTGTGGTGGCTGATAATATGAAAGTTGCGGTTTTGGTTAACAAAGCAAATTTTGAACACTATACAGCGCCAGGAGCAATTCCTAGCCATTGGGAGTTAATTCATTTGGGCAATGGCGTCCCGGATGAAACAGTTCTTATTGCTACAGATGCTGACGCCTTGCTTGTTGATCCCATGATTCCTATTTCTGCTGCTGTTATTCAGGGTCTTCCTCGTCTCAAGCTTATTCATTCTCAGGGAGTGGCTTATAATCTAATTGACCTGGAGGCGGCCAGAAAAGCCGGTGTCTATGTAAGCAACTGTGCCGGGGTTAATGCCTCAGCGGTAGCGGAACAAGCTATTTTACTCATGTTGGCTCTGCTCAGAAACTTCCGGGAAAATGAGGACATGGTGTATGCTGCCAGGCAAAAGGAAGCCAAGACTCGTTGCTTTGAAAACGGTCTTAAGGAACTAAGTGATTGTCATGTGGGAATAATCGGTTTGGGGGCAATTGGTAAAGAATTGGCCAGGATGTTGGACGCTTTCGGGTGTAAGTTAAGCTATTATAGCAGAACTACCAAGCCGGAATGTTCAATAAGCTATTTACCTTTAGATGATCTTTATGCTCAGTGTGATATAATTTCCCTGCATGTTCCGGTAAACCCGGAGACAATCAACTTCATCAATGAAGAGGCAATCAACAAAATGAAACAAGGTGCTCTTTTAATCAATACTGCCCGGGGAGAGCTGGTAGATCAGGAGGCTGTCTGCCGGGCGCTTAGGGACGGGCGATTGGGAGGGGCCGGATTTGATACCCTGGCCCCGGAACCGGTGCAAGCAGATAATCCTTTTCTGGCTTTGCCGGCAGAGATTCGCCGCAAGGTAGCCCTTTCACCACACATTGGCGGCATTACGGCGGGTTGCTTCTACCGTTCATTTGAGATTATCTGGAGCAACATGCGGAGGGTAGCCCAAGGGTTAAGGCCGAGTAATATTGTAAACGGACTGTAAAATAGACAAGACGGGACAGTATTTTAAAAAAACAGGGTGCTAAGCTTTAAACCTAGCACCCTGTTTTTAATAGGCTAATTAGGGGGGTCAACTTTGGGTCAAATTTTGGCTATCCTTATTCCGGAATATTCGGTAAGGTAGCGAAACCTTTCTCCAGATCTTCGTCTGTCGGTACATAGTCCGTCATGGTACCGCTGTTGTAGTTCATATAAGCAGTCATATCAAAGTAACCGGTGCCGGATAGACCAAACAGAATGGTTTTCTTTTCGCCGGTTTCTTTGCATTTAAGTGCTTCGTCCATGGCTACTTTCAGCGCATGAGAAGATTCAGGCGCCGGTAGAATGCCTTCACTGCGGGCGAAGATGCTGGCCGCTTCAAAAACTCTTGTTTGTTCCACTGAACGAGCTTCAAAATAACCGTCATGATAGAGCTTGGAAACTATGCTGCTCATACCGTGGTAGCGGAGGCCTCCCGCATGGTTGGGGGAGGGGATAAAGCCCGATCCCAGGGTGTACATTTTCATCAGCGGTGTACTCTTGCCGGTATCGCCGAAATCGTAGGCATATTTGCCGCGGGTCAGGGAAGGACAGGAGGCCGGTTCCACGCCAATAAAATGAATATTGTTTTTTCCCTGAATTTTTTCGCCCATAAATGGCCCAACCAAACCACCGAAGTTAGAGCCTCCGCCGGTGCAGCCGATTATGATGTCCGGCTCAATGCCGTATTTTTCACAGGCGATTTTGCTTTCCAGACCTATTATGGTTTGGTGAAGTAAAACGTGATCCAAAACACTTCCCAGAACATAGCGGCAGTTAGGAGTTTTGGCCATGAGTTCTATCGCTTCGGAAATAGCACAGCCTAAGGATCCGCCGGTACCTGGATTTTCAGCAAGAATCTTTTTTCCTACTTCCGTTGTTTCGGAAGGAGAGGGGATGACCTTGCCGCCATAGGTTTCAATCACCGCTTTACGATAAGGCTTCTGCTCAGAAGAAACTTTGACCATAAATACAGTTAAAGGAATGTCGTAGTAAGCACAGGCCATGGCTAATGCAGTACCCCATTGGCCGGCACCCGTTTCTGTGGTCAGGGAGGTAATTCCTTGTTCTTTGGCGTAATAAACTTGAGCTGCTGCGGAGTTCAGTTTGTGAGAACCGGAAGTATTTGTACCTTCGAACTTGTAATAAATTTCAGCGGGAGTATCAAGTAATTTTTCCAAACAATAAGCTCTGACCAAGGGAGAGGGACGGTACATTTTGTAAAAGTTTTGAATTCCCTCAGGAATTTCAATCAAAAGGTCTTTGGTGTTTAACTCCTGTTTAATTAATTCATCACAGAACACAGGCTGAAGATCCTCAATAGTACATGGTTTTAGGGTTCCGGGATGAAGCATAGGATCCGGGAGCTCTTTCATCACTGCTTTAATATTGTACCAATGTTTCGGCATCTCATTTTCAGCTAAATAAATTTTATAAGGTATGCTTGTTGTCATGTCATTCCTTCCTTTCATTTCATTCTTAATTTTGTCAAATAAAAAAATCTTTATCCCTATTCATAGGACAAAGATTTAATCTCTGCGGTACCACCCAAATTGCATTACAAATGCCACTCGTCTCGTATACCATCATATACGCTTCCTTGATAACGGGCGAAGATCCCGGTGCACATACTCTCAAATCGTTGAGACGATTTCCGTGTCACCCTCATGAGTCCATTCACACTAAGCTTTATTGCCGCAATCCCACCTCCTGCGGCTCTCTGGGAATAAAGTTGATTAGGCTACTAATCTCAATCAACGGTTTAAAGAACACCTATTAAATTTATTAGATAATATTTAGATTATATTCTAAACGGAAAAAATAATTTGTCAAGGGCCAAGCGAGAAAATAAATTATCTTATTTGATAAATTTTTCTAGGCAGTCAGCCACAATATCAATACCCTTATCAATCTGCTCTAAGGACGGAATTGTAAAGTTCAGACGGAAACAGTTGTTATTTCTATCTTCAGCAACATCGAAAGTGGTTCCCGGTACGCAGGCAACTCCGTAGTTGGCAGCAAATTTACAAAACTCGAAGCCGGAATATTCTTGTGGTAGTTCACACCAGATAAACAGTCCTCCCTCAGGTTTCGTAAACTTTACATAGCCGGTAAGCTTTTCTTCCATTTTCTTAAGCATAAAATCGCGTTTTACCTTATAATGCTCGCAGCATTCCCGAATATGAGCATCGAAGTCAAATTGTTCAATATACCGGGCTACAATCATCATAAACATTGCGTTAGTGTGCACATCCTGTGTTTGTTTGGCCACAGTCATTTTGGCAATTAATTCTTTACAACCACATGCGTAGCCGATGCGCATCCCGGGTGAAATAGTTTTGGAATATGACCCGCTATATATTACTCGGCCTGTTTCATCCATGCTTTTTAGGGTAGGAACAATCTCACCTGAATAACGGAGTTCATAATAAGGATCGTCTTCTAAAATCATAACATCATATTTCTCAGCCAGTTCAAGTAAGTGTTGACGGCGTTTAAGGGGCATAGTAACCCCTGTCGGATTTTGGAAAGTAGGAATGGTATAGATGAGTTTAACCCTGCTTTCTGTTTTAAGGATATTTTCTAAAACAGTAATATCCATACCGTTCTCATCCATAGGAACGCCGGTAAGTTTGGCGTTAAAAGCACGGAATGTATTTAAAGCTCCTACGAAGCTTGGGTTTTCGCAGACCACGATATCTCCCTCATTGACCAGGCATTGAGTAGCCAGGCTAATTGTTTGCTGACCGCCGCTAACAATAATTAAATCATCAAATTCACGGCCGATATTGAATTTATTTTTGATCCGGTCTTTTGTAATTTCTCTGAGTGGAGCGTAGCCTTCGGTAACACTGTACTGTAAAGCGGTATAGGAATCGGTTTCAAATATCTCGGCCGCCAGATGGGCGAGTTCTTTAACAGGAAACTCTTCCGGGGAAGGTCCACCGGCAGCAAAAGATATGACATTGGGCATAGCGGTAACCTTTAACATTTCGCGAATGGCAGAAGGGTTAATGTTTGCCATTCTATCTGATATTTTGACATCCATATTTTTTACTCCTTATTTTTGCAAATAGCTTACAGCTGATTTCTGCTCCTATCAGCCTTATTGGTAATTATTATAGCATATCATCAATAGTTTAACGTATTACTTGTTAGCTTTTTTGACTTTACTTGACACTTTGTAGAAATTCTATATACTTTAATAAGTAGCTTAGTGATCTAGTAGTTTAGTAAATAACTAATTAGAATTTTATAGGAGGAATTAGTATGAAAATCCCAACCTCACTAAAACATAAGCCGGTAATAGTTTGTGAAAATTACGAAAATGTGGATGGCAGGCAAGCCTATAATTCTGATGCTAAGGGCTTATCTTTAGGGCTAGCCCAGTGGAATGACCGGGGGAAGGTAGATATTTCGGCCAAAGTATGGAGGTATACAGGGGAAAAATGGTCCAGGCAGTCCGAAGAATTGCCCCTCCATCGCGTATTGGATTTGGCGATTTTGGTGTGCAGGGCTAAGCAGCATTTTCGGGAGGCATATCGCTATGAGAAATTATATGATACTGCTAAGCCCACTATAGATCGTATTGGACTGCAGGGTGATGCCATGACTGTAGAGGTTTGTACTGACAATGAAAAAATAGATGAGGATATTAAGTTGTTCAACCAGGCTTTAAGCAAAGATGATGAACTTATTGGCGAACGTTTACAAACCTTGGCCAGGATTTTAAGAGAGATGGGTTACTAGAACTTGGAAGGAAAAATGTAATAAAGAAGGGTCAAGCATGGATAGAAAAAAAGAGTTAAAACAGCAGTATAAACAAATGAAACACCCGATGGGTGTTTTCATAGTTCGCTCCAAAGCAAGCAATAAATGCTTTCTGGAGGCTAGCAATAATTTTCGCGCGGGATTTAACAAAACTTTACTTCAACTTAGTGCCAATATGCATCCTAATCGAGAATTACAGAAGGAATGGAATGAGTTGGGTAAAGAAAACTTTAGCTTTGAGATTCTGGAAGAATTGGAATATGACAAGGATGAAAGTAAAACTGATTATTCCGAGGACCTGGCTATTCTGCACATGATGTGGGAAGAAAAGCTCAGAGCCCAGGGGATGGAGTTTTATAGGAAGAAGCTTTAACCGCAGCAAGACACTCATTTAGCCAATCAATATAGGCTTGTTCGCGCATGATCGCTCCTTTTAAAACAATATAATCTCCAAATTCTTCTGAAATAATATTAGAAATATCTTTAGTTTCCAATAAATTTTCCATAGCGGATTGCAAAACCGCTAATTTTTTTTGGCGCTTTTCCAGCTGAGCTGTAAATTGCTGAATAATTTCTTCCTTATTCATTAACTCTATGAAATAAGCGCGAAGTCTAAATACATCTTTGGGAGTAGGCTCTAATGGCTCATCGCGGAGTATCCAATTTTTTAGTTCCTGTTTGCCTTTCTCGGTGATGGTATAGACTTTCTTTTCTAATTTTTCACCTTGAATTACGGTCTCGAAAGTGATTAAGTTTTCATCTGTTAGTTTTTTCAACTCCGGGTAAATCTGGCTGTGTTTGGCATACCAAAAACTTGCCAGTTCCTTATCAAATTCTATTGTTAGATCATAGCCGGTCATCGGCTTTCTATTAATCAGTCCCAGAATCGCATATTTTAATTTTCGCATATTATTACCTCAAAATATTTTTTTATTGTATATTTTATCATATAATAATAATGTCAATTTTTTTCAAAAAATAACAAATAATCTATGTCTAATTATACATGTAAATGTTGACATGTTTCAAGGGTAGATATTAAAATAATGTATGGTAATAATTTTAAATAAAGATAAATAAGAGGTGATTTGGGTGAACGTTATTACATGTTACAAAATAGTTCCGGATGATCAGGATATTATTGTCCGCGACGACCGCACCTTAGGATTAGAAAAAGCTGAACTGGAAATTGGACAATATGATCTTCCGGCTATTGAAGCCGGTATGCAAGTCGTGGCCGATGCCGGTGGCAAGGTTAGTGCTTTAAGTGTAGGACCCAAACTTTTAGAAAATTCAAAACTCAAAAAAGGTGTTCTTTCCCGTGGTCCCGCGGATCTTTATCTGGTTGTAGATGATTCTCTAGCCGAAGCCGACACCCATCAGACAGCCCGCACTTTGGCCGCAGCCATACAAAAAATCGGAGATGCCGATCTGGTTTTGTGTGGTGAAGGATCTTCCGACCTTTATGCCCAGCAAGTCGGTCCTCAACTTGGTGAATTGCTGGGAATGGCTAATATCAATGCCGTAAGTAAAATCACAGTTGAGGGAGATAAAGTTATTGTCGAGAGAACACTGGAAGATGAGGTAGAAGTACTAGAAGTCTCCTTACCTGCTGTTATCTCAGTTACTACAGATATTGTTCAGCCTCGCATCCCCAGTATGAAAGAAGTACTGTCAGCCGGTAAAAAGCCTGTAACCCAATGGAGTCTTGCGGATATCGGCCTTGCCGACAATCCTCAAACTATGGAAACCATTAACACCCTGGCACCGGAATTGGCAGAAAGAAAACAAATTATTATTGAAGGCGATTCCGAAGAAGCAGTAAATGAGCTCTGGGAAAACCTTCGCCAAGAATTGCAGTAAAGGGGGCTAAAAAATGAGTGCAATAAAAAATGTATGGGTTTTTAGTGATAAACAGGATATTTTAGCCGAACTATGTGCAGGCGCTCGCCAGTTAGGCGAAAAAGTAACGGTTCTGTTAATTGGCAATCAAAGCGCAGCCGATGAGGCCATAAAAGCAGGAGCTGATCACGTATATCTCATGGGAGAACTGGACGATTCTCGCATGGTTGAGGATTTTCTGCCTACAATTGAAAAATTAGTAGCTGAACACAATCCTGACTTGGTGATGTTCGGCAATACTAAACGGGGCAAGCTTATGGCCGGGAAACTGGCAGCCAAACGTGGAACGTCGGTTTTAGCTGATGTCATTGAGTTTTCTGAAGACGGAACATGTAAACGCCGGGTTTATGGCGGAGCTGCTATTAGTACCATAAAATCCAATGCGGAAGTAGCAATTGCTACGGTTGGAGGCGGGGTATTCGGTCCCCAGGCTTTGGATGAGTCCCGTCAAGGAACTACGGAAAATGTTGATTTTGTCGCGACTGAATCTAAAGTTAAATGTGTAGAAAGAAGAGCTAAAGCCGGTGCAACAGTTAATCTTTCCGCGGCCAAGCGTGTTGTGGCGGTAGGCCGTGGTTTTGCTGACAAAGAAGATTTGAAAATGGCTGAAGAATTAGCTGAGCTAATAGGAGCCGAAATTGGTTGTACCCGTCCGTTATCGGAAGGCCTGGACTGGCTGCCCAGAGAATACTACATTGGTGTATCGGGAGTTATGTTCAAACCGGATTTGTATATTGCTTTGGGGATTTCCGGCCAAATTCAGCATATGGTAGGCTGCAACCAGTCCCAAACTATAATTGCTGTTAATAAGGATAAGGCTGCTCCGATATTCAAACAAGCGGATTACGGTATTGTTGGTGATCTATATAAAGTATTGCCAATGTTAATAGAAAAATTAAAGTCCGGCAAGTAAAACCGGAGTTTCTCAGAAACAGTGAAGAGGTGAAAAGATGAGTGCTGATAAATATGAAGTCATAATTATCGGAGGGGGCCCCTCAGGACTTGCAGCAGCTTATAAACTGGCTCAAGCAGGTGTAGAGGTTGTGCTCGTTGAACGCGGTGATTACTGCGGTAGCAAGAACTTAAGCGGCGGGGTTTTTTATACGCGGGTGCTTGATCAACTGATTCCCGGTTTCTGGGAAGAAGCTCCGGTGGAACGTTATATTACCAATTATGTTACCACTCTTATGGATAAGGAAGATTACTTTAATCTTGATTACAAAGGGCAAGCTTTAAGCAAGCCCCCTTATAACGCCTTTTCCGTCCTGCGGGCTAAATTTGACCGCTGGTTGGCTGAAAAAGCGGAAGATGCAGGGGTTATGCTGGTAAACGAGATAAAAGTAGAAAAAGTTCTTAAAGAAGGCAATAAAGTAACAGGCATTGTAGCCGGCGATGAAGAAATGTTGGCCGACGTAGTTATTGCTGCCGATGGTATTAACTCTTTTATTGCCCAGGAAGCAGGTTTGCGCGGGCCTATTAAACCGGAGCACTTGGCTGTCGGTGCCAAAGCACTGATTGAATTGCCGCGGGAGAAGATAGAAGACAGGTTCCGCCTGACCGGTAATGAAGGAACTGCCTATGCCATGCTGGGAGAAGCCTCCCACGGGGTAGCAGGAGGGGCTTTTCTCTATACCAATATCGATTCCCTGTCCATAGGTGTTGTTCTGCGTTTGGACGATTTAGTTAAATCAGGGGCCAAACCGGCCGAAGTTCTGGACGATCTGTTGGAACATCCTATGGTTGCGCCTTTGGTCAAGGACGGCAAAATGGTTGAGTATGGGGCCCACCTCACTGCTGAGGGCGGATTGCATATGGTTCCCCAACAGCTGGTAGCGGATGGTTTTATTATGGTTGGGGATGCTGCAGGTTTTACCATTAACAGTGGGCTTGTAATCCGGGGTATGGATTTGGCTGTTGGTTCCGGTATAGCCGCGGCTGAGGCAATTATCGAAGCTAAAGAGAAAAACGATTTCAGTGCAGCTTCCTTAAATTCTTATAAACGCCGCTTGGATGAGAGCTTTGTCATGAAAGATTTGAAAACTTATGCCAAAGCACCGATCTTTATGGAAAACGATCGCCTGTATAAGAGCTATTCTAAATTGGCCAATGATATATTCGGTAAGGTTTATAACCATGATTTAACTCCCAAGGAACTATTACTCAAAACTGCGCTTAAAGCGTTAAAAGAGAACAATTTATCCATATTTGACTTAGCCCGTGATGGCTTTAAGGGGGTGCGTGCACTGTGATTAAATTGAGTATACCGGAAAAGTTGGCCTTAAATAAATTTGAAGTGAATGAAGGCAACCCCCATATCATTATAGATAATACCAAATGCCAAAGCTGCCAGCCCAAAAGCTGTCTGACTGTATGTCCGGCGGAACTTTACAGTGAACAAAACGGAGAAATAATAGTAGAATGGGCAGGTTGTCTGGAGTGCGGGACCTGCAGGGCTGTATGTCCTCAAGGGGCAATTAGTTGGGAGTATCCTATAGGTGGATTTGGGATAATTTATAGACAGGGATAATGTTTGAGATAAATTTTAATGATTAACATTTTTATTAATAACTGTGTTTACAAATTTTAGTATGGGAGGGATAAGATTTGTCCAAAGTGAGAACTGCCGAACAATTAGCTGAGCTGATTCAGGACGGAATGACTGTGGGTGTAAGTGGTTTTGGCTTAGCCGGTTGGAACCAGGAAATGGCGATAGCCATAGGTAAACGATTTGAAGAAACCGGTCATCCCCGGGATATTACCTTTGTTCAAAGCTCGCCTATAGGTGATCATACTGAAAATACAGGAACGGCCTTTCTAGCCCATGAGGGATTAATTAAACGTTGGATCGGGGCTCATTTGCTGGGCTCGCCAAAAATGGAAAGATTGGTTGTAGAGAACAAGCTTGAAGCTTATAATCTCCCCCAAGGAGTTATTATCCAGCTCTGGCGCGAGATCGCGGCCAAAAGACCCGGGCTTTTTACCAAAGTCGGTCTGAAAACATTTGTTGACCCCCGGGTAGAAGGAGCCAAACTCAATGCCCGGACCACGGAGGACATTGTTAAGGTAGTTAACTTTGAAGGGGAAGAATGGTTATTTTATAAAAGTTTTCCAGTGGATGTGGGCTTAATTCGTGGTACTACAGCCGATGAAAATGGCAATATAACTATGGAAAACGAGGGTATACTTGCTTGTGCTCTTCCTTTGGCTCAGGCTGTTAAAAACAGTGGCGGTATTGTTATTGCTCAAGTGGAAAATATCGCCAAAGCGAACACTCTACATCCTAAAGACGTTAGGGTTCCCGGCATTTTGGTTGATTATGTTGTGGTAGCTACTAGTCAGAAAAACCATTATCAAACAGAAGGTACTTACTATAATCCAGCTTTTGCAGGTAATATCAAAGTGCCGTTAAGTGAAGTTGCTCCGCTGGAGCTCAATGAACGTAAAATTATTGCGCGGCGAGCAGCGATGGAACTTAAACCCAATGCTATTTTAAACTTAGGGGTGGGTATTCCTAGTGATGTAGCCAATGTCGCAGCCGAGGAAAAGGCAGACAAATCCTTAACTTTGACCACGGAAGCGGGCAGTATTGGCGGAATTCCAGCCAGCTTACCCCATTTTGGGCATGCGTATAACAGCGAATGTATGTTAGAGGAACAAGCGCAGTTTGATTATTATGACGGTGGCGGTATTGATATAACCTGTTTAGGGCTGGCGCAAACAGATAAGTTGGGAAATGTCAACGTTACTCATTTTGGACCGAAGATTGCCGGCTGCGGTGGATTTATGAATGTCAGCCAAAATGCGAAGAAAGTAATATTCTGCGGTACTTTTACTGCCGGAGGACTGAAAGTTGCTATTGAAGACGGCAAGCTAAAGATTATTCAGGAAGGTAAATATCAAAAATTCTTGCCTCAAGTGGAACACATTTCATTCAGCGGCGAATATGCTAGTGAGATAAATAAACCCGTACTCTATATTACTGAACGAGCTGTATTCACCTTGGAAAACGGAGAAATGACTTTAATCGAAATCGCACCCGGTATTGACCTGGAAAAAGATGTTTTAGCCCATATGGGCTTCCGCCCAAGGATTTCGTCCAACTTAAAGGAAATGCCATCCGGAATCTTTCAACCGGAGTGGGGACAGCTTAGACAGATCATTGAGGAAAAAATGAAAGGGTGAAAAAAATATGTCAGATGCCTTACTAAGCCCCAAACATCTGGAAATACAAAAAAAAGCCCGGGATTTCGCTCGGGAATACATCATGCCCGTAGCCAAAGAATTAGATGCCACAGGTGAATACCCCTGGGATATTTGGAAAAGAATTGTCGATATGGGCTGGGGGTGCATGATTGCTCCGGTGGAATACGGCGGACCGGGACTTGATGCTGTATCCGTAGGGCTGGTTACAGAAGAATTTGCTTATGCCTGCTTAGGCGTTATGACAGCGATAGGTTCCAATAACTTAAGCTCTTATCCCGTACTTCTGGGGGGACAGAAGGAATTACAGGAAAAATATTTTAAAGATCTGTTAGCCGGCAAAATCGCTGCTTTCGCCCTTACCGAGCCTGGGGCAGGCTGCGATGCGGCAGCTTGTACCACAACCGCTGAAAAAGTCGGTGACGAATATATCTTAAACGGAACCAAATGCTTCTGTACCGGTGGCGGAGTTGCTGATTATCTTATTATATTTGCCGTAACTGATCCGGATGATAGAAAAAATAAATTGAGCTGCTTCCTGGTCGAAGCGGATCGCCCTGGGGTTACTGTTGGCAGTGTTGAAGATAAATTAGGGGTTAGGGCCTCTAATACCACGGAAATTATCCTAAAAGACGTTAAAATACCGGCTATGAACTTACTGGGTAATGAAGGCGATGGCTTTAAAATGGCCATGAAAACCTTGGATAAAGCCCGGCCGAACGTTGCTGCCCAGGCTATTGGAGGGGCCCAAAGAGCTTTGGACGAAGCTATAGAATATGTGAAGAACCGCATTGATGCCAATGGCAGACCCCTGGCCAAAAACCAGATTGTGCAGTTTAAACTGGCCGATATGGGCATGAAACTGGAAGGAGCCAGACAATTGGTACGCCATTGTCAGGTGCTAAAAGATCTGGAGATCCCTTATACCATGACAGCAGCAATGGCCAAGGCCTTAAGCACTGATGTCTGTGTGGAAGTCGCTTGTGACGCCGTGGAGATAATGGGCTATTACGGTTATTCTAAAGACTCCATAGTTGAAAAAGTAATGCGTGACGCCAAGATTCAGCAAATCTATGAAGGAACGAATGAAGTACAGCGGATTGTTATTTCCGGCCAAATGCTGCGCTCCTAAGCGTGGTTAACAAAGTCAATAGGAGGGACCAAAATGAGTTATACATTAACTGAAGAACAACAGCTCATTCAGCAAAATGTCCGGGAGTTTGCCGAAGAGTATGTTCAGGAGCATACAACGGAAATTGATAGCTCAGGGGAGTTTCCGACAGAAATCGTCGGCCAAGCCGCTGAACAAGGTTTGTTTGCCTTGCTGTTTCCGGAAGAGTTTGGCGGAGTAGAGGCCGGATTTTTGAGTTATATTTTAACAGTGGAAGAGGTTTCGCGGACTTGTGCAGCCCTAGGTTCGATAATTGTTAATCATTGCTCCCTGGCTGCTGAAGCGATTAACAGGTTTGGCAGCAAGGAACAAAAGGAACAATACCTGCCTGCTATGTGTGCCGGAGAAACTATAGGAGCTTTTGCTCTGAATGAGTTTTGTGCTGATCCGGGTTATGGTGAGTCCAAGGTTGTTGCCGTGCGTGAGGGCCAGGACTATGTTCTAAATGGTAAAAAGTATTTTGTCATGAACAGTGGGGCAGCTGGTGTTTATGTAGTATTTGCCTTGACTAACCCTGAAAACATTGAAAATGGAATGAGTGCCTTCTTGGTTGAGGCTGAAACACCGGGTTTCAGCGTGGGTCGCACTATCGACAAAATGGGCTTGAATGGTTGTCCAACAGCTGAAATTGTATTGGAAAATGTTAGGGTGCCTGCGACTAACTTGTTGGGCAAAGAAAATGAAGGCATGAAAATCGTTCAAAAGCTTCAGCCCATGTTTAAACTGGCCCTTGCGGCCCAAACCTTGGGTATTGCTCAATCTGCTTTGGAAAATTCTATTGAATATGCCAAACAAAGAGTTCAGTTCGGTAGACCGATTGGCAAATTCCCAGCCATCCAAACTATGATTGCTGAAATGGCAGCCAATATTCATATTGGCAGACTGGCCTTGTACGACGCTGCCGAAATGGTGGAAAAAGGCGATGAAGAAGAATATGAAACCAAAGCTTCGATGGTTCAGCTGTTCGTCAATAAAATAGGTCAGAAGACCTGCTTAGATGCTATTCAGGTTCACGGCGGTTATGGCTACAGTCAAGAAATGCTTGTCTCCCGTCTCTTAAGAGATGTTAAAGGGACCATAGCCATTGACAGCGCCAGTGAATTCCCGGAAAAAATTATTGCGCAAAATATTATGGGCTTGTAAACCAAGTAACTTTAACGGAATTTAGATTGTAAAACCCGTTTACCCAAACGGGTTTTACCCATGTTTACTCTTTATGCTCATAATCATATTTGTCATTAACTCTTCTAATTTTTGTATTGGACAAGAAGTATGATATATAATGGTATAACAGACAATAAAAAAGCAAGGGGAGATTAGATGACAGGTATGTCAATAGGCATTATTATAGCTATTATTTTACTTATTCTAGCCTTTAAGTTTTTAAAATCGTTAATCAAAGGTATTGTGGTCATAGCTTTAATAGTAATAATTATCTTACTTGCCAAAAACTATATTAATCAAAATTTTTCTTTGGAACAGCTACCTTCCTTCTTTCAAACCCAGCTCCTGGAACATGGACAGAAACTTCCGACAAATACTGAATAATATAGTGCATAAACCAATGGGTATATACGAGGTGTATTAACACGTTAAGCAAACTATTAGTCCGCAAATTCATTAAAAACTACCAACAGACAAATATTCCTGAGATTCGGGATAAATATGGTTATTTAAGCGGTATAATCGGAATCCTGGCTAATGTAACATTATTTGGCCTGAAATTAGCTGTCGGAATAATAATTAACAGCATCGCCTTCATTGGAGATGCCTTTAATAATTTATCGGACGCCACCTCTTCCTTGGTAACCATTATCGGGTTTAAACTGGCCGGCAAACCGGCCGATGAGGAACATCCTTTTGGACATGGACGTCTTGAATATATAGCGGGGCTGATTGTAGCTTTTCTTATAATGTTGGTCGGCTATGAACTCTTAAAATCTTCGGTAAGTAGAATATTTAATCCCGTTGAAGTCCTGTTTAGCTGGCCTGCTCTACTCGTCTTGCTCCTGGCGATGGTTGTCAAATTATGGCTTTTTATTTTTAACCGTTTTTTAGCCAGGTCGATCAACTCCCAAGCCCTATTGGCCGCTTCTTACGACAGTTTTACGGATATGATCGCTATGGGTTGCATCGGAATTTCCTTGATTTCTTCCCAATTTACCAAATTTCCGCTCGATGCCTATGCGGGAATTGTTGTAGCTGGAATAATCTTATATGCGGGGTTTTCTTTGGCTAAGGAAACCATCAGTCCTTTACTTGGCGAAGTACCGGACAAAGAATTGATTGCTCAAATTAAAGAGAAGATACTTAGCTATGAAAAGGTGGCCGGCATACATGATTTGATTGTTCATAGCTACGGACCGGGACAATACATGGCTTCCATTCATGTTGAATTACCTGCCGATCAAGATATTATAGCTATGCACGAGTATATTGACGACATTGAACGGCATGTGGCCGAAGAGCTTGATATACTGCTAACCATTCACCTGGACCCTTTAAATTTGGATTCTGAAGAATTGGCTAGTATGCAGAGCGAGTTGGAACAGATTCTGGAAAAATTCCCAACCGTACTTTCCTTTCATGACTTACGGATTGTTGGGAAAGGGGAAAAAGAAAATCTGGTATTTGATATTGTTATCCCTAAAACTACAAAGAAGGAAGAACAAAAAAAGCTTGTTCAGGCTATAAATCAAAAAGTTCAGGAGTCACATCCTTATTATAATTGTGTAATTACTATCGATCAAAATGATATGTTGACTTAAATCTTAATAAGGAGGGAATATTTTCTGAAACCTACGGAAATGGACTTAACGGAAATGAAAGAAGTATTTAAAGAAAACAAGGAAGTAAGCAATAAGGAACTGGAACAAAGGTTAAACCAATTTTGTTCTATTATGGATAAAAAAAAGCCTGCCTGGGATACCGCTATTATTGTAAGCAGAATTAACCAGTACTACTTTACCGGTACCATGCAGGACGGTATGTTGATTATTACCAAAGACAGGAAAAGCTATTTTTTTGTACGTCGTAGTGTTGAACGGGCTAAAAAGGAATCACCTAACACTAATATTTACAGCATGGAAAGTTACCGCGATGCAGCAGCCTATCTGGGGCCAAATTTAGGAAATACCTATCTGGAAACTGAAATTATTACTTACGATATACTTCAAAGGCTTCAGAAACATTTGAAAATGGACCAGGTGGGTTCTCTAGACAGTATAGTACTTAGTCTTAGGTCTATTAAGTCCGCTTATGAACTTCAGCTCATGGAAGAGGCAGGGAAACACCATAACGATTTTTTAATCAATATAGTTCCGACATTACTCAAGGAAGGTATCAGCGAGGCGGACTTTGCGGCGGAATTATATGCCCGGCAAGTACAACACGGGCATCAGGGCGTAGGCCGTTTTTCAATGTTTGAAATAGAAATAGGTATTGGTCAGATTGGTTTTGGTGAAAGTTCTTTATATCCAACCTATTTTGACGGTCCCGGTGGAGCTTACGGTATGTGTCCGGCAGTACCATTTATAGGCAGTCGGGAACGAAAATTAAAAAAAGGGGATTTGGTTTTTGTCGATATCGCTTATGGAATAAACGGTTATCACAGCGATAAAACCCAAGTCTATATTTTTGGGGGAAAACCTAGCAGTGAAATGCTAAAGGCGCACCAGGGCTGCATGGAGATAGAAATGCGCCTGGCTGAAAGGCTAAAACCCGGGGCTATCCCGGAAAAACTCTATATGGATATTATGAACAGTCTGGATGAGGATTTTAAAATAAATTTTATGGGTTTTGGCGACAGACAGGTTACTTTTTTAGGTCATGGCATAGGGCTGCATATTAATGAGCCGCCCATAATTGCTAACGGTTTTAAGGAGCCTTTGGCCGAAAATATGGTTATTTCCTTAGAGCCTAAGAAAGGAATAGCCGGTAAAGGTATGGTAGGAGTAGAAAATACCTATATTGTTACCCCTGCCGGCGGTAAGTGTATCACCGGCCGGCCTTATGATATAATTATGGTTTAAAGTTCCAAGTCCTTATATGCTTGCCTAGTATAAGGTATGTGGACTACAATAAGGACATTAAATAAATAACCAATCATAAAATACATCTTAATACTTAACGTTAAGGGGAATGGAGAAAATGAGTACCAAAAATAAGAAAGTTATTGAATGGATAGAAGATGTAGTAAAAATGTGCCAGCCTGATAAGGTGCACTGGTGCGATGGTTCCAAGGAAGAAAGTGATCGCTTTTTTCAGCAAATGGTGGACTCGGGGGCTGCTATTCGTTTGAACCAGGAAAAACGCCCGGGTTGTTATTTATTCCGCAGCCATCCTTCCGATGTGGGACGGGTAGAAGAAAGGACATTTATAGCTTCCAGGAGGAAAGAAGATGCCGGTCCCCTCAATAACTGGATCGATCCGGTCGAGTTAAAGAAAACCATGACCGAATTATATACTGGCTGTATGAAAGGCCGTACTATGTACGTAATTCCTTTTTCCATGGGTCCTATCGGGTCACCAATTTCCAAAATAGGAATAGAGGTAACTGATAGTCTCTATGTTGTTGAGAATATGAGGATTATGACCCGTATAGGGAATGAGGTTCTAGCTAATCTGGGCGAAGAAGATGAATTTGTCAGGTGTCTTCATTCGGTGGGTGCACCTTTGGCTGCGGGAGAGCAAGATGTCCCTTGGCCTTGTGAACCTGATTTAGAGAAAAAATTCATTAGTCATTTTCCAGAGGAAAGAATGATATGGTCCTATGGCTCCGGTTACGGAGGCAATGCCCTGTTGGGTAAGAAGTGTTTTGCTTTGCGGATTGCCTCGGTCCAGGCCAGAGATGAAGGCTGGCTGGCAGAACATATGTTGATTCTGGGCATTACCGATCCGCAAGGTAATAAAAAGTATATAGCCGGTGCTTTTCCCAGCGCTACAGGTAAAACTAACTTGGCTATGCATATCCCTACCATACCGGGCTGGAAAGTAGAAACCATAGGCGATGATATTGCCTGGATGAGATTTGGAGAGGATGGCCGTCTTTATGCTATTAACCCCGAAGCCGGGTTTTTTGGGGTGGCACCGGGTACTTCTATGGATTCTAACCCTAATGCTATGCGAACCATTGCCCAAAATACAATATTTACTAATGTAGCCTTAACTGATGACGGCGACGTTTGGTGGGAAGGCATTGGCTATGATGCTCCTGATCATTTGATAGACTGGAAAGGAAATGATTGGACTCCAGACTCCAAGGAGCCGGCAGCTCATCCTAACGCTCGTTTCACTACACCTATCAGTCAATGCCCTGTAATAGCTCCGGAGTGGGAAGATCCTATGGGAGTACCAATTTCGGCAATTTTAGTGGGAGGACGCCGTCCCACCACTATTCCGCTGGTTCATCAAAGTTTTGACTGGCATCACGGTATCTTTTTAGGTTTAATCCTTGGCTCCGAAATTACGGCTGCTACTATTTCCGATAATATTGGACAGGTTCGGCGCGACCCCTTTGCTATGCTACCCTTTATCGGCTACCATGTTTGCGATTATCTACAACATTGGCTTGATATGGGCAAAAAGACAGATCCGGAAAAACTGCCAAAAATCTTTTATGTCAACTGGTTTCGCAAGGATGAAAGCGGCCAATACCTCTGGCCGGGCTTTGGCGAAAACAGCCGGGTTATAAAATGGATTATTGAAAGAGTTTCCGGTTGTGGAAAGGCTGTTAAGACTCCTATCGGTTATATGCCTAGTCCTGAGGATATTAATACCCAAGACTTAGAAATTGCCCCCGGAAACTTGGAAAAGTTGTTGGAAGTAAATAAAGATATGTGGATTCAAGAAATAGCTTCCATCAAAGAATATTTTGGAAAATTTGACCGTCTGCCACAAGACATGAAAGATGAGCTTAAAGCTTTAGAACAGCGCATTATGGTCTACTGATGTAATTGGCTAAAGACTTTTCTAAAATGAAACCCGTAAATGCATAAGGTTACGGCTAGGGGAAATAGTTTAGGGCGTTTTAGTAAGGACCACAGGATTAGTTTCCAGAAATAAAACCTTTCCGGTCCTAATAAGCCTAAATGGATAATTGATTTTACCAGGGCCTTAAGATGACAGAAGTTTAATTTTTTGATGGCCATAAATTCTGCGGGTTTGTATTCATTCAAAAACTTGAACACCCGCTCGTAGTACCTATGCGGGGAATAGATGGTTTCTACAATGTGTTGATACCCTTTAACCAGCAAGTTTTTATCCATTTTAGGGATAAAGTTGATGGAATAGTCGGTGTTATTTCCGGAAAAATTATCAATAAGCCGGCCCTCTTTCGCTAGGCGCCGGTATAGTTTTGTTCCTTTGGGAGCATTCAACAAGCCAACCATAGCTGTAACAATTCCACTTTCCTGGATAAAGTGGACCATTTTTTCAAAAACAGTAGCATTATCATGGTCAAAGCCGACAATGAATCCTCCCTGAACCTGTAGTCCGAAACTGTGGATCTTTTTAACACATTTTATTAGGTCCCGGTCTTTATTCTGCAGTTTATTGCATTCCACCAGACTTTCCTCGTTAGTAGTCTCGATCCCGATAAAAACGGTATTAAATCCGGCCTTAACCATCATCTGCATTAATTCTTCATCGTCGGCCAGATTGATCGAAGCTTCTGTAAAGAAATAGAAAGGATACTTCTTTTCCTGCATCCAACTAGTGAGGGCAGGCAAAACCTCTTGTTTCAGCTTCTTCTTATTGCCGATAAAGTTATCGTCAACCAGGAATATTCCTCCCCGCCAGCCGGCATTATATAAAGAGTCCAGCTCTTTAAGCAGTTGAGCAGTGTCTTTGGTTCGGGGTACATGGCCGTAGAGAGTTGTAACATTACAAAAATCACAGTTAAAAGGGCAACCGCGTGAATATTGAATGTTCATAGTAGCGTATTTTTTGAAATCGATCAAATTCCATAAGGGTACCGGAGTTGACCGTAAATCAGCCCATTCTTGAGTGGTATAAATATGTTGTGCCACTCCCTTTTCCAGATCACGCACAAAAGCCGGAACAGTAAGTTCGCCTTCATTGAGCACAAGATAATCCACATCGTCGTATTCTTCATAATCAGAGGTGAAGAGCGGGCCGCCGGCAATTATTTTGCGGCCAAGTTCGTGGCAGCGGTTAATTACAGTACGAACAGATTCTTGTTGGACGGCCATAGCACTGATTAACACATAATCGGCCCACAAAATATCCTTGTCCTTTAATTTGCTAACATTCATATCAACAAGGCGTTTTTCGTAATGTTCAGGAAACAAGGCTGCTACGGTTAAAAGACCGAGCGGGGGATAGCCTGCTTTCTTAGATACAAATTTTAAAGCATACTGAAAGCCCCAATAGGTAATTGGTATTTCCGGGTAAACAAATAGAATTTTCATTATACTCTCCTTTGGCCATCTTTTTCGTGGTTTTAGTATAGTATTTGTAAACAATTACCTTTTATTCTTCCCGGATAATCTAAAATATACGGCTGGCCAAAGCAAAAGCTGACAGGAAAAAATCTTTACCTGTCAGCCATTATTAGAGTTTCAAAATTATATGTTTTTGCTTAATCTGTTTTTGTTTATCTAACATAATTAACTACATTTTTGTTTCTTTCCACCGGCGGTTGAGATGGATTGGCGTCATAGCCTAAAATCATACAAGCGACACTCCGGTAGCCTTCGGGGATGCCTAATGTTTTTTTAATTTGAGCGTTGCTTTCTATATATCTGGTTGGGGATACTAAAAAACGCGAGCCCAGGCCCAAGGAAGTTGCTGCCAGCATCATATTTTGGACCGCAGCGGCGCAGTCCATATCAGCAAAAGGAACATCTGTGGGAGCCGAAGTTACAATCAGAGTCGGGGCACCATATAAAGGAACATAATCCGGAGCTGCCTTCATAAGGGCATGAACCTCATCGTTAATTTCTTTAAGCAATTCCTTATTCTGAACCACCGTAAAATGCCTGGCTTGCATGTTACGTCCTGTGGGTCCGGCAATTCCAGCTTCCAGGATAATCTGCAGATCGCTGTCGCTTACTTGTTGGTCGGTATAACTTTTTACGCCTCTTCTTTTCATAATGGTTTCAATTGTTGGGTTCATCAAAATCCACCTTTCTTAAAAAGTCATCAAAAGATTGTCTATATTAATTATAGCCATTAAAATTTCTATGACAATCCAAAAATGGTAATCCCCTATCTGACATGCTGGTCCGGCAGGGCTTTCGGAAGAAGAAAAAGAGTTTTATGGTATGATAGTAGTGGTGATACTAATAAATAATTATATTTGGAGTAAATAATGAAAAAGGGTTACATTTATATTATCATTACAGCAATTCTGTTTAGTTCCATGGAAATTGCCTTAAAGGTAGTGGCCACTGATTTTAATCCTGTTCAACTGACTTTTATCAGGTTTTTTATTGGAGCCTTAATACTATGGCCTATAGCGCGCAGAAAACTTCAAACCAGGAACATGCATCTTAAGGCCGGCGATATAAAGTTTTTTATGTTAACAGGTTTTATTTGTGTCGTTGTCAGTATGACTTTTTATCAGTTATCTATTCTTTACTGTCAAGCATCTACAGTAGCTGTCCTGTTCAGCTGTAATCCCGTGTTCGTTGTACCTCTGGCCTTTTTTATGCTTAAAGAAAAAGTTACCAAACTTAATATTCTGTCTATAATAGTCAGTATAGGTGGAATGGTATTTATCTTAAACCCTTTTCAACTGGAGAGCGGAGATACCCGGCTGTTAGGGATTTTATTCATAATCATGGCCGCCATTACCTTTGCTTTTTATACCGTTATAGGCAAGTCTCAAAGCGAACAATATGGGGGATTGGTTGCTACGGCTTACAGTTTCTTATTCGGCAGCCTGGAAATGCTGATCCTGATACTTTTGTCTCATGTAAACATTGTGGCCACAATATTTCAAGCTTCCGGCTTGGACATTTTTGCGCAGATTCCACTCCTGAAAGGAATTAGCTGGCAGACCTTGCCGCTTATAATATATATTAGCGTTTTTGTAACCGGCTTAGGCTATACCAGTTATTTTCTGGCTATGGAAAATACGTCCGCTGTAACTGCCTCGGTTGTATTTTTCATCAAACCGGCTCTGGCCCCGATTTTAGCTCTTATCTTGATCCACGAATCAATAGGGTTTAATACCTTAGGGGGAATTATTTTTATCCTGCTCGGCTCGAGCTTAACCTTTATAGCTAATAGCCGCAATGCCAAACATCAAACACAATCTTTAAAAAAAGGAGCCTAGCTATGGCAAGCAAAAAAGTTTCCCATTCTCAGGTAGTTATGTCCAGTTTAATGTTGCCCCAGCATGCTAATACTTCCGGCAATGTTCATGGCGGTGAAATCATGAAACTTATGGACAGTGCCGCTGCGGTTGTAGCCAGGCGCCATGCCCGCAGCAACGTAGTTACCGCCAGGGTTGATGAATTAAGGTTTCTTCATCCTTGTCATATAGGTGATGTTGTTACTTGTTATGGCAAATTAACCTTTGTTGGCAGAACTTCCATGGAAGTTTTGGTAACAGTAACTGTGGAAGACGTCAAAAAAGACGAACCGGCTAAAATGGCTTTAACCGCCTATTTTACTTTTGTTGCCCTTGATGAACAAGGAAAACCTCAAGAGGTACCTTCTTTGGATATCGAAACGGAAGAAGAATTGCGTTTGTTCAAGGAAGGAGAAAGACGCTATTTGGCTCATAAAAAAACAACAACGAAAGATGTGTTATAATAATAATTAGAAGGAAAAAGGGGGAGAAAAAAATGTAAGCAAGGGCGGTCGGGTTAACAACTTGACCGTTTTATATTTTTATATACAAAAGGTAAATAGTAAAAGTCGGAGGTAAAAATTTATGCTGTTCTATGCAGCTTACTTATTTAAATCATCGTTAATTCTTTATATATTGGCAGCTCTTATAGCTCTCCTTATGACCAAAAATCAGAAAACCTGTAACATTTTAGTGAATTCTATCTGTATTTTGTCTGCGCTTTTAGGAGCAGCAGCTTCGGTGTTAAAGCTAACCAGTGGCGTAGATACATTGCCGCTCATACAAGTGCATTCTGTTGTTCCTTTTATCTCAATCAGTATGACAATTGATAATCTTTCAGCCTATTTTATCCTGGCTCTGTCTATCCTTGTCTGCTGTGTGTCCGTTTATTCTCTGGGGTATATCTCCTCATATATTGGTCAAAGGAACGTAGCCCTGTTTTATTTTCTGTATACCACCTTCATTCTTTCTATGATTTTGGTCCTTACTTCGGATAATGCTATCTTTTTCTATATATCCTGGGAAGTAATGTCCCTTTTATCTTATTTTCTAGTTGTGTTCGAATCAGAAAAAAGTGAAAGTCAAAGAGCCGGCAAGTTGTATATTATTATGACCCATCTGGCGACCGCCTTTTTACTGGTCGGATTTATGATTATTTACAGCTATACCAAGTCCTTTGATTTTGGTTTAGGCTCAGCTGCGGCAATTATGCCGGACAGTATCAAAAATATTGTCTTTATCATGTTTTTAATTGGCTTCGGGACGAAAGCCGGTATTATACCACTTCATATTTGGCTGCCATCTGCCCATCCGGCCGCTCCCAGCAATATTTCGGCATTGATGTCTGGGATTATGATTAAGACAGCTATTTATGGCCTGATTCGTTTTATTCCCGGCTGTTTGGGAGTTGAACATAGCTGGTGGGGAATAACTATTCTTGCTCTGGGGATAGTTTCGGCGGTGTTAGGCGTGGCCTATGCCTTGATGGAACATAATATCAAGCGGCTATTGGCTTTCAGTAGCGTTGAAAATATCGGTATTATTTTGATCGGCTTGGGCGTTTGCTTTATCGCCTTGGCTCAAAATAATCAGCTAATCAGCTCCCTGGCCCTAACGGCAGCCCTTCTGCATACCTTTAACCATGCTTTATTTAAAGGTGGATTGTTTCTGGGAGCCGGGTCTATCCAATATGCTGCCCATACCAGGGATATTGAAAAACTAGGTGGCCTTATAAAAAAGATGCCGTTAACGGGGTTCTTCGTTTTATGTTTTTCCCTGGCCATTTCAGCTATAGTTCCTTTTAACGGATTTATCAGTGAATGGTTAGCTTATCAGTCCCTCTATGCTTTCATGATTAACGGGGAAACGGGGCTTAATATTTTATTTATTCTCGCTGTAGCTGCTCTGGGGCTTGCAGGTGCTCTGGCCGCCGCCTGTTTTGTCAAACTATTTGGGTTTTCTTTTTTAGGATTGTCGAGAAGCGAACAAGCTTTACGAGCTGAAGAAGTTCCGCTTAGCATGAATATAGCTATGGGAATCCTGACTTTTCTTTGCCTATTGTCCGGGTTGTTTCCTTTAGTTGCGCTTAAATTGATTGATCCGGTAACAGTTAGTCTCGGAGGGAGTTCTATATTCAGTACACTTAGGGGTGGATTTTTGATCGTCTATTATCCTCTGGAAGCTGCAGGCAATACAATATCACCGCTTATTTTTGTGATTTTTTTAGTAATATTTATAGCCTTAATCCTGCTGGCGGCAAGAGTTGTGGGCGGCAAATATCTGGAACGGAGATATGGCACCTGGGACTGCGGATTTGAAGCCTTAAACTCGCGTATGCAGTATAGCGCTACCGGTTATGCCAAACCCATAAAAATCGTCTTTCGCATTCTATTTAAACCTACACGGCAAGTAGTGATGGAGGGAGACTCTATTTACCATCCGGATGCGATCCAATATAAAACTTCCTATACCTCGATTTTTGTGAAATATCTCTATCATCCCATTTTATTAGCGGTTAAAGATTTTGCTAAAATAACTAAATACAAAATCCAAACCGGCAGTATTCATAGTTATCTTTTGTATATATTTATCGCTGTAATGGCGATGATGCTCTATAACCGATTTCTGTAGGAGAAGGAGAATATGAACAACGTGATTTACATCCTGGTACAGATTGTGGTCATTCTGGCGGTTGCACCTCTGGTCAACGGGATTAATAGAAAAGTCAAAGCCCTTAGTCAGAAAAGAAAAGGGGCCCCGCCTTGGCAAATGTACTTTGATCTTTACAAGCTATTAAAAAAGAACACGGTTGTTTCCAATGTATCGTCTTGGGTATTCAAGGCTGCACCTTATATAGTTTTTGCGACGGCTCTTGCTGGGGCTTTACTCGTTCCGGTAACGAGCAAGCTGGCCGGCAGTCATATTCCTGGAGATTTTATTCTATTGATTTATATTCTTGCCTTGGGCAGGTTCTTTATGATGGCTGCCGCTTTGGATACGGGCAGTACTTTTGGTGGAATGGGTAGTAGCAGAGAAGCGATGATTTCCTCTTTAATTGAGCCTTCAATTCTTGTCTCTCTATTTACTCTCGGACTTATAGCCAGGTCATTTTCTTTGCCGGAAATTATAATGTCTGTTCAGAATACAGGAATTCCCTTGTCTAATCCTGTTTATATCATGGTCTTTTTGGCTATGGTGATCGTCTTGATTGCGGAGGCCTGCCGGATTCCTGTGGATGACCCTTCCACTCATCTGGAATTAACCATGATACACGAGGCCATGATCCTGGAATATTCCGGTCGGCATCTGGCTTTTATGGAGTACGGGGCTGCGGTCAAACAGCTTATTTTTATGACCTTACTGGTTAATATCTTTTTGCCGACGGATCAGTTTATAACCCTCTCCGGTCTGCTAGCTGTTGTGCTGTCCCTCATAATGTATGTGCTTAAAATAATTGTTGTCGCCATGGTAATCGCTATGATCGAAATAAAGACTGTCAAGCTAAGACTTTTCAGTATACCTAACCTGGCAGCATTGGCTTTTATTTTGGCATTCTTAGGTATTTTGCAGTATTTCATTCTAGGAGGCGGCTATGCTTGAGTTTGTAAAAATTTTGTCTGTCTTGATCTTATTGTCTGCTTTTGTACTAATGGGAAATAAAAGAATTAATTCCTACATTGAAACCTTCCGGGTTCAATCCCTGTTCATTGCCCTTATGGCTGGAATCAACGGCATAATAATGTTGAGAACTGAAGGCCGTTTTGATCTCTTGGCCATTTGTGTGCTTATCTTAGTTCTTAAAGTTATTTATATACCCGGTCTATTGCACCGGACGTATGCTCATGTCAAATACGAAGTGGAAAAAGACTTTATTTTAAATATTCCAATTCTGATTTCAGTTTGCTCCGGACTTGTGGTGTTCACTTATTTTTGTCTGGGAACCTTAAGCAGTATAATTCCGAACAGTATAATACTTCAATTGGTCAATTCGGTATCTGTTATTTGGATCGGCTTGTTCTTTATGATCAGCAGAAAAAAAGCGATTGGCCAAATCATTGGTTTCCTGGTGATTGAAAACGGGCTTTTTGTTACTACCATGCTAGGAACAGAGGGAATGCCCTTTATTGTGGATTTAGGATTATTTATCGACTTGATTACGGCCATCCTGATTATGGGTATTCTAGTCTTTCGAATCAATGACCTATTTGATTCCATTGATACGGATCAACTGAATAAATTGAAAGGATAAACTGAAAGGAATAATAATATGGGATTTATTCTGCCGATTATACCGGTTATCACTGTACTATTACTATTTTTAACCAGAAAAAGTTTTCTTCAGCATATTATTAATTTGTTAGCTTCCGGCTTACTAGTGATTGGCGCTTTACTGTTGACCTATAAGGTAGTAAATCAAGGAAGTATAAGGTACGGCTTTTTAGGTGGCATTTTTTATGTGGATGCTTTGAGCGTGATTGTGCTGGATATTGTAATAATTATCGGCCTAGTGACCAGTATTTATTCTGTCGGTTATTTGCAGGAAGAAATTAGACAGGAGAAGATTAGGCCGGGGCAAATAAAGCGTTACTATTTGCTAATGTATTCCTTTATTTTTACCATGGTTATGGCTTTAACAGTAAATAATTTGGGATTGATGTGGATAGCGATTGAAGCCACGACCTTAGCCTCCGCTTTCCTGGTAGGGTTCGACAATAATAAATATGCCCTCGAAGCTGCCTGGAAATATGTAATTATTTGCTCCGTAGGTATTGCTATTGCCTTTTTGGGAATAATCCTGTTCTATTTATCGGCAAGAGGGGTTTTAAGCGAATCAGCCGCTTTAGATTGGGTCGCTTTATATGAGAACGCAAAATCCTTGCAAAGTCCGGTTTTACGGCTGGCCTTTATATTTATACTGGTGGGTTTTGGTACCAAAGCGGGTTTGGCTCCCATGCACACCTGGCTACCTGATGCCCACAGCCAGGCACCCTCTCCAATCAGTGCGCTTTTGTCAGGCGTACTGCTAAACAGTGCAATGTATGGGATTATCAGAGCTTTAACTATTGTTAATTGCAATCTGGAAAACAATATTTTTACCGGCAGGTTATTGTTAGCGATAGGGATTTTATCTATTCTGACTGCGGCAATTTTCATTATGACCCAAAGAGATTATAAAAGACTGCTTGCTTATTCCAGTATCGAGCATATGGGGATTATTGCCGTAGCCATGGGTGTTTTTACCCCCTTGGCGGTGTTTGGGGGACTTTTGCATATGATTAATCATTCCCTGACCAAATCAATGCTTTTTCTGTCAGCCGGTAATATTCTACAAAAATTTAACACCATGCAAATATCTAAAATTAAAGGGGTACTCAAAATCCTCCCCTTTTCCGGAACAGCCTTTTTACTTGGCTTGTTTGCGATTGCCGGTACTCCGCCCTTCAGCATTTTCAGCAGTGAAATAAACATTATTGTGGCGCTCTTTAGCGGAGGCAGTATTTGGATAGGAGTTGTTTTGGTTTTGCTGCTAGCAGTGGTTTTTGCCGGAATAGTAGCTTCCTTATTTCGCATGTTTTATGGGGAGCGGGATCAGGAAACTCTACAGCCGGGGGAAATCAATAAGGCAGGGACAGGGGCTATTGTCGTTCTTTTAATAGCCATTACTTTGGGAGGCTTGTTTATGCCTTCCTATGTTATCGAGCTTATTTATCAGGCTCAGGGTCTTATCCTGGGGATATAACAGATTGGAGAATATTGAAAAAGAGAGGCTGAAAATTATGTCAATGCTGGAATTAAAGTCTGTATTGGCGAAAAAATTTGCGGAATGTATCTCTAACTATACTTTGAAAAATAGCAATGAACTTTATATCGAGGTTGATTCGCCGGCAACATATGATATTTGTAGCTATATCTATCAAGAACTTGGTTATCCGCTCATTTCCATGTTTGCCGCAGATGAAAAACAGCTTATCAACAGTTATGCTGTGTACTATGTTTTTGCTGACAGGCAGGAGAGTTTGCTATTAATTGTTAAAACCATGGTCAAACCGGACGAGATGGAAATTACTTCCTTAAGCAAAATTATCCCTGCTGCTGATTTATACGAAAGAGAAATCAAGGATCTGTTTGGCATAAATCCACTTGGCCATCCCAATCCCAAAAGGCTTGTCTTTCATAGCAACTGGCCGGATGGTAAATATCCTTTGCGCAAAGAGTTTAATCTTAAGCAAAAGTTAGATTTTGTTCAGGAAAAAATAAGTTTTCAGAAAGTAGAAGGTAAAGGGGTTTATGAAATTCCTGTCGGACCCGTTCATGCCGGAATTATTGAACCCGGGCATTTTCGTTTTAGTGTAGCCGGAGAGCCGATTATTAATTTAGAGGCGCAGCTATTTTATGTTCATAAAGGCCTTGAAAAGCTATGTGAAGGTCAGAGCATAGAAAAATGCTTTTATATTGCGGAGCGCATCTCCGGAGACGAAACTTTTACTAACTCTCTGGCTTACTGTCAGGCCATAGAGAAAATTGCAGGAATAACTGTTCCCCAAAGGGCTCAATATACCAGAGTTATATTTGCCGAACTGGAAAGACTGACGAGTCATCTGGGTGATTTAGGTGGAATCTGTCTGGATACCGGTTACGGTTTCGCTACCTTCCAGTTCAGAATGATGAGAGGCTGGGCTTATAATCTTGCTGATGAGCTTTGCGGTATGCGCTTTTTAAGAAGTGTTAATAAGCCGGGGGGAATAAGAAAAGATTTTATGGTTGGTAAGAAATCAATCCTACTGAAATATTTGCAGAAAATAAAGAAGGAACTAGAGGATACAGTAGATATTATCAAGTCTCATAGTATGTTTATAGATAGAGTAGAAAACACTGGAATTTTGAAACCCAAGATTGCCGCGGACCTCAATGCCGTCGGTCCGGGCGGAAGGGCATCCGGTCAATGTAATGATGTGCGGAAATCATTTCCCTATGCTGTGTACGATAAACTGGAATTTGAAATACCTAAACACTATAACGGCGATGTCAATTGCCGTATGAATACGAAAATTGAAGAGTGTTTCACTTCAATCAGCCTAATGATTCAGGCTATAGAGAATATGCCGGAGGGTAAGATCCTTGAACCTGTCACCAAGGTGGAACCATATCGTTTTGCTTTTGGGATGACAGAAGCCCCGCGAGGTGAGAATATACATTGGATAATGACGGGAGAGCATAATAGCATTTACCGATACAAGATCCGTACACCGTCTTTTTGTAATTGGCCGGCTCTTTGCCATGCTGTCAATGGAAATATTGTTCCTGATTTCCCATTGATTAACAAGAGTTTCAATCTTTCCTATGCCGGTAATGATCTGTAAAGACAAAAACACCTGAATTACAAATTAACTAATCTAATTAATAAATTAACTTATACTGTTAAGGAAGATAGATATGTTTGATATTATTAAAAAAATAGTTAAGTATCCAAGACTGACTAATAATTATCCGGACAAAGCTCTGGACTCCAGCCTGTTTATTGGCAGCCCGGAAATTGATACAGATAAGTGCAAACTGTGTGGCGAATGTGTAAGACACTGCCCGTCTGGGGCAATTAAAATTAATACTGTAAGTAATAGCATAACCATCGATTATGCCCAATGTGTATTTTGTGTATTGTGCGAAGAGGTTTGCCGGTCAGGAGCGGCGAAGATGACTAATAAATTTGAGCTGGCCACTAAAAATAAAGTGACTTTACAAAAAGGCCCTTGGGTAATTGATGAAAACAATATTCCATATGAACCTCAAGCTTTGGATGCTCTGCTACAAAGCAAAATTAAAAAAACCTTGGGCCGCAGCCTTTATATCAGGGAGGTTGATGCCGGCTCTTGCAACGGCTGTGATTATGAGATCAACGGTTTAAATAATCCTTTTAACGATCTGGAAAGACTAGGGATCAGCTTTGTCGCTTCACCCAGACATGCGGACATGCTTTTAGTAACCGGTACCGCCACTCGTAATATGCAACTGGCCTTGCTAAAAACTTACGCGGCCACCCCCGATCCTAAACTTGTTGTCGCGGTAGGGGCCTGCGCCTGTAGCGGCGGAATATTTAGGGATAGTTACGCTACTAATAACGGAATTGATTCTCTGGTACCGGTCGATGTATATATTCCGGGCTGCCCACCGAGGCCTCAGGCCATTTTGTATGGCATATTAAAAGCCCTGGATAAGGTATAATTTTCTAGGGAATACTTAACTCTAAGAAAATTTTAATTATTGTATTAATATGGCAGGCATATTATACTAAAAACAAATTCTTGCCGGTCAAAGGGACTGGATATAAATAAAAAAATAAAGGGGATTCCCCATGGAAAACGATAAAAAAATTGCCGTACTTATTGATGCCGACAATGTTTCGGAAAAATACATTAAATGTATATTCGATGAGATTGCCAACCATGGGACACCAACCTATAAAAGGATTTACGGTGACTGGACCAAACCAAACCTAGCAGCCTGGAAAAGCGTACTGCTAAAATACTCTATTACCCCCATTCAGCAATACAGTTACACTACGGGCAAAAACTCGACGGACGCTGCCTTAATAATTGATGCCATGGACATCCTGTACTCCCATAGTGTTGATGGCTTTTGCATTGTATCCAGTGACAGTGATTTCACTAAGCTGGCTGCTCGTTTGCGGGAAGCCGGCATGTATGTTATTGGAATGGGTGAAAAAAAGACACCCTTACCATTTATAGCGGCCTGTGAAAAGTTTAAATACTTGGAAATCTTAGCCGGCATACCCGATGCCACGGAAGCAGACAGTAATAATAAAATCGAAAAGCAGGGTAAACCAAACGAAGGCATGGCTAGTATTGAGGAGCTCATTGAGGCGATAAGAATTATAGTTAACGAAAGTTCTGACGAGGATGGTTGGGCATTTTTGGGCGAAGTAGGCATCAAGCTTAATAAGCGTTATCCGGATTTTGATACCAGAAATTATGGGCACTTAAAACTGACCCCATTAATCGCTTCTTTAAAACAATTCGAAATTCAATCCAGAAAAACCAGTAATCCGAATATAACTCACAAATATATTAAGAATAAAAATAATTCGATGGAAAGAAGGCCTAAAATATATTCAGGCCAAAGTTTAACCAAGGAGTATAATTTAAAACGCAAACGTTAAAAGGTAGGATCAGGGTACAATCTATGAATTCACATATTTTCAAGAAATACGCTTTAATTGCCGCAGGTTCTTTAGCACTTATTTTGGGTATTGTGGGATTGTTTTTTCCTGTTCTGCCCACTACGCCATTTTTATTGCTGGCTTCCTTTTGCTACTTGCGAAGTTCTAAACGTTTATATAATTGGCTTATCAACCATCGGCTGTTTGGTTCATATATATATAATTACACGAAACACAGAGCTATTAAAAAAAGCGTTAGGCGTAACGCCATTATCTTTTTATGGGCTACTTTGATTATTTCCATGATCCTGGTGGGCAATATTTATTTAATTGTTTTATTATTTGTTATCGGGTGCGGGGTTAGTATTTATCTTTCTACCCTGAAAACTTATTAATTTTTCCCATCTCATATTTTGGTAGTTAGGCTAACATAGCTGCTAAAGTAAATGGAGGAACAAATATATGTATATTTTCCCTAAAGATCTTTATACGGATATTCGGATAGAGAAAGTATCCCTGACTAATATTTCGCTGGAAAACTTCGAGTTAAAACAGAATAAAACCAGAACTGACCAAGGAGCTATGATTCGAATTTTTGACGGCAAACGTTGGTATTATAGTGCTACGACGGATTTAGATAATCTGCAAATGGAAATTAACCGCCTAGCTCGTCTGGCTGTACCCAATCCCGATATTAATCAGCATGCTATTGTTCAAAGACTGGAAATAAACAAGGAACGCTGTTTAAAATATACTGATAATAATATTGCAGACATCGAGAATCGCCTTAAATTAGATGTTCTTAACTCCTATATCCCAATAGTTAAACAATTTCCCCAAATAAAAATGTCCAGGATGTATTATCTGGACAAACACACTGTTAAGCATATTATTTCCAGTCTGGGTACGGATGTTACTTATGATAGCCAGAACTGTTGTCTGGCTGTTCGCTATATGCTGCAGGAGAATAATACACCTTATCAAGGATCGGAAGACATTTATGCCTTAACTTTTGCTGAGCTTTCCGGACAGGAGGATAAAATATTGAAAAGCTTGCAAAAAGACTTGACTTACTGCCAGCAAGCGGTTCCTGTCATTCCCGGTACCTACACCTGTGTATTCTCGCCTCAGACCACCGGTGTTTTTGCCCATGAGAGTTTTGGTCACAAAAGTGAGGCTGATTTTATGGTCGGGGACGAAATCATGAAAAGAGAATGGGCTATTGGTAAAAGAGTAGGGGCAGAAATGCTTAATATTATAGATACCGGTTCCATAGAAGGGGCCGGCTATGTTCCTTTTGATGACGAAGGTTGCAGGGCTAAAACCAATTATCTTATCAAAGACGGAGTGTTAACCGGCCGACTGCACAGTTCCGTAACCGCCGCCTTCCTGGAGGAAGCTCCCACTGGTAATGCCAGAGCACTTAATTTCGAATACGAGCCTCTTGTTCGCATGACCACAACCTATATAGATAAAGGCTTTCAGACCAAGGAAGAATTGTTTGCCGGAATCAAGGAGGGGATTTATATCGATAACCTTAACCATGGTTCGGGCATGACTACCTTTACTATTGCTCCTCGTCGAGCCTATATGATTCGCGACGGTAAGTTGGCCGAACCGGTAAGAATATCTGTAATTACAGGAAATGTAATGAACACCCTTTACGAAATTGACGGGATTTCCGACCAAGTAGAACTTTTCTCTTTTGCGCTCGGAGGATGCGGCAAGATGGAACAGTATCCGTTACCGGTAGCCTTTGGCGGACCTTATATCCGGGTTAAGGGCATTCAGGTGTTATAAGAAGGAAGGATAAATCGTGATTAAAGAATTATTTAAACTTAGTGTAAGAGAGACTTCGCTTCATATAAGCCAAAGCACGGTGGAAGCAGTTATGAAGAAAAAAATCGATAAATGTGGCTGTCGGGTGTATGCCGACGGGTACCTAGGCATTGCCGGTACCCTAGGTGAGCCCACTGCTTCTACTTGGGCTCAAGCTGAAGCCAATCTGGCCAGAAAGATTCCTTATCCCTTTGAACCGGAGAAAAATAAGCAAAGGGTCAGGGATTTGAGAGAGCTTAAAATTAGCGACGAAGAATTTGTCCGAGAAATGGAGGATTTATTGGCTATTATCCGCCGGGAAAATCCTGATTTTATTTTTAGCAATAAAATCAAATTTATCGAAACTGAGATTAGCCTGCAAAACAATGCCGGGCTTGATTACGCCAATTATGATTTAACTGTTGAGCTTGCCCTGCTAGTAAAGCATGTTGACTCAGTAAATATTTTTGATACATCCTTTATTAGTTCAAGCCGAACAATGGAGAAGGAAAAAATTGTCCAACAAATCGGAGAGATGCTCAAAGCCTTCAATACTCAAGTCCAACTTCCGGCCAAAGAAAGAATGCCGGTTATAATTCACCCCAGCAGTTTGTTGAGCAAAATAAACGAATCCTTAAATGCTGAAAAAGTCGGCCTTGGCGCATCCTTATTTGCTGATAAAATAGGGTGTAAAGCATTTCATGAGACATTCAGCGTTTATCAGGATGCCACAGACGAAAAGCAGCATTCATCTTTTTTTGATATGGAAGGAATGGTAAACCCGCAGGATAAGGTGATGCTAATTGAAAAGGGTGTTATCTTAAAGCCTTATACAGATAAAAAGAGAGCCCAAACATTTTCTTTGGAAACTACAGGCTCAGCCGGGGGTAGTTATGACGATGTTCCTTCCCTTGGCTATAGTGATTTATCCATAGTGCCCTCAGAAAAAACATTACAAGAAATTTTGCAGGGAGAACAGGGGATTATGGTTATTATGGCCAGCGGCGGGGACTATACTGCTGATGGCAATTTTGCTACGCCGGTCCAGATGTCTTATCTTACTGATGGCAAGAGGCTTCTAGGAAGACTGCCGGAATTAAATATCTCAGGCCATCTTTATGATATCTTCGGAGAAGATTTTGTGGGTGTGAGTGAAGACAAACCTTTAATGGGGGAAAGAGCTCTGGTAGCGCGAATGAAAATAAATTAAATAGGAATAAGGAACAATAAATCGAAAAAGGCTGTATGAAATCAAAATTTCACACAGCTCTTTTTGCTTTATGAATATTGATAAAAGTAATTTTTCGTATATTATTAATACTCGTGGTAAACTAAATATACACAAAAATTTATTCAGAAAGGATTATGACGAGGTTGAGCAAGAGAACTCACAAAAACGTAAAAAGATTAATCCCTATACTAAAAATATCTTGCCTATTTTTAGTGCCTCTAATTGCTTTAGTCTTCATGAGTGTCTTAAATAGCGGAAATGTAAGCGGTATATTTATTTGGTTAGTAAAATACCCGCATATCTTTTTCCTGAACTACTTATTACTATTTGGTATTATAAATATTTTTATCCTATTACCTTTTAGAGTATATTTGACTACCAGCAGTATTTTTTTAATATCATTTTCAATTCTAGGATTTATTAGCCGTCAGAAAATGGCCATAAAAGGGACACCTTTGCTTCCTTCCGATATTTTTTTAATTAAAGAAGCATTTAAGGTTGCGGGCAGTTTTAGTTCTATTTACATTTATCTTACCTTGTTTTGTTTAATCGCTATTTTTATAATTCTGCTATTATTAAAGTATACTCCTAAAGATAAATATAAATGGTCTTCCAGAGTGGTTATTTCTCTTTTATCCCTAACCTTATTGTTTAATTTTTACTTTAATTTCGGTTTTATTCAAAAGGCATTTGGCTTACAAACTATAAATTACAGTCCCAAAATAAACTATGAACAAAACGGGCTGCTGGTTGGTATGATACTTAATACGCAAAATCTCAATGTGGATGAACCTATAGATTATCGGCCTGACAACATAGAACAAATTCTGAGAAATCTAGAAGCTGCTTATGAGGTTGAACCTGACTTTAAGCCCAATATTATTATGGTCATGAGTGAAGCCTTTTGGGATCCGCTGTTAATGACCAATGTAACGTTCAGCCAAGACCCGATTCCTTTTTTCCGCTCTCTTCAACAAACTCAAACCAATGGTATTCTGTTGTCTCCTGTTTATGGCGGGGGAACAGCCAATACCGAACTGGAGGCCTTAACGGGATTTTCCACACATTTTTTAGCTAACGGGGTTATTCCTTACGCAAAATATATTAACAAACCTTTGGAAGCCTTGCCCTTTATTCTAAAAAGGCAAGGGTATGCAGCCACAGCAATCCATACTTATGATAATTGGTTTTATAGCCGTAACAGAGTGTACGAAAAATTAGGTTTTGATAAATTCATCAGTAAAGAATTCTTAAATCAGCCTGAATATAAAGGACAGTATATTCGTGATACGGAATTAACCAAAAAAATTCTCACTGCCATTCAAGCCACTGAGCAGCCGGATTTTATATTTGCACTTTCCATGCAAGCCCACGGTCCTTATCCCAGTGAAGAAAACCCAGAGAATACCATTAGCGTAGCATGCGACACTTTAAGCCCCAGTGGGCAGGCCATTCTCAGCAATTATGTGAATACCATAAATGATGTCGATAAATCATTTGCTCAACTTATTCAAGAATTAGAGCAGATTGAGGAACCTACCCTGGTGGTTTTCTTTGGCGACCATCTTCCGCTCCTTGGCGAGGACTACAGTATCTATAAAGAAGCGGGTTTTATCAGCGGTGATAATTCTTACCAGGATTATCAAAATATATATAGTGTACCTTTTGTTACTTGGGATAATTACTCAACTTCCAAGAAGTATTATAGGTTATCTGCCAATTTTCTAGGTTCTTTAACCTTACAATTAGCAAAAAAAGACGGTGGGCCCCTTATGGATTTTCTCTCTCTATTTTTAGGGGAGGATATGGTAATTACCAATCCTAAATACTGGGGTCAAGAAGAAATCTCGCCGCTGATGCTAGAACATTATAAAATATTGCAGTATGATTTAATGTTCGGTGAAGAATACGCCTATCAATTTCAACCCGAGAACCGGCCTTGGGAAAACAAGAACTTTATGCTGGGAGAAGGGGCTACAATTATAAACGGGGTAGACTTTACGGACGATTGCCTTTTCATTCAGGGGGAGAATTTTGTAGAAAAGCACACAGTGTATATCAATGGTAATCCGGTGAAAAGTCATTATCTTGATGCTCAAAACATTAAAACCCCAGGGCTTAAGAACATTAAATCCGGTAACAAACTTAGGGTTCAGGTCAAATTAGTTGATAGCCAGCAGAACGTGATTTCGGAATCCAATAACTATGTTTTCGAGTCCCCTTAACTTAAGTTCCGAAAAAAATTAAGGAAAAAAGTCTCAATATGTAAAAATGATATTTAAAAACAGCGGTGAAAATATTATTATAGTAATATAAGCCATTTTTTTCGGCAACGCAGCTTAAATTGTAAAAAGTTTACTTTTCTTATGCCGATTTTTTTTTATTTAGACATATCCTTAAAATTATTAACATAGCCATAAGTGGAAATATATGTAATAACAGGAGAAAAGAGACGTGATTAGTACTAAGAAACAAGCTTATTCTCAAAGGCCTGGAGCTAAGCATTATATGCCGGGGTTGGATGGACTTAGAACTCTGGCCGTATTTGCTGTTATTGCCTACCATTTTGATTTTGCATGGGCAGGGGGAGGTTTGCTTGGTGTTTGTCTGTTCTTTGTCCTGTCCGGTTACTTAATCACAGATCTTCTGGCCAACGAATGGGATTTAGCCGGCCGTATCGATCTAAAAAACTTCTGGGTGCGGCGAGCCAGAAGGTTGCTACCTGCCTTGTTTGTTATGCTGGCAGCAGTTGCTTTATGGTTAATGATTTTTGATCCTTCCAGGTTGCCGTCTTATTGGCAAGATGAACTTGCTTCGATATTTTATGTTAGCAACTGGTGGTTTATATTCCATGAGGTATCCTATTTTGAAAGTTTTGGCCCACCCTCACCCTTAGGACATTTGTGGTCTTTAGCTGTCGAAGAACAGTTTTACATATTCTGGCCCTTGCTCATCTGGTTGGGATTTTATGTAGTAAAGCACAAGGGCCGTTTGGCTCTGCTGACCATGATCGGAGTTATAATTTCAGCACTCGCCATGGCTCTAATTTATCAGCCCGGCATGGATCCTAACCGGGTATATTACGGGACAGATACCAGGGCTTTTTCTCTGCTTCTTGGAGCTGCCTTGGCCCTTGTTTGGCCCAGCCGCAAGCTGAATAGACATCTATCGCTTAATTTCCGCCGGGCTCTTGATGTAAGTGGCCTTGTAGCACTTATTATTGTTATTTTGCTTATGTGGCGTACAAATCAATACCAAACTTCTCTTTACAGGGGAGGTTTAATGCTTTTTTCCGTAGCTTCCGCTGTTTTAATAGCGGTGCTGGCTCATCCGGCCAGTCGTTTAGGCCGGTTGTTTGGCCGGGAACCATTGCGCTGGCTCGGAGTTCGTTCTTATGGTATTTATCTCTGGCACTTTCCGGTAATTGTATTAACCAGTCCGGTTGTAAATACTAAGGGACCGGACTTAACCCTGATTTTTTGCCAACTAGCGGCTTGTATTATTCTTGCCGCTTTGTCCTATCGTTTGGTAGAAGAGCCTATTCGTTATGGGTTATGGAAAAAATCACAATTAAGGCCTAATTACCAAAAAGGAGACCTATGGATGAAAGGAAAAACCGCTTCCAATGTTGGCTTTTTAATTATCGGTTTATGCTGCTTAAGTTTAATAGGGGTTTACCTGGACAAAGATAAAGCAGGTAATTTGGATTCCTCTGTTTTGGCTTCCATGCCGGTTCTTAGTTCCTCATCTTCAGCTGCCGGTTCCTCATCCGTAGCTTCTGTTTCTCCTGATTCTAAGAACGACGACCAAAAATCATCCCTAAAGCCAAACGAAAATGAGACTGAAACCCAAGAGCAAGTGGATGAGAATCAAATAGATGAGAATAATGCTGAACCGGAAACAAACGAGAGTGAGGACTTAGAAACAAACAGCAGCAGTAGTGAAATTCAGGAGAATAATAGCCCTAATAACCCTAATAACCCTAATAACCCTATAGAGGATAATGCTGTCCTGGATGCAGAACTAGGTCAGAAAGTAACAGTTATTGGAGACTCCGTCATGGTTGGCACTGAAGCCGGACTAAAAGAGCTTTTACCGGGTATTTTGGTCGACGCTGAAGTTGGCCGTCAAATGTACCAGGCACCGGAAATAATCCAAAGGCTCAGCTCCCAAGGCCAACTGCGAGAGTATGTAGTTGTGGAATTAGGTACTAATGGTCCTTTTACCGACGAGCAGTTAATAAAGGTGCTCAATTTGCTAGGTCCTAATAAACGCATTATTCTTATCAACACCCGCGTTCCACGCTCTTGGGAAGGGCAGGTCAACCAAACCCTGGCTAAAGTAGCCGCTTACTACCCTAATGTTAAACTTGTGGATTGGTATGCGGCGAGCAGCGGACATGATGAATATTTTTATAACGACGGGGTTCATCTTAACCCAGATGGGATTAAAGCCTATGCTTCAGTAATTGCTCAGGCTATAAAACAGGATTAATGTTTGTCTCCAAACCCAAATCTGGCCAGGGAAGTGCTAATCAGTTATAATGTTTCCGTGAAGGTTAATTAACACTTAAGGTGGTATAATCATGCTGCAATTGAAAAATGTTAGCCTTACTTTAGAAGGCGAACATGGAAAAAAACAAATTCTCAAGGATATTAGTCTCACTCTAAAGAAAAATAAAATTTACGTTATGACCGGTCCCAACGGAGGCGGCAAATCTTCTATCGCTAAAATTATTATGGGTATTTACCAACCGACCAGCGGAAAGATATTACTAGAAGGCGAGGATATCTCTGCTTTAGGGGTAAGCGAACGGGCTCGCTTGGGTATTGGTTATGCCTTTCAGCAGCCGCCACGCTTTAAGGGTATAAAGGTAAAAGATGTTTTAGAACTGGCGGTTGGAGATAATACCAAGGTCAACATTTGTGATTTGCTCTATGATGTTGGTTTATGTTCCCAAGATTATCTTAACCGTGAAATTGATGCTAGTTTTTCCGGCGGCGAGCTGAAAAGAGTAGAAATTGCCAGCATTCTGGCCCGTAAACTTAAAGTAGCCGTTTTCGACGAGCCCGAAGCCGGAATTGATCTTTGGAGTTTTCAAAAACTGACCGAAACTTTTGAAAATCTAAATAACATGACTGATACAACCATCGTCATTATCTCCCACCAAGAAAGAATTTTAAGACTAGCCCACCAGGTAATAGTAGTCTCGGAAGGCAAGATCAGTGAAATAACAACCCCGGATAAGTTCCTCGGAGAAATTGAAAAGTTGGAGACTGATTGCCGCTGCAAAAATAACTGCACTTTCATAGGAGGTAGGACTGATGTTCAATGTGATTGACAAGAAGATGCTGGCAGCAGTTGCTGACTTGCACGAGATTCCGCAAGGAGCCTACAATATTAGGAAAAATGGCCAGGGTGTAGAACGCAACATCACCGCTAATATAGATATTGTAACTAAAAAGGATAAACCCGGGATTGATATTATAGTAAAGCCCGGGACTAAAAATGAAAGTGTACATATTCCGGTCATCCTTTCCCAGGGTATAAGCGATATGGTTTATAATACCTTTGAAATTGGTGAAGGATCCGATGTTTTGGTAGTTGCCGGCTGCGGGATTCATAATTCAAGCAGTCAAACAGCCCAGCATGACGGTATACATGAATTTTTTATTCGCCGAGGGGCTAGGATGAAGTATGTGGAAAAACATTATGGTGAGGGCGACGGCAGCGGTCAAAAGGTTCTCAATCCTAAAACAATCATAGAAATCGAAGAAGGTGGCTCGGCGGAATTAGAGATGATCCAAATCGAGGGAGTGGATCAAACTATAAGAGATACCGAAGTGCGTTTGCATAAAAATGCTCGGCTTATAGTGACCGAAAGGCTGTTGACTACCTCCGGTCAAAATGCTGAATCCAATATTACCGTAGAATTAACCGGGGAAGGCGCTACAGCTCAAATCCTTTCTCGTTCGGTGGCCCAGGATGATTCTGTTCAAGTTTTTCATTTGAACATGAGGGGATATGCCCCATGTCGCGGACATATCCAATGTGATTCCATTATTATGGACAAGGCCAGGGTTTCATCTATTCCGGAAATCACCGCTTATCACTCTGAGGCTGAGCTTGTACACGAAGCGGCAATTGGACGCATAGCCTCGGAACAGTTAATGAAGCTAATGACTTTAGGCTTGACGGAAGAAGAAGCGGAAAATACAATACTTAAAGGATTTTTAGCCTAAATCAACAAAAAAGAACTTAAGCATAAGGAAAACCTCCCGTAAGCAATCGTGATTAGTTTATTTCGGGGGGTTTTGGCTTATGCTTTGTTTAATATTTGGGTGATATTTACGATAAAGATAAAAGAAAGCTATAGTGCGAGGTGGAAAGAATGGCTCAACCTATTCGTTTTGTACATTGTGCAGGTTTCCGTTTTGACAGTCCCGAATGGGAAGGGCCACCTTCATGGGCCAATACTCGCGATCTAGACTTATGGCAGGCATTTGAACAAGTGCTTAATCTTTGCCGAGCCGAGAAGGCCCATTTTCTATTTATAACCGGCAATTTATTTCAACAGGAATATACCCGCAAATATACAGTGGAACGGGTTGCCAAGGCCTTGGCCGAATTGAAGGACGTAAGAATTTTTATCGTCCCGGGAGAGAGTGACCCCTTGGTAATCTCATCCGTCTATCGACTTACGAATTGGCCGGCAAATGTGCATATTTTTGTCAGTAATATGGATAGGGTTGATATCTCTTCCTTAGGGGTAATTGTTTACGGGATAGCGTGGACTTCTTACCGCCCGCCCGAAGTTTTCTTAAATAATCTTAAGAATAATGTAGAAGAAAACTCACCTCTCTCTTTTATGTTGCTTCCCGGAGGAGTGGTTGTTGAGCAGGAAAGTTTAGTTAGCGAAAAGGATATTATCCTCCTGGAAGATGAAGTCAAATCCAGCCGCTTAACATACTTGGCTCTAGGAAGTGCCCAGAGATGGTGCGGGCCTAAGCAGGCAGGAGATACTGTCTGGGCTAACAGCGGAGCAATTATGGCCAGAAGTTTCGGGGAAAACTGGTCTCACGGGGTCATGGTGGGAGAAACCGACGGGGAGTTTATACAAGTAGAGTTTGTAAAACTTGAACAAACAAAAGCCACAGTTTTACCCCCTAAAGCTGACGGGCAACGGGATTTATTCTGCTCGGAAGATATGAAAGCCCTTAAAGCCGAGTATAATTTACTGCGTATGGAGTGGGTAGAAAAGCAACGTAGGTTAGAAGAAAGCCGTCTGCTACAAATTGAGATCAAAAGCTTAAGGGCAAAGATTGATACCTTAAAAGAAAACATTGCCCATTTATTACACATTCAGCATCGGGTCTCTGTCTACCGTCAAAACCCCGACTACCGGGAATTGCGGCGAATGCGGGCTGAATTGGCAAGATTAGATGATATTTGGCATCAGAAAGAACAAGAATTAAACGTCTATACAAATGATCCCTTAATCGATTGGCATCTTATTGAAGCTCTGCGTCAAGAAGGCCTGGAATGGGTTGAACAAAAAATATATCAAATTCAGAGTTTAGACTATCTTATAGGTCCGGTTAAACGCCGGCTTAATAAATTAATACTTTTGTTCCGTTTCAAAGGTTATTTGCTTAAGTTTGGTGCGACTCATACATGGGGCGACCGGCTTCGAGGCATGCTAAAATACTGGCCGCTATCCACAAAGGATTGGGAAGAAGTGCTAATCATTATTAGAAAAGTAGATGTTCTCATCCGCACTCAAGAAGCAATAAACAAAGAGCGAACTTATTTGCAAAAGACATATGATTTGATTTTGGGCTCAAGAAATATGGATCAACTGGCCCGGGATTTGGAACCCCTGACGGATTTAGAACGTGAAGCCCTCATAGAAGATAAAAAACGGGAAAGAGAATTACATACCAAGCATCGAAGATTAGAGGAAAAAACCAATCAACTTAAAGCAATTGAACACAGACTCCGTCAAATAAGGCTAACATCCGTTGATCCGGATTTGGAGAAGAAAATGGAAGAGATAGAAAAGCAATTAAACTAATAATGAAATTATAATTAATAAAAA
>JAAYOJ010000210.1 GCA_012520405.1 Peptococcaceae bacterium
AGAAGATGTCTTCATTATCCTTTGAAGACATCTTTTTTTTCTTTTTTCTTTTTTCTTTTTCCTTTTAATTTTTTTCAATCTTCGTTATTAGAAAGAGGCCCGGTTTCACTGGGCAAGGGGTGTTTATACTTCCATAATAGTTTTAATAGAGGAGGCATAAAAAATAAAATAAAAAATGAGCGAAAAAACTGATAACAAGTCACTAAGGATAAAATGGCCCCTTTTTCATGGGCTATGATGCCCATTTGATCCATTCCTCCAGGTGCCAAACACAAAAAGCTTGTCTCAGCAGGTATACCATGCAGCAGGACAAGAATCTGACTTAATGCCCAGGAAAAGAGAATTAAGAAAAGGCCATTAATTATGGCACAAGCCACCACTTTGGACATGTTGGTCATTTGCTGGGGTTTTAGCAACAATCCAATATAACAGCCTACACAAAATTGGGAAACATTGATCATAAGTGGCGGCAGGGAGAAGCTTTCAACTCCAATTAAACAAAGGGCCGCAGTCCCGATAACAGGGCCCAGTAGATAAGGGGTCGGCAGCCTTATCTTCTTCCCCAGTAAAGCACAGAGTACAGTCACAACTGTAAAGATAAGGGCATTAGGAAATAAGTTTTCCCATTGCCATTCTTGTAGAAAGACAAGATCACCTGAAATTAAGACATTGCCCGTATTAAATAAGGGGCTGAATACCATTAGCGGGATGATTAGAACAATCATCAATAACCTAATAACATGAAAAAAAGTAACCACCGTTTAATTAATGCCTTCTATTTCTTCTCCCAAATTTATCATTTGACTGAATGCCCCCGGCATACTGCCTGTTAAAATTGTGAGGTAATCAATTTTTGCAATTTTGGAATTAACATAAGCCAGAAAAAAACAAAACAGTAAAGTCATTACCGTCATTAACAGCATCCAGGGTAGTTGGGCGGCAATTAAGGTCAAGACGTTGCCGGTAAACGAGGCACCCATTGAATAGCCAATGAGAAGCAGCCCTGTATTTCTAATAAAAACAGGGCAATAAAATTTAAGTTTTAACAGGTTGGAGCCGATCATTGTTGCCGCTATCGGGCCGAGAAGCCAAGGCAGAGGCATGTGAAGCAGAACAAATATCCCACCACCGAGCAAGGCACTTATTAAACATGCGGCGAATCTTAATAACTTTTCATTCATTTTTACTCTTTCTATGTCGTCCAATTCTTTTGGTCCAGAAACCTCCTCGGAAATTCTGGGGCTCGTCAAATAACACAAAGGCAGAGGGACTGACAACGTCTATCAATTTTAGCAGTTCTTTTTGCCTATTGCGCTTGGCCAGTACCAGCATCACCAAGCGTGGACCGTCACGGCCTTCCCCTAACCAGGTTGTCACTCCAAAACCCTCTTGGCGCAGCTTTTGGGGAATATCATTATTAACAGTATCGAATATTACTTGGGCTGTAATATAACCGAGGGCAAGCTTTTCCTCAATCCTGCTCCCGACATACACTCCAATCCCATAACCAACACAATAAGCAGCAATATTCCAAACGCTATTAAGGTTGGCCAAGATAATGGAGAGACCGGTAATATAGACGAGAACTTCCACTATGGACAATAACGAAGCAAATCCCCTTAAGCCTTTAATCATTAGGATCAAACGGACCGTAGTTAGAGATACATAAGTAATATTAATGACTACAATAAGCAGGATAAGTCGTAATATATCAATCATAATTTTTATGCCTTCGCGAAATTTTTTTAGGCCTCTCTTTATTCATAATACCCCTGTTCAAATTTTATTAGGCCTTTGAATTGCTCCATATCATGTCCGTACCAGAGCTGGGCATTATATTCCTGAGCACGCTGAATAAGATTTTTGATGATTTGTTCACAACCCTCGGGATCCCTGACAACTCCCGGCAAGCGAATGGGCGGTCCCACATTCTCCTGGCAGTAGATAGCATCAGATGTTAAAATAATATTTCCCGTTTTGGGTAATTGCACCAGTAAAGCGAGCATGCCGAAAGCATGTCCTGAACCATAGCTTAATATTTTAATACCGTCCAAAAAATCGACAACTTTACCCGCATCACCGATCAATCTCCATTTTAGCCCTATTCTAATCCATTCTTCAATATCTTTTTTTACGTAATGAGGGCCCAACTGATCTAGCATGTAAAGTTTGGCCACATTGGTAAATTCCGATTCACTGACGAGAATTTCCGAATCCTTAAAAAACTCCAGATAACCTGCATGATCCAGGTGAAGATGAGAACATATTACATATTTAATATCACTCGGGCTGACACCAAGTTTAGCCAAGCAGTTTAGAATAATTTCTTCCGGATGGATCTTCCACTTTTGAGGACTCCTTTTTCTTTGTGGCCACCCTGTATCATATAGTACCAAGCCATCCGGATGGTCAATCAAATAGCTTGTCGTCGGTATAGAGACAACATCATTAGGGTCAAGCGGAGCCCCGGAACTTACTAGAGCTTCCCTTGGCATATCGGTTGCTATACCGTTCCCCATAACATATAATTTCACTGCTAACCCTTCTTTCTAAAATTTATTAGCTTGCCTCTCTTCGATTTTAATTGTTTCCAGTTTTTTGACCGGTCTATCTCCAAGGACACAAGTTAACTTTCTTTTCATCTTCGGATTCAATTTCTAACCATTATTCGAAGGAAATTGGTTTTGTTGAAAAATATACAAAGTGACCTCACTTCCTTTGTGGGGATTTTCTGTATGGTCACTTGAAAACTTCTTCAATATAGAGGTGAAATCCTTTTTCATGCCCCTAGAATCCTTGATAATTCGCATATTAGTAAATTACAAAAGTCTCAAATAATTAGCTTTTTAAGTTCCTATAATAAATTCATGTTATAATATACCAGGATTACAATATTTCAACAGTATTATGGAAGCAAATACATATCAAAAATCAGAGATAATATATGATAAATGTAGGAGGATAAAGATGAGCAAAGCTTATGAAGTGGCTAAATTACTGAAAACTTTAGATGTATATGATATTTCGCCCCTGTTTGAGACCAATATGCCTGGGTTTTCTTTGGATCCGCAGCTTGGAATTGTTCCCGTGGCCAAAAATATTGAGCAGGATAACTACTTTACTCAAATTTTAGTTATAAGTGAACATAATGGTTCTCATGTCGATGCCCCAGTACATATCAGACAGGGAGAAAAAAGTATAGACCAGATACCGTGCGGCTATCTTATCGGTCCCTATAAGAAATATGATCTTACCTGTTTTAACCCGGAAGCAGGGAAAAATATAACGATTGACCAGATTAAAGAAGTTGAGGCCCGGGATAACATTCAGCCTCAGGCCGGAGATATCATTCTCCTCCAATACGGCTGGGACAAATACTATTTGCCATACAGCAAAAAATTATTTGAAAAGGACTGGTACGCGGCCAATGTCCCCGGGATAAATGAGGAAGTAATGCAATACTTCAGAGATGCTGAAATTCGGGCTATTGGATCGGATACGGTCTCTACTGATGCCGCTTATACTGAATCAAAGATTATGAGTATGCCGGGTAAGGAAAAATACTTTCTGCCCAATAATATTTTGCCGATGTCAGGGTTTATTAATATGAGCAAAGCTCCAGTAACCGGTTTGTTTATGGCCGTACCGCTTAAAATCAAGAATGGTTCAGGGTCGCCGATTCGCCCTATTTTAGTGGATACCAAAAACACTGGCATTGAAAAAATGATTCAAGGCTTAAAACCTTATGATATTTCGCCGGTGTTTGAGACCAATATGCCTGGGTTTTATAATCACCCCACTTTAGGGATTGTGCCGGATGCCCGTACTTATGAGAAGCACGGCTATTATATGCAGACCCTGGTAATTTGTGAGCATAATGGTTCCCATACTGATTCCTTTAAGCATATCCACGCTAACATGCCGGGGATGGATGAAATTCCAGCCGATTTTCTTATTGGTCCCTATAAAAAATACGACCTGACTAAACACCAGCCCCAGCGCGGTACTAATATTACCCTGGAACAGATTAAGGAAGTAGAAGCCAGGGACAATATCAAACCAGAAGCCAATGATATTATTCTCCTACAATTCGGCTGGGACAGGTATTATAAACCAGAAAGCAATGACCCAGAAGATAGATTGATGTATAGTTTTGGGCCAGGGATCACTGAAGAGGCAGTAATATATTTTGCTAAGGCTAAAATCCAAGCTATTGGAGCAGATGTAGTAAGTGCTGACTGTTGTTTCCCGAATATGCCGGGCCATCAGAAACATTTTCTACCTAATGGTATCCTGATCATGGAAAGTTTTGTGAATATGGGGCCAGCTCCTGCTACCGGTTTGTTCGTTGGCTTGCCTTGGAAAATCAAGGGCGGGTCGGGTTCTCCAATGAGCCCTATTCTTTTTGGTTGACAGTATAGTTTAACCAACTAGATAGATAGTGCGTGCTACTGGGCGCGCGCAG
>JAAYOJ010000051.1 GCA_012520405.1 Peptococcaceae bacterium
AAAAGGATAAGTCTAGTCAGGAAAGGCTGGTTCATCTGGAAAAAGAGCTTGCTAACTTGAAAGAAGAAAGAAGCAGACTAGAGGCTCAACTATCGGAAGAGAGAGAAAAACTAGGCAAAATCCAAAAACTCAAAGAAGAGATTGACCGCACCCGTCTTAATATTGAAGAGGCCCAGCAAAAGCTGGACTACAATAAGGCGGCTGAACTTCAATACGGCGTGCTACCGCAACTGGAAAAAGAATTGTCCGCTATTGAGAGCGTTATTAACGAAAGAAATAATAGCTTACTCCGGCAGGAAGTGACAGAAAATGATATTGCCGAAACCGTAGCCAAATGGACCGGGATCCCTGTAGCTAAGCTCTTGGAAAGCGAATCCGAAAAATTAGTTACCATGGAAACAAACATTGCGCGCCGGGTTATCGGCCAAAGGAAAGCTATCGAGGCCGTAGCTGATGCAATCCGTCGGGCTCGAACGGGATTGCAGGATCCCAACCGTCCGCTGGGTTCATTCCTGTTTCTGGGGCCCACCGGAGTGGGGAAAACAGAGCTGGCTAAATCTTTAGCTGAATTTTTATTTGATAATGAACAAGCTTTGATTCGTTTAGATATGTCGGAATATATGGAGAAACATTCCGTAGCTCGTTTAATAGGCGCTCCCCCTGGATATGTGGGTTATGACCAAGGAGGGCAACTTACGGAAGCAGTAAGGAGAAAGCCTTATTCCATAATACTGCTGGATGAAATAGAAAAAGCCCATAGCGAAGTTTTTAATATCCTGCTCCAGCTGCTTGACGACGGAAGGTTAACCGACGGCCACGGCAGAGTAGTAAATTTTAGGAACACCGTGGTGATTATGACTAGTAATATTGCGGGTTCCGATATCCGTGAGCTTAGTGAAAACAAGGCATCGCCGGATGAAATCCGTAAAGTAGTGGAAGGGGAATTAAGCAGCTATTTTCGCCCGGAATTTATCAATAGGCTGGATGAAGTTATTATCTTTGAACCCTTACGTCCGGAGGAAATAGCTAAGATAGTAGAAATTCAATTTGAACTGTTAGGGCAGCGTTTAAAGGATAAGGATATAAACTTGTCTTATACCGATAAGGCTCTGGCCAGGATTGCGGAAGAAGGATACGATCCGGTCTTTGGAGCAAGGCCTCTTAAGAGGCTTATCCAGCAACGCATCCAAAATACCTTGGCCAAAATGATTTTACAGGGAGAAATACCTGAAGGTTCAAAAGTAAGCATAGATTATGTACCTGGACAGGAATACAGCTTTATTGTTGAAACAGCAGCTCCTGAAAAATAATAGAAAATATTTACTTTTCCTAATGAATAAATTTAAGTTTTTGGTATACCCTGAAAATGTATTTACATTGGATGGAGGTATCAAAAAATGCATAACCAAAACGAAATAAAAAAGATATTAGACCAGGGAATGGTTTCCAGATCTATTATTGAGAGCAAGGTTGCGATGCGCAAGTGCCAATTATACAGTCAAATGGCTCAAGATAAGGAGGTCAAAGATTTCTTCCAGAAACAGGCTTCTTCTATGAAAGGAGTAATTGATTATTTTCAAGATAAACTAAGTATGTGATTACTGTAAACGTTAGTTACTATGTTTACAGTTAATGATAGGAAGGGAGAAAAACAAATGAGTAATTTTTCTGACCTAGATATGCTATATGATTATGAAAAAGATACGTCTGCAGCGGCTGTAGGATATATGACCTTTTCCACCAAAGCTTCTGATTCCGATCTAATCACTAGATATATGCAACTGGCACAGGAAGCGAGCAAAGTATCCGAACAAACCAGGAAACTCATTCTTAAAAATGGCGGGATTACTTAAACTTAAGAGACAGTAGAAAAACAGTAGAAAAGACAGGAGTTATTCTGACCTTGACTCCTGTCTTTCTAATTCTTGCTTTTATTATTCCGGACCTACTATCCTAATTGTTTCAAAAGATTAGCTGTTTCAATAGCGCTGGTAGCAGCATCGTAGCCTTTATTGCCCGATTTTGTTCCTGCTCTTTCAATAGCTTGTTCGATCGTCTCCGTTGTTAGCACCCCAAAAATTACAGGGACACCGGTTGCCAAGCTAACATGACCTATACCTTTAGCCACTTCACTGCTAACATAATTAAAATGAGGGGTTGATCCTCTGATAACTGCACCCAAGCAAATAATAGCATCATAGCGTTTCAGTTCTGCCATTTTTTTAGCCACTAAGGGGATTTCAAAGGCCCCCGGAGCCCAGGCCAATTCAATATTTTCATCTTTTACACCGTGTCTTTTTAAAGCATCCAGGGCACCACCGATAAGCTTACTGGTAATAAATTCGTTAAACCTTCCAGCTACAATGGCAAATTTCAAATCTTCAGCAATTAGTTTTCCTTCATAAGTTTTCACTAATCAACAACCCTTTCATTTGTAATAAGTTTAAAATAATAAAAAGTTAAATTTAAGACAAATGTTTATTATTTATTGTCCTGTGAAAGCAGTTAGAGAGCTTTATTTTATTTGGGTCAAGAAATGACCCATTTTGTCTTTTTTGGTATTGAGATAACACTGATTTTCGGGTTTAGGCAAGGCTTCAATAGGAACTCTTTCCACAACCTTGATCCCATAGCCTTCCAAACCGATAATTTTTTTGGGGTTATTGGTCATTAAGCGAACCTGGGTAATGCCTAGGTCGGATAGAATTTGAGCACCGGTTCCATAGTCACGTAAATCCGGCGGGAAACCAAGAGCTAAATTAGCTTCCACCGTATCTTTGCCTTCTTCCTGAAGTTTATAGGCTTTTAACTTGTTTAAAAGACCAATGCCACGTCCTTCTTGACGCATATAAAGCAATACCCCGCGTCCTTCGCGTTCGATCTGCATCAAGGATGCCGAAAGTTGATCCCGGCAGTCACACCTTCTGGAGAAGAATACATCTCCAGTCAAACATTCGGAGTGTACTCTGACGAGCACAGGATTACCATCGGCTACATCCCCTTTAATTAAAGCCAGATGTTCTTTGTTATCTATAAGACTGCGGTAACCAACTGCTTTAAAAGAACCATACTCGCTTGGGAAATTAATACTCTCCGTCATTTCGATGAGTTTTTCTGTGCGCCGGCGGTAAAGTATAAGGTCTTTTATGGTAACCATTTTTAGGTTATGCTTTTTTTTGTATTCAACTAAATCCGGGACTCTGGCCATGTTACCGTCATCTTTCATAATTTCACACAGTACTCCGGCGGGGGTTAAGCCCGCTAGCCGCGCTAAATCTACCGAGGCCTCGGTATGGCCGGTCCGGACCAGTACTCCACCGTCCTTTGCCTGCAGGGGAAAGATGTGTCCCGGACGGCGTAGGTCATGTGGTTTGCTGTCAGGGTTGACTAGCACTTGAATAGTATGGGCCCGTTCGTATGCTGAAATGCCCGTAGTGCAAGATGCAGCATCAACACTGACGGTAAATGCTGTACATTGAGGATCGGTGTTATTCTTAACCATTTGATCCAGTTCTAAAAGTTCAAGTCTTTCAGAAGTTAAGGAAACACATATTAATCCTCGTCCATGGGTAGCCATAAAAGTAATGCATTCAGGTGTAACTTTTTCGGCGGCCATAACCAGATCGCCTTCGTTTTCCCGGTCTTCATCGTCGACAACAATAACCATTTTACCGGCTTTAATGTCTTCAATAGCTTCTTCGATCGAATCGAATATTTTTTCTTGCTCGCTGGACATGGAACTCACTCCTTTACTTTCTAATTTACATAAAGCCATGCTCAGTTAAGAAATCCAGTGAGATATCCTTTTTAGTTTCAGTTTGTGGTTTGAGAAATTTTGCTACATATTTGCCGATTATGTCGGTCTCAATATTTACGGTGTCTCCGGGAATTTTAAAGCCTAAAGTCGTATTTTTGGCTGTGTGCGGAATCAAGGATACCGTAAAAAAGTCGTTTTCGACGTCTATCAGCGTTAGGGAGATCCCATCGATAGCAATTGAACCTTTGGGAATGGAAGTACCGGTAATATTGCTGTCAGCGGCGATTTTATACACTTTAGCAATACCGACATCGTTAATAGCTAAAATTTTTCCGGTACCATCGATGTGGCCGCTTACTAAGTGGCCACCCATGCGGGTTTGCAACTGCAAAGCCCTTTCCAAGTTGACTTGGGAGTTTTGTTTTAATTGCTGTAAATTTGTTTTGGCTAGGGTTTCATACATTATATCTACGGCAAAGGTGTCCGCAGAAAGAGTGGTAACGGTTAAACAAACGCCGTTGACAGCAATGCTGTCTCCGATTTGAGTTTGTTCCAGTACTTTGCTTGCTTTAATTATCAACCTGGCCGAATCTTTAAGAGTATCCAGTCTTTGTACGCTTCCTAATTCCTCAATAATTCCAGTAAACAAATTTAATCACTTCCACTAAAAGTATCTTTTGTATTATTCACATAGCCCGTAATTTTATAATTTCCCCCAATCTCATTAATCTCTAAATTATCTAAATGGACTGCTTCAGACATTTGAGACAGTTTCAGACCGGAAATAGGAGATGGGCCATCGCCCGCTATTTTAGGGGCTATAATGAATTCAATCTTGTCGATAAGTTTTTCAGTCAACATTTTACCGGCTAGGGTACCGCCACCTTCCAGTAGGATACTGTTCCAGCCATGGGCTGCAATATCTCGGAGCAGTAAAGGAAGAGGTACATATCGTTCTGTGTCGTACTGCCAGACCTGGACATTAGGCATTTCTTTTAGCCGTTCCTGTTTCTTGAGATCCGCAGCCTGACTGGCGGCAATAATACAGAGGCCATGTTGGGGATTAAGAACTTTAGAGTCCAGAGGCAGGGAGAGGGTAGCATCGACAATAAGTCTCACCGGATTTCTCCCGCCTTCTATATGGCGGCAGGTTAATAAGGGGTTATCCTGAATTACCGTTCTGCTCCCCACCATAATAAGGTCGTAAGTGTTTCTTAAATGGTGGACATATTGTCGGGCTTCGGGGGAGGAGATCCATTTGGAATCTCCGGAAGATACTGCTGTTTTGCCGTCCAGTGTTAAGGCGCACTTGTAGAGAACAAAGGGCATTTTTTGGGTAACCGTTTTAATAAAAGCCTCATTGATTTTTTGAGCCTTATCGCTTAAGATTCCTGTTTCAACGGTGATTCCCGCTTCTTGAAGCCGCTTAAGGCCTTGTCCGTTAACCAATGGATTAGGGTCAGTCAAGGCGATGCATACTCGCTTGACCCCAGCTTTAATTAAAGCATCCGTGCAGGGTGGAGTACGGCCATAATGAGAGCAGGGCTCCAAAGTTACATATACATCAGCACCTTGGGCTTTTTGTCCGGCAGCTTTTAAAGCGTGGATTTCCGCATGGGGGGTTCCTGCTTGCAAATGATAGCCTTCGCCTACAATTTCTCCGTCTTTGACAATAACACAGCCGACCAAGGGATTAGGACTGGTTCGACCGGCAGCCAGCAGAGAAAGGTCCAAAGCTCTCTGCATATATATTTTATCCATTGCTTTGCTTTCCATTTATAACCTCCCTAACCAGTAATAAAACCTAAAAAACAAAAACCCGGATTACTCCAGGTTTTAACAAGCCAATAACACTGTGCTGCATCTATAGCATGCACATATCTCTTCCCATCCAGACTTTAACTGTCGGCTTCGTAATTTCAACGAATCAGCCTCTTAAGGCTCGCGGGCTTTTACCGCCGGTAAGGAATTACACCTGTCCCCAGAGTAATATTAAGTTAGAAAAAATATACAAGAAGTTATTGATAGTTCATCAATATAATACTCCATTATGCACAAGAATGCAAGCTGTAGGAAAAATCAGGAGAAAAAGGGGTGGGGGAAAAAATGCTGACATATTAAGCAGGAGGCCTAAAGTTTTGTTTTAAGAGCCCTAGTATTATGGCATCGTAATATTGACCGTCTACATAATAGGCTTCTCTTAAGTTTCCTTCGATAACAAATCCTAGTTTTTGGTAGCAGCATAAGGCTCGCTGGTTTTTCTGCCAGGTTTCTGCAGTTAGGCGACGAAAGTTCCAATGGTCGAAAAGATAGTGAATAAAAACGGATAAAGCATCTGTGCCATAACCTTTACTCCAGTGTTCTTTACAACCTATGCCTATATAGATGCGGGCAGAACGGGCCGAAATATTAACCTGATCAAAGCCGATAGAGCCAATTAATTGACCTTTAAGATCAGTTAAAGCATAACGATGTTCATCTTCCTCATACATCATTCTTTCAATTTCTTCCCGCCTGAGCATAGTTACCGGCGGCCAACTCCCGCTTACCCAGTAGCAATATTCGGGATCGTTATACCAGTTATATAAGCTATCCAGATCATCCGGTTCGAGGGGACGCAGGCAGGTTAGTTTACCTTTTAACATTGTAATCTCCTTTATGTTAATAAAGCTTGGGCAATCAATTTATCCAACTTCCTAATGTCTACTCCTTTTTTAAGATTAACTTTAATATGTCCGGCCCTGGTCCAAAGTTCAACTTCCGCGTTTAGATCCAGGGTCCCGGCATTTTCTGAAGACCACATGTTAATCGACGAGTATGGTAAAGAGTAGATTTCTACTTTTCGGCCGGTGATTCCCTGGGCATCTCTGACTATTAGTCTTTTATTAGTAAAAATTGCACTATCCCTTATTGTCTTGTAGGCTGCAATTGCTTCCTCTCCATCCACTAAGAGGTCGTTTACATCTTCAGGTATAGGGCATTCGCTGACAAATGTCCAGGCAAGCAGATTTGATGTTTCCGGCATTGAGATACCTCCTTTATGGTGTTTTTAATATTCGACTATAAATCGCTTATATCCTTTATTGTTCAATTCATTTTGCATTATTATACCATTGATATTTTAAGAAAATACAAAAACCACGGGAATTACCAATCCCGTGGTTTAATTGCTTAGATGGTCGGGGCGACAGGATTTGAACCTGCGACCTCACGGTCCCGAACCGTGCACTCTACCAAACTGAGCCACGCCCCGAGTTTAAGGACAACTTAAATCATAGCAAAACAGCTAAGTGATGTCAAGGTAAGTTTTTATAATCAGCATAGTTATTAGTTCAAAAAGAAACACTGGAAATCTTAGAATTTTTATATAAAAAATAGTAAATTGTCAGCAGAATATTGTTATGGAGTAGGAAATATCAAGATAATGTCGAATGAAGATATTGGACAGCATTTTACTTTATTAAATTAAGGAGTTAAAGAATGAAACGCTTATCAGAAGTGTTTGATGCCACCTTGCATGCGGTTGAAAAAGGCAAAGAAGAAATATTTCACATATATGAAACCACGAAATCGGAAACCCAACGCTTGGAAAAGGAATTAACCTTTTTAAATCTAGAATTAAGTGAAACCATCAAAAAAGTTGATTTACAGCATAAAAAAGAAAAACATATGCGCCAAAAACTTTTAGAGGTTAATAAGAACTTTCAAATATATAATGAGCAGCAAATGCTGGATGCTTATTCGGAAGCCAAAGATTCACAGTTAGAGTTAAAGCTTTTACAGTCCAAAGAATTGCAGCTGCGGGTACGGAGGGATGAAATAGAAAGATCGTTAAAAAACCTGGAAGGAACAGTAAAGCAAGCGGAAAACTTAATAAGTCAAATAAGCTTGGCCATAAGCCTTCTGAGAGACGGGATAACGGAGATTTCACAGCGTTACAGTGATGATCAAAAAAAAGAAATTGCTTTGCGTATTATGAAAGCGCAGGAAGAGGAAAGACGTAGAGTAGCCAGAGAGGTTCATGACGGACC
>JAAYOJ010000111.1 GCA_012520405.1 Peptococcaceae bacterium
AAGCCCTTTATGCTGCCGATCCGGTCTCGGGATTTTTGGTAGCCGCTGCGTTGGTCAGGCCGGATAAAAAGTTGGCCAGCGTAGAACTCAATTACTTGCGTAAGAAATTTGGCGAAAAAGCATTTGCTAGGGGAGCGGACAGAGAACAAATCCTCACTTGTGAGGACATAGGGCTTAAGCTGGACGAGTTTTTGGACCTTTCATTACGTTATATGCAAAAGGCGGCCGCTGATTTAGGACTATAGCTTTTCGGGGGTGAGTTAAATGTCGGATGGAATTAAGGTTATTGCCGAAAACAGAAAAGCTTTTCACGATTACTTTGTGGAGCAAAGATATGAAGCAGGTATAATCCTGACCGGGACAGAAATTAAATCCATCAGAGCGGGAAAAGTCAATCTTAAAGACAGTTATGCGGAAATAAACAACGGTGAGGTTTGGCTTAACCAGATGCACATTAGTCCCTATGAACAGGGAAATAGATTTAATCATAATCCATTAAGGAAAAGGAAATTGCTGCTCAACCGATCCGAGATTGCTAAAATCACGGGTAAAGTTCAGCAACAGGGTATGACGCTCATTCCGCTTAAGATCTACCTCAAACAGGGCCTGGCTAAGATTGAGCTAGGGTTATGTAGAGGTAAGAAAACTTATGACAAAAGGGAAGATCTAGCTAAGCGTGATGCTAAAAGACAAATGGAAAGGGATTTAAGGGATAGAACTAAAGGCTGGTAAGGGGGTAATAATAGATGGACTTATCACTCCGGCTTAATGTTGATAAATTAATCAATATTTATCGGCAGGTGAGTAAGGACTTTAAATGGAAGAATTCCGGCAATATGAATAATCTAATTGCCCTTTCCTATGTGATGAAGGGCAAAGATTATATTAAAGAGGAAATAGAACAAGTTAACGCTTACCTTAAGCAAAATACCGGCCCCTTTTCCTGTTACCGGCAAAAGTCCGTTCTCTTTTCAGCTTTATTAGTACTCAATTTTCCCGATCCGAAGGCAAAATTTGATATCCTGCTGGACTATGAAGAAAGGTTGAAACAATCTGGTTTTCGCAGTTATACATATAGACCGGTCACAGCCTACACTCTGTTATTAACTTGTGCTCCTAACAAAGTCGACTTGAGAATAGCCAAGGCCTATGAAATTTTTAAAGCCATGAGAAAAGCCCATCCCTGGCTCACTTCCGGGGATGATTACCCCTTATCAATTCTTCTGGCCGAAACGGAAAAGCCAACTTCTGTTCTAATGAGTGAGATTGAGGGCTTATATCAGGAACTCCACCAGGCAGGTTTTCCTAGAAGTAACGGTTTACAGTTTCTATCCCACGTCCTCAGCTTAAGTCGGGAGAATAATAAAGAAAAGGCTGAGAGGTGCCGTAAGCTTTATACCTATTTTAAGGAGAATAAACTAAAAGTATATTCCAGAAATTACGGTTCCCTGGGGTTGTTAACCCTGTTAGGGGGGCAAAGTGACAAGGCTGCAATGACCGTTAAAGAAGTGTGCGAATATTTGAGAGAAGATCGTAGTATTCGCTGGTTGGGTAAAGAGGCGCTTTTTCTTACAGCCACCTCGCTGGTTACCTTTGTTTTGCTGGAACGAATCGAAAAGGGCAGTGATTTGATTCAGACCAATGCTTTTGTCACGATAGAATCTCTAATGGCGGCCCAAAATGCCGCCATGCTGGGAGCAACCTGTGCTGCTTATGGAACTTCAATGTCAGGAAACTGAAGCTAAGCAGATGGTACTTGTCTTATTCGTTTACCCAAGAGCAAGTATATTGCTACAGCTAATACTAAGATACTAATCCATTGCGAGGTTGAAAGGATCCCATATATACCTCGGGTTTCATCGAAGCGCAAGTACTCCAGAATAAATCTTGCCAGGGAATAGAATAGAAGATAAAAACCTAAAACCTGAAAAGGTTTACGTTCTTGACGGGCATAGATTAATAGCACCATAAATAGAATTAGGTTTATACCGGCCTCCAATAATTGCACCGGGAAGAGAGGAATACCGTTAGGAGCATATGGCGAGCGAGTAAATGTGACCCCTAGCCAGGAATTCACAGGTATACCGTAACAGCATCCTGCTAAGAAACAACCTATCCTGCCCATGGCATGAATTAACGGAATTGAGGGAACAGCAATTTCCAGCATCTTCAAAAAGGGCTCCTGATAATAGCGACAATAAAGATAGGCAGCTATTATCCCACCTGCCAATCCCCCATAGAAAACAAAACCTCCTCCAAGATAGGTTATCAAATTATCCATGCTTTGAAATAAAATTTCTTTATGCAGCCAGATATAGTCGATGTTTATGAGCAAAAAAAGTAATTTGGCGCCGATAATTACACCAATGCAAACATGGATTAACAGCAAAAATTCTTGCTCAAAAGAGATTCCTCTTTTTTTGGCCCTCCAGGAAGCGAGTGTTATTCCCAGGCCAAAGCCTAATAAATTCATTAATCCATAAGAGGCAACATTAAAACCAAAAATGTTTATTACCGGGTACATACAAATTCCTCCGGGTTGACAAAAGGGGCATAACTTAACAGTCAAGCCCCTGTTCGTTAAATTGAAGTTGTGACAATAGAATAGAAGTTAATAGGTGTTAATAATAAAGACTTTCTACAGAAAATAGGAGTCCAACGCAGGCTACACAAGCCAGAAAAGAAATAATACATAAAGCCAGGGCAATAATACTTAAGACCACGCCGGCCGTAGCCATGGAAGAAGGAGCTTCTTTTTTAGCCGAGGTACCTAATACTATGCCAACGATGGCCAAAACAATTCCCAGTAGGGCACCATAACCTAGGAATATACATATGACTGCTACAATGCCGAGCACCAGTGAGGCGATTGCTTTCCCTTGAGAAGGATTAGCGGCTGAATTATTCTGGTCTGCGACGGGTGCGGGCTGTTCAGTTGTTGCTGATAAATTAGTGCCGCATTGAGGGCAAAACATTGCACCGGATTCCTGCAAGCTATTGCAGTTTGGGCAATAGACAGACTCGCTCATTCCTTTCCACTCCTTTGAATTATGAAATTTTTATGATACACTTAAAATGCCGGCGAAGTTTATTCACATAATAATATTATGTTTTATCTATATGAAAAATTGCTAATATTATAAGTTAGTATAGCATATAATAGCTGTAAGTGTAAAAATAAGAATATGAGAACAAAATGATTGAGCTTGTGTATTTTGATTAAATTAACATTTAATTATACAGTAAAAAAACTGGCATATTTATTAAAATATGATATACTATTATAGCCACTCTTCGGGGGCGTTTTAGATTCGCTCGGGGGAGCAATGGCAGAAGTGGCGTGTCGAGATTCCGCTTGATCTCGTAAAACAGCGGACAATTTATAATTGCCAAAGAAAATAATTACGCTTTAGCTGCTTAATTGCAGCTAACATCCTGCCTTCTCAACCTGCGGAGGAGGGCCAGGGTGTCAAATTAGCAGGGAAACTTGTGCGGCCACCGTCTGAGGCCAAAACAAGGAACCAACCAGACTGGCCTTAAAGGAATCCCGCTTTCAGGAGTCCCATAAGGCGAGAACCAATATGAAAGCTACACACGTAGAGGCTTTTGTGGTTGCCTTTCGATACAGGGGTGCAAGTCCCCTCGCCTCCACCAAATAAACCTTCGAATATAGTTAAGAAATAAATAATGAAAACCTTGAGTTCTATAGAACTTAAGGTTTTTTGCTGTTTAAGATGAATATGAATGCAGTAAACTCTATGATGGTTTTTGGTGAGTAAGTAAGGTTATATACATTTAGGGGCAAAAATCCTCCAAGAATTACGTGAATGGGTTTTGGAGGATTTCTGTGAATTCAAATTTAGGGCAAATAGGAAATCCCTAACCCTAGAATGTCTTTTTTATTGAGTTAAGTTTATCAATCAATCTATAGGAAGCTCGATAGGCAGATTCCATGCATTTTATCATCATTTCCCGGTGTTTTTGCTCGATTACAGAACCCTCAATCAAAATGTCTGTAAATAATTCCGGGCCGATGGTTTTATTTTGAGGCGACCTTTCTATAAGGTCAAATACAAAAAA
>JAAYOJ010000042.1 GCA_012520405.1 Peptococcaceae bacterium
TACGGCATAATTGTTTATATGAGCGGTTCGCCCCATCAGAACAACATCAATTACGGAATAAGGAAAAGGCGGAATATGATTTTGGGGAACATAACCCATTTGTTTAGCAAGCTGGCGTCTGGTGCAGTTACTAACGTCCCGGCCATTTACAATTACTTGTCCTTGACGAGCTTTATAAAGGCCCAGAATTGTTTTGAAGAGGGTAGTTTTCCCCGCACCATTGGAACCGAGAATGCTGACAATTTCTCCTTTTTCTACCTTCATTGAAATGCCTTCAAAAACCGGCTGTTTCTTGTCATAGGCAAAGGATAGATTTCTTATTTCTAAACTCATTTCCAACCCCTCCTACTATGTGATAATAGATATATGAAGAATGGAGCTCCGATTAGAGATGTTAATATGCCTAATGGTATCTCCATCGCTAATAAGGTACGTGCCACAGTATCCACAATGAGTAAAAATGAACCTCCCACTGCCATCGAAACCGGCAATAGGCTTTGATAGTTAGGCCCGGTAATCGCTCTGGCGAAATGGGGAATAACCAGTCCCACCCACCCAATCATCCCACTGATTGAAACGGCGGAAGCCGTCAGCAGGGTTGCACAAATTATTACAACTAATCGCAGCCTATCCGTATTTACACCCATACTCTGAGCTTCTTCATCTCCAAAGGCCAGCAGATTTAACTTCCAACGTAACAATAAAAGCGGGATTAGACCAACCACCATGGGAGGAATCACCATATATACATCCTTCATTTGGGTTGAGTTTAGACTTCCCATCAGCCAATAGGTAATAGCCGGCAACTTTTCGTAAGGGTCTGCCACACATTTTATTAATGAGACCAAAGATGTAAAAACCGTGCCGACGAGGATTCCGCCTAAAACCAAGATTAATGTAATTTCACCGGAATTTTTGATTAGATTTCCGATGAAATAAGTAAGCCAAACTGCCAACAAGCCGAAAGCAAAGGCCGAAATAGCTATTCCTAAGCTACCCCAGGAATAAACTATGGCTAAAGTTGCACCAAATCCTGCTCCCGCAGACACTCCTAAAATATCCGGAGAAACTAATGGGTTTTTAAAAGTTCCTTGGAATGCTGCTCCGGAAACGGAAAGGGCCATTCCTATCAGAATAGCAGCTATAATTCTCGGAATACGAATATCAAATATAACAGTGCGAACAGTATCTGATAAATTATTTTCACTACCAAAAAACCCGGTAAAGGCCTGCCAAATATCTGCAAGAGAAACTGGGTAACGCCCTACTGTTAAGGCAACAATACCTAACAATATAGGCATAAGAACCAGAACTATTATCTTAGACCTGCTTGTTTTAGTGCATTGAATGGCAACAACCGTGTTTTTTTTCATTTAATAGATATAAACTCCTTCTGCTTGCAAATAATAAAAGCACTTCTTGAACGGAGATTCTTAAAAGTGCCTTTAGCTTCTTAATTTACTCCTTTCCAAGAAGGGAGGCTGTCAGATTTCTCTCTCAACCCTGTGGGCAATACCCAGGCCTAATCACCATAGCATAACCAGCAAACCTTAGGTGAACAGGCTCGGAGCTATTTAATTATAATTTTTTGCACACTAATTGTGCCTGTATAAAATTCCAAATATCACAAATATAGTCTATCACATATTACTTCTAATGTAAATTGTCTATATCAGTGGGTTGGAGGCGCTAATAATTAACGGAATCGGTCACAAGTGGTATAATCGTATTGTTTAGATTAACTCCAAAAGGATGTTGTCTCATGGCAAGGATATTAATTGTGGATGACGAGGAAATTCTGGTCAAGGGCCTAATAAGAAGCCTGGAGGCTGAAGGTTTTGAGACTGATGCCGCCTATAGTGGAACCCAGGCTTTGGAAAAGAGCCTTAATCAGGAATACGATTTACTGATTCTTGACCTCATGCTGCCAGAAATAGACGGTCTGGAAGTATGCCGAAAGATCCGGCAGATTTCTCAGCTTCCTATCATCATGGTTACCGCTAAGGGTGAAGATGTGGATAAAATCATTGGACTGGAGTTGGGCGCAGATGACTATCTTGCTAAGCCTTTTAATACCAGGGAGTTAATCGCCAGAATTAAAGCTGTTCTCAGAAGAAACAGCGGTAAGAACTCCGATACCCAACTGATCCGTGCTAACACCAGGCTGAAACTCAACCTATCCCGGAGAACAGTTACGGTGGATGAAAAAGAGATCCACACCCTTACTGCCAAAGAATTTGATCTGCTGCAGTTACTCGCTAAACATCCGGGTAAAGTATATACCAGGGAAGATTTGATTAGCTTAGTCTGGGGCTATGATTATGCCGGGGAAGACAGGACTGTGGATGTCCATATCCGGCGCCTCAGAGATAAAATAGAACCTGTTCCTTCTCGTCCTGAGTTTATTCAAACCAAATGGGGTATCGGCTATTATTTTCAACCGGAGAATAAAGCATGAAATTGAGATTGGGCATTAAGATCGGGCTAACCTATCTTTTAATTATTTTTACAGCCATAGCGGCTTTTGGCTATTTTGCCCTGCAGGACATTGAACAATCTCTTATCCAGGAGAGAAAAAATGTCCTTTTAAGCTATGCCAACATCATTGCAGAGAGGGCCGCACCCTATCTGCGGGAGCAAAACAACGCCTATTTAAATTATTTGGCTGAAGATTTTGGCGAAAGTATCGGTCACCGCATCCTAATCTTTAACTCAGCGAGTACTATCCTGGGGGATTCCTCCGGATTATTTCGAGGGCAAGAGCTAATAATATCCGTAGTTGCTGATGCTCTGCAAGGTGAAAGCATCGCCCAAACTAATCACTATCCCGATTACGGCAGCCTGTTATATCTGGCAGTACCGGTGGCCTCAGGCAAGCAGATTGTCGGTGCCGTTTTTATCTCAGCAGATATTAATGATGTTATTGAACGACTGGATCAGACCAGAAACCGGCTGCTGGCAACCGCCATAGGCAGTGGTATCCTGGCCTTATTAATCAGCCTGCTGCTCGCCAGAATAATAACTGTGCCTATCCGCAATTTGACCCAAGCAGCTAAAAGAATGGCCGCCGGTGATTACGGACATCAAGTTCGGGTCAAAAACCACGATGAGCTGGGAATCCTAGCTGATTCTTTTAATGAAATGAGTGAAAAGGTCAAACAAGAAGATATTATCCGGCGGCAATTTATCGCCAATGCTTCGCATGAACTAAAGTCCCCGGTAGCAGCCTTAAAGGTATTGGTAGAATCCCTGTTGATTAAGTATCCAGAATCTAAGGAAGAAGCTCAGGAATTCTTAAGAGATATTGACGGGCAGTTGGACAGAATGAGCAGACTGGTTAACGATCTCTTACTATTGAGCAAAATCGAAAGAAATAAAGCTTCCTTTAAGCTGGAAACCGTACATATCAGCCAACTTCTCGCTGAAGTAAAAGAGAGTCTTCGGCCTTTGGCAGCTTATAAAAATATTGAAATCATTATCGAGGCCCAGGAACAGCTGACCTGGCCTGCTGATCGGGATATGTTATACCGAAGCGTGTATAATCTGGCAGATAACGCGATCAAATATTCTCCGGAAAATAAGGAAGTGCGGATCACCAGTACTGTCGATCAGGAAAAACTCATGATCTCGGTTATTGATCAGGGAGTTGGTATAACACCCGAGCATCAGGAAAAAATATTTAGCCGCTTCTACCGTATTGACAAAGCCAGAGAACGGACAAAAGGCGGCACCGGCCTTGGCTTACCTATTGTGCAGGAGATCATCAATTTGCATCAGGGTACCGTTTCGGTAACAAGCGTTCCCGGTCAAGGCACTGAATTTCAAATTGTTTTACCCGCTTTAAGACAGACCAAGTAGCATAAATTATTTATTAATGTAATACTTTTTTAACAATTTGTCATAAAACTGAAACTCCTATTTGCTATACTTCTTTCGAAGATAACAGTTATTTTGAAAGGAGAAGCCAAATGAAAAAACTTTTGGTCTCGATAATAGTCCTGTTTTTGGCCTTAAGCCTGTTCGGCTGTAGCTCGGCTCCGTGGCAAAAAAATACCCCGGACCAAGATCCCGCCGTAGATCCCAAACCAAGCCAAGAAACAATTAAAATTAATCTCTACTTTGGTGATCAGCAAGCCATGTATCTGATAAAAGAAGAGAGAACCGTCATCAAAAGCGGAAATCTCCCAGAGCTAATGATTAATGAACTCATCAAAGGTCCTCAAGGCCAAGATTCTGTCCCCACTATCCCCCAAGAAACAAAATTATTGTCCTTGGAAATATCCGGTGGCGTTGCCTATGTAAACTTCAGCAAAGAAGTTAAAACTAACCACTGGGGCGGCAGTTCCGGAGAGACAATGACTATTTTCTCTATTGTCAATACCCTTACTCAACTGCCGGAAATTAAAAAAGTTCAGTTCCTTCTTGAAGGGGAAAAGCAAGAAGCCATCTGGGGGCATTACTATACCTTAGAACCAGTTGAGCCGGATCTTAGTCTGTTGGCACCGGCTTCCAGCCAAACCAAGCAGCCTGAAGAAGCAAAAGAAGAGAAGACATCAAAGCCGGCGGATTATTTCCCCCTGACCCAAGGCAGTACTTGGCAATACCTGGGTGATGGCAATGAGTACGCTTCCTTTACCCGTGAAGTTCTGTATGCTGAAGGTAATAAAAGTCAAATCAAAGAAGATAACGGCGGGACAGTCAGTACTTCCATTTACCAAATAAGCACTGACGCTGTAACCCGGATCTATTTTACAGGGGAAGACTATGAACCGAAAAATATGCTTAATCAGCCCGGTAACCAGAATATTACTATGCTTAAGGGACCCATCAAACCGGGCACTAAGTGGACCGCCGGAAGCTCAACAAGAGAGATAGTTGATATCAATGCCGTTGTCAATACTCCGGCAGGAAAATTTGACAATTGCGTGAAAGTAAAAATTACCGAAGAATTCTCTACCCTGTACGAATACTATAAGAAGGATATTGGCTTAATCAAAAGAGAATTCGTGCTGGAAAACGACAAAATAACTTCAGTTCTAACCAATTACTCTATAAAATAAACGGTCTCTTCTGCTCCCGCGAATCAAGAAGTGTTAGCCCCAATGGAAAATCTTTCTCCATTGGGGTTAATGTTGTTTCTAGTTATAAAATTACCTTTGGTAAACTTTTATTGAAATTATAAATGAAATA
>JAAYOJ010000201.1 GCA_012520405.1 Peptococcaceae bacterium
ACGTTATCTGAAACCGCTAGGTCTGGTTTAATTGATAATTGGAAGGTGAATCATATTGGAAGAGACCGTGAAAGAACTAACTCTTTTGCTGATGTATCTCACCTCATGGGAGGAAGATGTAGGATTTGCTCAAGCCAGGCGAACATGGAAAGGGTATGACTTCGATATTATTAATGAGTTGACAGATGAAGATCTGATTTCTGGTAGCCATAGATCAAAGTCTGTATATCTAACAGATGAAGGAATTAAAAAGGCTGAAGAATTAGCAAAGAAATATTTGAATGGCGAGAAATGTAGTCGACTTTGATTTTTCGAGATTCATCAGGAGTAGAATATGATTAAAATTTCAATAGAAGAATTTGCAAAGAAGTATAAGAAAAGTAATCCGGATGAGAATTTAAAGGATGTAACTTCCCGGCTTAAAGATGCTTTAAAACGTAAAAAGGAAGGTGCCACTTGTAACGTTTGTGGAGCGCCTATATGGGCTATTGGTTCAGCAGTTGGTGGATTTGATGGATGCTTTACTTGTATTACAGGGGAACATGACGATTCAGAGGATTACGAAGTTTTTTAATGAATGTGTTCCTTTGCCGCAGCATCAGATAACATAGAGTTCCCCGCAACTAGCGGATGATGAATGTAGTTGGGACGCTGCGGGAATAGCGAAAACGTTATACGACAGATCCATTCTATGAGGAGGACTGGAATGAAAAAATCGTCATGTGTTTTGCTTTGCTTGATACTTATTTTTTTTATTGGTTGCGGACACAAAAGGGAAATCGAACTACCTAAAGATGTAAGAGCAATATCAACAAAATGGCAGGACGATCATTTACTGTATGCTACCAGTAACGGGATATTTACCTACTCTCCCGCCGATGGGAAAACAGAAAACTTAATGTCGGACGATATATCAAAGAAAGATATTAACTGGTTAGATTGCAATTTGTCTCCTGATAAATCGAAATATATTGTCATAACGATGGGACATTATGACAATACAGTTGAAATTCGTGACTCGGAAACTGATCAATCCATTTTGCAGCTGAATGTTGATAAATATCGTGAAGGAGTCGGGGGTTACAGTCCTCCAGTGGGGCAGGCTGAATGGCTTGATAACGATAATATCTTTTTATCCACCGAATTTCGTCTTTTCATTATCAACATAAAAACAGGCGACGAAGTACAAGTGACCGAAGAATGCTCTCCGATTACTACCAAGGTAAGTCAAAACACTGAAGCACCCTATCTTTCATGGGCATTCAACGTGAAGAAGATGGGTGATAGGCTATACTACTATAGCAAGCGCAAGCCTAAAACTCCGGGAGTGGGCAGCATCTACTATGGTGATAAAACTGGTGAGCATGAGCTATTAAGAAATGCATGGTTGTTATTAGCGGTTGATGACAGACGTTTTGTCTACCTTAAGGAGACCAAACCTGATGTTACAGAAACTTTTCTTTACGATATTTCAACAGGAAGCTCCTCGCTTATAACGGCTGAACGTTGTTTAGAAGAAGGAATATTCCGTACAAATAAAGGCAAGTTAGTTTTCATGACTGGCGATGTAACAGGAGGCATATACCAAGGGGTAGTTTATAATCCTGATACTAGGCAATCCCAGGTATTTGATATTTACAACGGGGAGAGAGATTTCCCTGATGAAGATATTGATAAACGACAGTTCGGACATTTTATGGGGGCATTCGAACAGGATGAAGAATGCGTATTTTTGTTCAGCGTTGAAAACTATAGTAAATCACAGGGAAAATATATCAAAGATTATTTAGCGTATAGCACAAAAAGTAATAAACTTATCGAAGTTGACGACTACGGCGATACATGGCTTGTGAATATGAACATCAGTCCATCAGGGGAGTATATTATTGTAACAAAACACAATCAGCCTGGCGATGATGACTTTTTATTTGATGTACTAAAATCTGATAATCTGCTTATGCGACTTCAATGAAGTGGATCCGTCGTATAACAGCGAATTTCCAAAACTTAGAAAATATGCATGTAATATGACGCTTCTGCAATTTGCGGGAACGTTATACGAAATGACCTAGCGAAAAGGAGTAGAAGGAAATGAAAGGGAAATTAATTAGGCTTTTCTTAGTTGATGGAAAGCCAAATGGCTTGCGTACATTAGAAATTTCAAATATGACTATTCACAGTACCATCTTTCCAAGGACACAAATTGATATGTTTGCCAAAAGAGATTCAGCAAATAAACCTGGAGTTTATTTGCTTTTAGGAACTGATGTTTCTGATGCAGAGCAATTGGTCTTATATGTGGGAGAAGGCGATCCTGTTTTGCCAAGGTTAAAAAGTCATTCTAATAACAAAGACTTTTGGACAGAAGCTATTGTATTTTCTTCAAAGGATGGCTATTTAACCAAGACACAGATTCAGTACTTAGAAGCTGAATTGTACTCTTTAGCAAAAGAAGCGTTTAGAGTGAAATTGGATAACTCACAATGCCCTACAAAGCCGAATATTTCGGAAGTCGATGCGGCTGAAGTTAGTCAGTTTTTAGAAGGAATCAAACTAATACTAGCTTCTCTACGCTATGACTTTCTCGAACCACGAGCTTTAACAGATTCTGATCAAACTCATATCACAAGGATTTTCGAGTTGAAGAATAAAAATGCATTGGGCAAGATGGCAATCATGGATGATAAATATGTTGTTCTAAAGGGATCTACTGCAGTATTAGAGAATAGAAGGTCTATCCCAAATGCTATTGCTAAATTACGGAAAGATCTTATTGAAACGGGTATTATGGTGAACAACGGGGATGGAGTTTATACCTTTGCTCAAGATGCAACATTTAATAGCCCAAGTTATGCTGCAGCAGCAATAGTTGCAGGAGCAGCTAATGGACAAAAGATATGGAAGTACGGCAATAGATCATTGCGAGACATTGAACAGGAAACACTTATTTCTCAGTAAATATTATTGAATATCTGGGCGAAAAGACGGTCACTTCGTATAACAGCGAATTTCCAAAATCTGAGAATATATGAATGTAGTATGACGCTTCGGCAATACTCGAGACGTTATCGGAAATACCATGCATTCATTATTGGAAGAAGATGTAAATTGATGGTTGGTATAGCATAATATATGGTATAATAGCAAGTAAGGAAAGTAAGGAATGGAGTGGTTTGCTATGGAGCTTGCTAGAATAACATCAAAAGGACAAATTACTATACCAATAGGAATAAGGAAGAAACTCAATTTAAAAGAAGGTGATAAAGTCATTTTCATTGAAGAAGGCGACAAGATAGTTATTGCTAATTCCTCAATGATTGCGTTGAAAGAAATACAAGAAGGAATGCAAGGGGTAGCCGAAAAGCAGGGTATTTATAACGAAGATGACGTAAATAACTTAGTAAAAGATATAAGAAAAGAGATATGGGAGAAGAAATATGAGAATAATGACTGATACCAACGTGATTATCTCAGCTATTCTTTTTCCAAAGTCTCAGACCACGAAGGTTATACAAAATGTAACTTAGGACCATACTCTTGTACTCTGTTCACATATCATTGATGAACTTCAGGAGATTTTTGATAGAAAATTTAAAGATAAAAGCCATTTGCTCGATATGTTTTTGAGTAAGTTGTCCTTTGAGCTAGTATACACTCCAGCTGATATTAATTCTGCAAGCTATCCTAATATAAGAGATAAGGAAGATTTGCCGATATTAGTATCAGCTTTATTGTCAGATGTAGATATTCTAATTACAGGGGATAAAGACTTTTTTGAACTAGAAATCGATAAACCCGAAATTATTTCACCAAGGGATTATTTAGATAGATATTAATTCAGTAGGTCTTTGGGGCGCATGTAACGAAACATTCGTTTTAGGGATATATAAGTAGAACCGATTGAAAGGATGAAAGGTAGCGGGTGACCGCATTGAAGAAATATATATAGAGGTGGACTTTTTGAAGAAAGTCAGGCGCAAAGCGTTGTACATCGCTGTCTGCCTCTTTGTCATCGGTGTATTGATTGGCGTTGCCGGCATTTACATTGGGGAAACCGATGACGCACCTGGCGCCGCGCTAATTGTATCTGCTGATGATAGGCTTGGTGGTGCTTGGTGTGAGAGCATGGCGCATAATCAGAACGGATATCGTTTATAATAAATCAACATAAGTCAACCAGATAGCCCAACCGGCCCATAAGTAATGCGTGGGGTCGGCTGGTCGAGAGTAAAAATGAAAAAGAAATACATATTTATGACTGATAAACTCAATGAATACAAGCAAAAAAGGAATTTTGCCAGGACCTTGGAGCCAGAAGGCAAAGCGGAACAAGGTGAAGGAGACTTAAGATTTGTCGTCCAACACCATCTGGCCCGCAGGGATCATTTTGACTTTCGTCTGGAGTGGGACGGGGCCCTTTTGAGCTGGGCCGTGCCCAAGGGCCCTTCCTATAATACCCGGGACAAACGACTAGCCATCCAGGTGGAAGATCATCCTTTGGAATACAGAAATTTTGAAGGCACGATTCCCAAAGGAGAATACGGCGGCGGGGTAGTCATGCTCTGGGACGAGGGCTACTGGGAACCCAATGGCGATGTGGATGAAGGACTTAAGCATGGCATACTTAAGTTTGTGCTAAGAGGCCGAAGACTCCAAGGTAAATGGGCGCTTGTGCGTTTAAAAACAAAAGCTGAAGAAAAAAAAGAAAATTGGCTGCTTTTGAAAGAAAAAGATGAGTATGCGAAGACTAACGACGGGATAGCGGAGTTTACTACCAGTATCAGGACCGGACGCACCATGAAAGAGATTGAAGCGGGAGAGGAAGAAAAAACTACGAAAAACCCCTTCAATACTACCGACGTGCAGCTGGCAAAGTTAGTTAAGACAGTCCCTCAAGGAGAAGATTGGCTCTATGAGTTGAAATATGACGGTTATAGAATACTGGCCTTTATCGAAAGCGGCAGGGTTCGCTTTATGACCAGGAATGGCCGGGATTACACCCAACGTTTCCAGGATGCCGCCAAGGTTCTTAGTGCTTGGGCCGGCGACAGGGCGATGGTTTTGGACGGTGAAATGGCCGTCACGGATGTAACGGGTAAGACGGATTTTCAAGCCCTACAGAACTACCTCAAGCATGCTGGAGGCGCCAATTTAACCTATATAGTTTTTGACCTTCTGGCCCTAAATGGGGAAGATCTGCGGGGACAACCACTGCTTAAGAGAAAAGAAAAATTGGAAGCTTTGCTCAAAGGAGCCCCTCCGACTCTCTATTACAGCCGGCATGTGAGCGGCAAGGGGCAAGAGAGTCTCGCAGCGGCCTGTGAAGCAGGCCTGGAAGGAATCGTCGGCAAAAAGGCCGGTTCTGTCTACAGTGGGACCAGAAACGGTGATTGGATCAAACTGAAATGCGCACAAAGGCAGGAACTCATTATCGGTGGGTATACTCTTTCTGCCCAGAAAACGAGCGGGCTTAGTTCTCTGCTCCTTGGCGTATATGAAGGGGAAGAATTAATCTATGCCGGAAGGGCAGGCACCGGCTTTAGTGAAGCCGAACGATTAGAGCTGGCAACAAAATTCGAATCTCTCAAGCGCAGCCAGTCTCCATTTAAGGAGGCGCCTAAAGCCAGATCCAAGGAGAAAATCTTCTGGCTTGAACCTGAGCTGGTGGCTGAAATCAAATTTGCCGAATGGACAGAGGATAATTTGTTACGTCAGGCTAGCTTCCTAGGCTTGCGCACGGACAAAGACCCCAAAGATATCCGAAGAGAACATATGGAACAGGGGGAGGGGGACAAAACACAGACCTTACCGCCAGGCAAAGAAAAGGAAAGTGCCAAAGAAAGGGAGAGCGCCATGAAAGAAAAGTCGTCCGCCAATATTGTGATTGAGGGCATTAAAATCACCAACCCGGGCAAAGTGATTTTTGAAAATCCTCCAATTACAAAAGGGGATGTCGTTCGCTATTATGAGCAAGTTGCAGGGCGCATGCTGCCTTATGTAAGCCGCAGAATTCTTAGCCTTGTACGCTGTCCCAAGGGTATCTCTGACCCCTGTTTTTATAAGAAGCATCCCGGCCCCGGCAGCAGGGAAGTAGTTACCTTCCCGGTTACCGGCAGTGATGGTCAAACAGAGGATTATTTCTATCTGGAAAGCCCAGCCGGACTGATTAGCGAGGCGCAAATGGGTACGCTGGAATTCCATATCTGGGGAAGCCGCATAGATGAACTGGAAAAACCGGATATGATGGTCTTTGATCTTGATCCGGATGAGGGCATGGACCTTAACCAAGTGCGCCAGGGAGTGCGCGATCTGAAAAGTATTCTAAATGAACTGGCCCTCAACTCCTATCTTAAAACCAGCGGTGGCAAAGGTTACCATGTAATCGTCCCTTTACAGCCTGCTGCTTCCTGGGAAGTGTTTTACGATTTTGCTAAGCGGGTGGCTCAAGTGATGGAGCAGAAGTGGCCGGACCGCTATACCAGCAATGTAAGAAAAGCCAAGCGGGCGGGTAAGATCTTTATCGACTGGATTCGCAACGGCCGGGGTGCCACCAGCATTGCTCCCTATTCCCTGAGAGCAAGAAATGGAGCTACCGTGTCCATGCCCATCACTTGGGATGAACTGGATAGGGTAGCTCCCGACGGTATCAATATGGCGGAAGCCCTGCAGAGGATCGCTGATGCAGACCCTTGGCAGGATTTTTTCCGGAATGAACAACAGTTGAGGTAAAATTTTACATGGCTTATTATAATTATTACAACATACCTAAAGAAGGAACGATTCTTATGATTTTACGCAAATGGATATTTTTACTGTTGCTGTTTTTCCTGGCGCCAGTATGCTTATCTGCCTGCAGCCCTAATTACGACCTACCGGATCAGACAGGATCTTGGGCCCAGATTAATCAATCCCTGGAACGGGATGAAACTTGGGAAAAAATCGTATTTGACAGCGAATTTAAACTGGGGGCTAAGATTTTGAAAGGGAGCTGGAATGTTCCCTCCGGAAAGGAAGATTACTATGAGGTCAAGTACGGCACCTATCCCTGCCTGGATGGTTCAACTGTAGCTGTACCCATGGCTGTTGAATTTGCACGGCAAATTTTGGATCTATCGGATCAAGACGCCAAAGACTTTGTGTGTTTTAACACTACACACCATGCTTACGAAAACCTCATCTATTCCCGGCCAAATCCCGGGGCAATGATCCGCTCCACTAATTGCTTCCTGGATGAATCCCATCCGGTAGACCTAATCATTGCTACAGAACCCTCAGCCGAAGAACTTGCCCTAGCCAGGGA
>JAAYOJ010000049.1 GCA_012520405.1 Peptococcaceae bacterium
ATTCTTTAGTTACCAGACAGCCTAGGTCTTCCGGCTGAACATCTTTTAAGGTGCCACCCATAGTGCCTACCGGAGTACGGATGGCGTCTACAATTACTACATCCTTGAGCATTCCTTACTCACCTTCTAATTATTAGTTTTTAGTTGAATGTTGAGGTTCGTATCCAGGACTAATAACAAAATAATCCTAAACTTGGGGACATATTTACAATCCTTGGGAAGATCCTCAAATTCGTGTTTTATTATACTACATTAACCGATTGCTGTCAGCCCACCGTCACAATATACCATTTGGCCGGTTACATAATCAGAAGCCGGGGAAGCCAAGAACAGACAAGTGCCCACAGTTTCTTCTGTTTTGGCCAGTCTTCCTAAAGGAATATTTCTGGTATATTGTTCCGCTCTGCCGGGTTCGGCCATTACTTTTTCCATCATAGGTGTGGCAATCAGAGCCGGGCAAACAGCGTTAACATTGATTCCCAGTTTAGCCCATTCAGCGGCTAAACAGCGAGTAATCATATCCACTGCAGCTTTGGAGGCGCAGTAGGCACTGTTGCCGCCGGCATTGGCGCGGATACCGCGGACAGAGGAAACATTAATAATTTTACCGTATTTCTGTTCAGCCATGATAGCGCCGAAAGCTTTGCAGGCCATCATAACTCCTTTAACATTTACGGAGAACAGACGGTCCCACTCGTTCATATCAAATTCCAGTGCCGGGAATTTGACATTAAAGCCCTGAGAATTAACTAAAATATCAATTCTACCGTAAGCTTTCTTCACATCTTGAGCCAGCTTATTAATACTTTCTTCATCAGAAGCGTCCACTTGGAAAACATCAAGTGTTAAGCCGCTTTCTTTCTTAAAGGCATCGGCTACAGCCTTAAGGTTATCTAAATTACGACTGGCAATACCAACCCGAGCACCGGCCTGAGCGAGTCCCTGAGCCATGGAATGGCCGATTCCACCGCCTCCGCCAATAACAATAGCGTATTTGCCTGTCAAATCAAATAATTTCATTTAACACACCTCTTTCTTTTTCTTGCGGTTAGCTTAGATTTATCTTAAAGGTTATTTCCCGAATTATTCAAGGATTATTTGAGCTAGACTTACTTTGCCCCACAAGCATGTTGTGGGGCAAAGTTTTTACTCAGTTGAAAAGGTTTAGAAGGAGCCTGGTTCCCAAGCAACAAGTCTAACAAAACCGCCATCAGCCATTTCACAGCGGAAGGGGAAAGCAGCGATAATCATGCGTTTTCCGGTGACTTGGTCAACGTCTCCGCCAGCGTTTTCGATGGTGCAGCAACCGGCCTGCATAAAGAGCCTATGGCAGGGTTCATAGTCCGGGAACTCTACGTCAGGATCTTTACCGGTAGCTTTGCGATAGGCCTTATCGAGCCAGGGCATCTGTTCTTTGAGGGGATAGTGCCACAGCGGAGCGTCAGTTGCACCCCAGGTACCGGCGATGCCTTTAATTTTCTTTTCATGTATAAGCCAATTAGCAACTTCAGGCCCCATGCCCGGATAATAATTGTAATATTTGTCGTTGTTGATTCTCCAATAATGATGGAAACCGGTATTAACGATCACCCAGTCATTCTCTCTAATTTCCAGGCCGTCTTTTTTGCAGGCTTTTTCGAAATCCTCGGGTTTCAGTTCATACCAGAGATCAGGTTCAAAGCCGGTTTTCCACTTGGCTTCAAATTCTTCCCTGAGATGGCGCATATCGAGGATAACACCGGTGCCAACGCAGTATTCAAGCGGAATTTCGTCAAGGGAGTAGCCGTTTCTTGCGCGATCTACTTCTTCCTCATGGAGAACGTGGTTAGGAGCATCCATATGGGTACCTGCATGGAGGGTACCTGTATAGGTCATGGTGCGCTTGTGAAAACGGCCAAGGTATTGACCGCGCGGGAAAACAAGGTCCTGACGGGGGCCGGGAAACGGCCACAGCGGAGTGTCAACACCCCAAGGCTGGGACAGATCGTAAATTTTTGTCATTTTGTTTCTATCGAGATGTAGTTTACTCTTATCAAGGGGCATATAAGCCATATGATAAACCTCCAATCAAATAATTTTAATATTTTCTTGACTCCGGTTCTTGAGGTATTATTAGTCAACTTTTTTTGTTACGCCGAGAATTTCGCGGGCTTCAGCCGCCGTGGCGATTTCACGGTTAGCTAGCTTAGCAAATTTAACAGCTCTTTCTACAAGCTGGGCATTAGTAGCCAGAACACCTTTATCGAGATAAAGGTTATCTTCCAGGCCCACACGGAGACCGTCACAGCCTGCAGCCAGTCCTAACAGCATGCAAGGAATATGGGCCTTGCCGATACCAGTGATAGACCAGGTAGAGCCTTCAGGAATCTTAGGAAGCAAATAAGCCAAAGCTTCAGCATCGCCGGGCATAGCACCGGTAACGCCAAGAACGAATTGAATATGACAAGGAGTTTTGAGAATACCTTTCTTGATATAGTAATTGACGTTTTGGATATGACCGCCATCAAAAATCTCGATTTCAGGTTTAACGTCAATTTCTTGAATATGCTTGCCTAGTTTTTCCAAAAAGCTAGGAGTGTTCAGAAAAACAAAGCTATTGGCCCAGTTCATGGAACCAGGGTCAAAGGAACACATTTCCGGTTTGATAAAGTCGAGGTGATTGATTCTGAGCTCATCAGAAAACTTAGATCCGGAAGTTGTCGGATTCAAAATGGCATCCAAACCTTCAGCTTTAAGAGCGGCCCGGACTTTAGTGATAGTTTCCTTCCAAACCTCGGGATCCATGGTGTTAATGCCGTCCTTATCGCGGACATGAATGTGCAGGATGGAAGCTCCGGCTTTAACGCATGCTACCGCATCGGCTGCTATTTCGTCAGGAGTAATTGGAACATGTGGGGTTTGGGCTCTTGTAGTCCCGTTACCTACCAAAGCGGCGGTAATCATGATTTTCTTACCCATTACAGTTTCTTCCTTTCTGTGGTTAAATAACTAAATTTATAGATTGAAAATTTAATAATTTAACTGGTTTATAGAAAAATTTATATATAGCACTATAGCACATATATAAACTTTAGAGATGAATATAATAAGTTTTAGTAATTTTCAAATGTGTTATTTGATAACATCACAAGGGTCATCCATAAACCTTTTAGCGATCTTAAAGATTTCAAACAACTGCTTGTCGCGTTTGGCAAGAACCGCCTGTTTATCAACGTTCGTATAATCGTAGAACCCTTTGCCGGACTTAAAGCCCAGTTCACCTTTGTCGATATGTTCAGCCAGAGTTTTGGGCATATCTACAGGAGGAGGCATGGTGTAACTCTTGTTCTTGTAATTGTTGGCTGTCATGTCCAGACCGCCAAAGTCAGCACGTTTACAAAGACCTAAGACAACGGCCCGAGGTATAAAGCTGGCCTGAACAGCTTTGTCAATATCTTCCGGCGTACAATATCCATTGTCCAGTAAATAGAATACTTCTTGATTGAGACACATTTGCATACGGTTGGCAATATACCCGCGGATAAACTTTTTCATCAGAACAGGAGTCTTGCCACATTTCTCCAGAAGCTCAACTGTTATAGTAGCAAATTCTTCAGGTGCCTGCTCACCTCTAACTACTTCAACCAAAGGTATAAGCTGAGCGGGAGCATACCAATGAGCGATAACCATCTGGGGAAGCAGGCTTGCCGGAACCAGTTCGAAGATATTTAAGCCCGAGGTATTAGAGGCAATAATACAATCTTTGCTGGCACAGGTTTCGAGTTTAGCATACAAGTCAGTTTTAGCATCTTTGTTTTCAACAATGGTTTCTTGAATAAAATCCGCACCTTTTACTGCTTCTTCCACAGTAAGGGCAAAACTAACCCTGTTGTAAACTTCCTCTATCTGAGAAGCCGGCAACAAATCCTCTTCAGCAAAAGTTTCTAAGCTTTTACGGAGTGTTTCCTTGGCCTGTTCTCTAGTAGATTCTCTACGGGTCCACATTGTAACCTCATAACCGCCTATAGCGAACATTTGGGCTATACCAGGTCCCATAGTACCGGCCCCTAGGACGGCAATTTTTTTAATGTCTTTCAGTGTTTTCATTATCATACCTCTTCTTTTTTCCAATCAAAATTTGCTCATTTAATGTTCATAAGCATAATAACCATTACCCTGGCCGCAACTAGGCCATTAACAGCCATACTGCGGTTTTCGCCGGGAAGAATATGAATGAGATCGCCTTCATTTAGAATATGTTTTGTTCCATTTTCTTCTTCGACGGTGATTGATCCCCTTAGGACATAGTAAATTCTTTCTTTGTCCGAGGAACACATGGTTGCACCGCCATCCGGCAGAAACTCTGAAATAGATACATTGATGTTTTTGGCTCCTTCAGGAGGGCCGAATTTGCGGACACCCCACATATTAAAATGATTAGGAGCTTCATAAACATTACCTTCATTTGCTCTTACAACTTTCACTTTAACACCTCCAATATTATTTACTTATCAGTACTCTTTTATTATTAGTACCCTTTTATTATAAGTTGTCTAATCATAGTTTGTCGAGTCAGTTTATGGTTTATTGTGTCGGTTTATGTAGACAAACTTTAATAATTGGTTTATAAGATAAGGCCAAATAACCAAAATAAAAGTATATGCAAGTTGTGCGCCATGTATTAAAAAAAACGTCAAAAGCCTTAATCTGCAAGGTATATTATAAAATGGGCAACTCCCCATCGGCCGGCTATTAATTTTTTATGTGCAACAAATTACCCTCGCATGTGAAAATATATTCACTTAGCCACCACTGCCTAATTTCCAAAATATCCCTAACCAAAATTAATTGTAATAACTATAATTCGCATGTATAATATATATGCGAACATATGTTCTGTAATTACAGTTTTGGGTGGGATAATCAGTGAAAGTTATAATGAAACCTATTGAAGTAATAGCTTCGTTTAATCTTAATGGGATTTCTACACCGTTAAAGTTTAGAATTAGGGAAGATGATTTTCCCGTGGTTATTAATGTGGAGCATATCAGCTTTAGATCCGAAGAAAAATTGGCTGGCAATAAAATGATCACTTTTCGCTGTCAAAGTACGATTAAAGGTCTTGCCAAAGTTTTTGAATTAAAGTTTGAGCCCGGCACGGGAAGATGGTTTTTGTTTAAAATTTAAGAGGTGAATTTTTTGAGTAGGCGCCTAATTTTTCATGTGGATGCCAATTCGGCCTATTTGTCCTGGGAAGCTGTCCGCCGGCTCCAACATGGAGATAGATTGGATTTGCGGAGCGTGCCGGCTGTGGTTGGTGGTAACCCGGAGACCAGGCACGGGATAGTTTTAACTAAGTCCATCCCCGCTAAAAATTACGGAATTGAAACCGGGGAGTCGGTTTTTTCAGCCCGGGCTAAGTGTCCGGAACTTATAATTGTTCCACCCGACTATTATCTCTATATGCAGTGTAGTAAAGCTTTTGGCGATATACTGCGGGAGTACTCCCCTTTGGTGGAACAGTACTCAATTGATGAATATTTCTTGGACTATACCGGTATGGTAAAAGCCTTGGGCGACCCATTAGAAACAGCCTACCGCCTTAAGGAACAGATCAAGCAGGAACTCGGTTTTACAGTAAATGTAGGTATATCCTCCAATAAACTTTTAGCTAAGATGGGGTCGGAATTAAAAAAACCGGATATGGTCCATACCCTCTTTCCGGAGGAAATGCCTTATAAAATGTGGCCTCTTCCCGTGGAAGAGCTTTTCGGCGTGGGACGGGCCACAGCCCCTAAGCTAAAAGAACGAGGGATTTTGACTATTGGAGATTTGGCAAGTGCAGATCCCCGGCACTTAAAACTTTTTTTGAAAAGTTATGGCTATTTGCTTTGGAATTTTGCCAATGGACGGGATGCATCTTCGGTCCGGCCCGACAGGCGGGTACTTATTAAAGGTATCGGCAATTCAACTACCATTCCTTTTGATGTTGATGACCGGCAAACAGCGAGTCTGGTCCTGCTTTCTCTGGTAGAAAATGTTGGGGCTAGGTTGCGTCAGGCTGAGTATCTAGCCGGGTTAGTATCTGTATCTATCAGGAACAAGGAGTTTTATTCTTATTCCCACCAGCGGAAACTTTTCATGCCTACTGATTCCACGAACAAAATTCATGAGACTGCCTGCCAGCTTTTTAATGAGATTTGGCATCAAGAGCCAATCAGACATCTCGGGGTTCGAGTAGCAGAACTTTGTACTAACAGTCTCCTCCAAACTAGTATTTTTGAAGAGAACATAGAAAAACAAAGGGCTATGGATCGCGCTGTTGATGAGATTCGCAGCCGATACGGGCTAAAATCGGTTATGCGTGCTTCTTTTCTGCACAGCGGGCTGAGTTGTGTAGCAGGTGGAACAGTAACCGAGGAAGAGTATCCCATCATGTCCAGCCTGCTGTAAGTTAGCAGAAACGCCACCATGCAGCTAAATGTTTTTTAAACTCCCAAGGAAGCTCTTTGATTACAAACCAATTTTTCAATATGAAAATTCAAACTTTCTAATTCAAAAGGTTTAAATAAGATGTAAACATTAGGATATGCTTTACTGTCGGGTAGCTCGATATCGTTATAGGCTGACATAAGAAAGATCGGTAAGGCGGGATTATCCACAATTATCCGTTTTAAGACTTCCAAGCCGTTTAATCTGGGCATTTTGATATCAAGGAACACGGCGTCAAATAGCTGTTCTGAAATGAGTTTAAGTGCTGTAAAACCATCGGAAGCTTCAACAACATCACAATCATTAAATTTCAGGACTTCCCTCATAAATGCCCTGAAACCCTTGTTATCATCAACCACTAAGACTCTCATGACATCTTCTCTCCCGGCAAAGTTTTAACTAGCCTTGTTTATTACTTTACTTCTATAATACTATCATTATATCAGCTATATGTTTTTTTAAAATAGGTAGGCATATATTTTTCCAAAAAATGAATTATTTGGGATTTATTTTTATTTCCAAATAATATTTTGAAAATAGGGCCTGTATTATCTGATGTATGGAGTTAAGAGTTAAATTCTACGTAAAAAGTTGTTCCCTCTGGTCCGGTTTCGATTTTTATGTCGGCATTATGACGGGCGGCAATACCGTAACAGATACCTAATCCCAGTCCCGTTCCGTTTGGTTTGGTAGTAAAGAAAGGTGTGCCTAATTTTTCCATTACTTCCGGTTTAATGCCCTGCCCTTGGTCTATAATGGCCAAGATTACTTTCTGATCCTGGTAGTAGGTTTTGATTGTCAAGGTACCTCCTGCGGGCATCGCTTCAAAGCCGTTGCGAACAAGGTTCAAGATCATTTGCCTGATTTCTTTGTTATTCAATAAGATTTTAGGCACCGGAGCTAATTCTACCTGGAGATAATGGTCAGTGGCGTATCCGTCAGCCTCAATCAAGGGTTTTAAAGATTCTATAATAAGGTTCAAATCTTCTTCCTTCATATTAGTTGGCGTATTCCGTCCAATGGAAAGGAATTCGGAGATGATATTGTTGGCGCGGTCCAGTTCTTCAATCATAGTACTAAAATAATGCTCGTAGGGTGTTAATTCCTTCTTGGTTTGTAGAATCTGCAGAAATCCCCTGACCGCAGCCATGGGGTTTCTCACTTCGTGACTGATACCTGCTGCCATTTCTCCGATCAGGTTTAGTCTATCCAGTTTAAGCATTTGTTCCCGGTAGGACTTTTGTTCTGTTATATCTTCAATAAAGGCGATTGTAACCTCACTGTACCCTTTAGATAAAACTATTGTAGAGCGAGCCCATAATACACTGCCGTCTTTATGGAGGTAACGTTTTTCTATCTCATAATAATCCCGAACACCCGTTAGCAACTCTTCTGCTAACGGATTTTCTTTCTCCAGATCGTCGGGATGATTGATAGCTACCCAGTCCATATTGGAAAGTTCTTTAAGTGTATAGCCAATCATGTTTTCAAAGGCTTTATTGCAACGGATAACCTTGCCGTCCTTTCCCCTGGTGACAATGCCCATTTTAGACTTATCAAAGACTGTTTTAAAATCAGCTTCTGATTGTTGGCGCTGCTTAATTTCTTCCCTCAACAGTTTCTCGGTATTTACCTCATTGGTATTGTCACGTGAGATAATTGAAGCCCCATAGACCTTGTTATCTTCTCCGTAGAGAGGAGATATAAATAAAGAAACGTTAACTGTTTTTCCTGATTTTGTTAGGCGTATGGTTTTCCATTCAAGAGTGCTTTTTCCCTGATTGATGGCTTTAAAAAGGTCCTGATCACTTAAGAGCAATTCCTCCGGAGTTAGAATGGATAGGTGTTTGCCTAGTATTTCCGTGGCTTGGTAACCATATATTTTTTCCGAGGCTTTGTTCCAGAGTTTAATATAACCATCGTGAGATACAGTCATTATTCCGTCAATTGAAGATTGTACAATAGCTGCAAGCTGGTATAGCTTTTTTCGGTAATCCTTTTCCGCAGCGGCGGTTAGGGTAGGCGAAAAAGTTCCGAATAGCTCGGTTTGATTAGGGGCTGCTTTTAAACTATGTATATACTTTTGGATTCTTTTAAAGGAGGGTGCAAGATCTGAGACCTTATTCAGAACTGATAAATCCGGATTTTCCTCGGTAATTTGCCGACTGAATTCATCCCAAAGGTTAAGATATTGACGGATAATCCTTCTGGCAATTAAAACAATAATTCCCCAGCATATCAGTCCGCCCCCCAGGATTATAACTACCTTGTTGGCAGTCAAAAGCATTAAATCGTTTTTTTTCATATTAGCCCAGACGTGGCCTATAATTTCTCCCTGATAGTAAACTGGAATAAATACGCCCATAAGCGCTTCCTTTGATTGGTCTAAAGAGGTGTTATGTACTATAAATTCAGGTTTTCCTGACTGATAAGAGCTAAACCAAGGGTGCGTATCGGGGATTTTCGTCAGTAAGGTGAGATGATTATTGGGGGCCAGAGCAGCTATGGACTTTAATTCCAGATCATAATAGCCAAAGCTATAGTTCGGGTAGCAATTGCAGATATCATTGAGTGGTTGTTGCAAGATTTCATTGATGGCCAGTACTTTCCGGTCAGGAGGAATACCAATTTCTTGCTTGATAGCAGATAATTCCTGGCCATGGCTGGTTACTTGATTAAGAACTATTGTACCGATCGACAATAATTCTTTTTGTTTTTCGTTTAGCATATTGTGCCAGACCTGCCTGGTTAAAACCGTGACACATAAAACAAATATAACAGTAAATAGAATAGTTATTCTTTTTATTACAGTGTTTGTAAAAGTTTTCTCATTCAAGGTGTTGTAACTCCTCTGTCCGATTTTGCGCAGTGGTCCAAGGCATACTTCTACGGGAAACACTTTATGTAATAAATTGTGTATAACAAGTTTTATGTTCGACAGAGAGTGTTAATTCCCTTTTTTATTGAAATGTTTTCTAATATTTCTGAACATTAATTCAATTTGTTTTATCTATATAGGACGAAGGAACTATTTAGCTACAGCTTACCCCTCTTACCCGCTGCTTGCTTTGCCGGTGGGCATTGGAAATTTGTAAACAATATATTTTTTGATTGTAATGCCGTATTTTTTGATGTGAATATTGCCTTTAATACTGGACAATATAAAAGTGTTCACAGAAAAAACTCATGACTTGGGGATGACGGTATGCAGAGAAAAGATTTCCACATCGGCTGGTCACAGTCTGTTAAACCTCCGGAAGTTTTTGGTAATGAAGCATATGTCTTGTGGGATGCTTTACTATCCCGCTATGATACAATTCAACTCAGTCAAATTTATTTAAACGCTGTTCATGATGCGGATTTCAAGCTAATAATGAAGAAAGGCTTAATGAATATTCTAGAAAAACAAGTTAATATTTTAGAACAAGAAATGGATCGCTATCACTTGCCCTTGCCTAACCGCCCTCCCAAAAGTGTCAGGTTCAACTTAACTGGGAATGTAATTACTGATGAATTTCTTTTTCGCAGACTGTCTTTGGGCATTCAAATCTCTATCGACAAACAGACCAATGCAATAGCATCCACTTTCTATAACGACGATTTACGACGTATTTTTGTAGGGTTTCTTAAAAAAGAATTAGAAGTTTACGATGATGTTTGCAAATACGGGAAATTAAAGGGCTGGCTCAAAAACCCGCCTTTAACCTTATCCAGCGGAGGTTAATATGGTGCAAATAGGTAATTTTCACATTGGTAGATATGACAGTGCTCATAAACCGGTATTATCCTCGGGAGAAGGAAGTTACTTATGGGAAATACTGGTGGCCCTATACGATTGGAATGATACCTTGGAGATTCTGGTTAATTACGCTTATGATCAAGAACTAATAGATTTTCTAAGGAAATGTGAGCATTTATTAAATAAACAGACAAAAATTCTCGAAGATGAGATGGCCCATTATCAAGTGCCTTTGCCGGAGCGCCCCAGGAAAGCAATATCCTTCGATACTGAAAGCGGCGTAATCAATGATGATTTTATCTTCCGTAGAATTTTTACCAGTTCACAGAATTTTTTATTGCTTTGCTCCGGAGCAGTCAAAATTAGTGTAGTAAGTGAGTCTCTAAGGGAAACATTTTTGAAAATATTATTAGAGAGAATCGAAGAGTTTGATGAAATTTGTAAATTTGGTAGAAAAAAAGGTTGGTTGCAAATGCCCCCCAAACAGAAAATCAACTAAGATATATTTTTAAAAATTTTTAGGGGTAAACTCTAAGGCTCAGAATTTTCAGTGCATATAGCTTTTAGGCATATTCCTAAAAGCTATAATTAATTGTTGTCTAAGGCATATATATTTGATATACTAGTCTTAATAATCCAAGCTTATAAATAAGCTTGAGAAAAAGATCACAAGAAAGGGTGTAGGCCATGTTTGGTTATGTAGGCAAACTTCTTTTTGTGGACCTAACTAATCGTACTTTTGAAGTCAGAGATTTAGACGAAAAAACAGCTAAAGATTATGTTGGCGGGCTTTCTCTCGGAGCCAAGATTCTTTATGACGAGATGCCAGCCAAGACCCCTGTTTTCGCCCCTGAGAGCATGATCGGCTTTGTTACGGGAGTTGCTAACGGCGCAGGCCCCTTCATGGGAGGCAGATACACGGTAGTAAGCAAATCCCCGGTTACGGGCGGATTCAATGATGCTAGCTCCGGCGGCACTTTCGGTCCCCTTATGAAAAGAGCCGGCTACGATGCTGTGTTTTTCAAAGGTATTAGTGAAAAGCCGGTTTATGTCTTTATAGACGACGGCAAAGTTGAGTTCCGCGAGGCAACCCATCTTTGGGGCAAAACTACTATTGAACTTGAAAAAGCGATTAAAGAAGAATTGGGAGATCCCAAAGTTGGAATAGCTTCTATTGGCCCCGGCGGTGAAAATCTTTCTAACATGGCCGCCATCATGAATGACGAGCATAGGGCTGCCGGCAGAGGCGGATCAGGCGCTGTTATGGGTTCTAAGAAACTTAAAGCCTTAGTTGTTCGTGGCAATCATAGAGTTCAAGCTCATGACAAAGATGCTGTTGTGGCTTTAAATAAAGAAGTAGCTGAATGGCATAAAGGACCGGTTGCTCCGGTTTATGAAATGTTTACTAACCACGGTACCGGTGGTGCTTATGATAGCAGTATAATAAACGGCGATACAAGTGTTAAAAACTGGCTGGGTACAGCCAATGACCTGACCGAAGAGCAAATAAAGAAACCAACTTCTCAGGAACAGGATAAACTATTCAAAATTAAAAAATACTCCTGTCATGCCTGCCCTGTTGGCTGTGGAGCCATTTATTCTGTTAAAGACGGCAAATGGCCTATTGAAGAAACCGGTCGTCCCGAATATGAAACGGACGCCATGTTTGGCAGCATGGTACTTAATGGCGATGTTTATGCCATCAATCAGTGTAACTTCCTGTGTAATGAGTATGGTCTGGATACAATTTCTGTAGGCGCAACTGTTGCCTGGCTCATGGAGTGCTACAACAACGGTATATTTACCAAGGAAGAAATTGATGGCGTTGATCTTACCTGGGGCAACGCTGATGCTATTGTAGCTATGACTGAAAAAATCTGCAAAGGCGAAGGCATTGGCAAAATTCTGCAAGCCGGTTCTGTAGCCGCTGCCAAACATTTTAACAAAGGATTTGAAGCTTTGGTTCATGCCAGCGGTATTGAAATTCCACAGCACGATCCGCGCTGGTCTCCGGGTCTTGCCCGCACCTATCAGTACGATCCGACTCCCGGCCGCCATGTCAAGGGTGGATTAAGTATTCACTACGGTCATCAACCCCCCGAAGTTAGGTATGACTATACCAATACCGGAGAAAGAGATGTTAATGGCGTTGTGTATACTGAGGCCCTTTATGCCGCAGGCTTTTGTACCATGTCTGACTTTGGTCTGCCACCGGAAATTCATATTAAATTTTTAACAGCCGTTACCGGCTTTGAGTACACGCCGGAAGAAGCCAGGAATTTAGGAATAAGATCCTATACCATCAGACATGCTTTTAACCTGCGTGAAGGATTACGCCGTAAGGATTTTACCATTTCTGACCGCATTATTGGCGTGCCTCCTCTTAAAGAAGGCCCCACTGCCGGTGTCACAGTTGATGCCAAGATGATTGCTGACAATTTCTTTAAAGAACTGGGCTGGAATTTGGAAGATGCCGTTCCGACCAAAGAATCCCTGGAACGTGTGGGCGGTCTTGAAAATGTGATTAAAGACCTGTATGCTAATGCTTAAAAACGGTAAGGTGAACACAGTGAAAATTCAAGTTTATTTTGTTTGTCAAGAAGTAGTCGGCGATATGAAAGACGGTATATATGAAGTAGCTGAAGGTTCTACTATCAGAGATTTATTTTCTGTCTGTGAAAAGGAAAACAATATCTTTATTAAAGATGAATATCGCCGATGGCTGGTGTTTTTAGCTGACGGCAAACAGGCACAATGGGACACTGTGCTCCATAAGGTCAATACTGTTCATATTATCCGGGCCGCTGTCGGCGGGTAATAAAAGCTAATTTTAAACTCTGCTCTAGCAACGGGGAGGTAAGAAAACACACAATAGTTTTCTTACCTCCCCGCTTTATTATCCACTGTTAAGTAAAAACACCGAAACGTTCTTATTCTGCCGAATCGCTCTCCTGCCCCGCTTCTTGCAACGGAATTTCATAGTATGTTCCCCTTAACAAATCAAACTCTATCAGCATGCTACGGCATATTGTTCCCCGCCCTAACAAAATTTTTACCGCTTC
>JAAYOJ010000123.1 GCA_012520405.1 Peptococcaceae bacterium
CCATCAATTAAGCTGTTATTTTGTGGGGGCATTTAACCGGACGCTAGTTTGGACGTTAAGCGTCTTTTTTTATAGGAAAACAACATTCTTTCTAAAGTAAAAGCTCGAGTCTTACGATATTTAAAATAGTTGCCAGAGGAGGTGAAGGAATGAATATTGCAGATGTTCTAATGCCCGCAAGCCAAAAATCCAATCTAACCTTAGCAAACGGTCAGGAAGAATTGAATTCTAACCACAATCCCTTGTTTGCGCTTTTATTGGAATCTTTTGGCGAGTTACAGATGGGGGCGGAGGAACAAGCTGCTGGAGAATCCGCGCAAAAACCGGATCCTGCCCGGCAGGATAGTTGTTTTCCTGCTTTTGAGGGGCAGGGTGCTTATGCCTGGATTCTTCAGAATTTAATTCCGGCAGGCATGGAGGCCAATTCCGGATCACATGGAGACCTTAATAGTTTCCCGCAGAATAATTTGGCTTTCGAACAGCAAGCATATTCTCTATCATCCTTGATTAACCACTTAGAGAAAGCTTATATGGAGGCTCAGGCTTTAGATGGAGAAAAACTAACCCCGAGCCAAAATAAGCTCCAGGGAGAGCTGACTGTTCCCCAGATTATTCAGACTTTGAAAAAAATGATCCTGCAGGGAAACTATGCTCAGGCTTTCGAACCACAAGGGACTGTGGGTTCGACGGCTAATTCTCTCGATCCAACGGAGTTGGATAATTATATAAGAATTATATATTACTTACAAAAACTCTCCGGTAAAATTGGACCCGGCCCAGAAAGCACTAATAATTCTTTTGACAGAGCAATTAATGCAGCAATTTTCAAAGGCCTGGAGAGTTTTAGTAATACCCCTTCTGAATTGGGCCAAGTTTCTTCTAAAGGCCAATGGTCCGCTTTGACAGCTGATAAGTCAGCAGACAATATTAACAAGACTGTGGACAAGAGTAAGGGGAATTTGTTTCGGGCAGAAGCTGAGGTTTTGCCTGATAAGTCTTCATTACAGGCCAAATCAGGGCTCAACTTAAAGGCAGAGCATTCGGGGCAATTCGATCCCCATTTGGCAAGACAGGTTGATTCTAACCATACTTCGTTATCTGCTCCTAATACCGATCTCACAGGCGGCATAAACAGGGTTTCGAACGCTGAAAATCCAGCCGAAGCAGATCCGATAAGAATATGGGCGCAGGTAGTGGAGGTACTTAAAAAACAAAATATTAAACCTCCCGAGGTCAAACAACTTTCTATTCAGCTGCGACCGGCGGAACTAGGAGAGGTAAAAATATCCCTGAAGATGGAAAACGGCAGGGTACATTTGACTATGGTTGCCACAGAACAAGCAACAAGTTCTATACTTCAAAATAGTATCCCGGAATTAAGAAACGGGCTTTCTCAGGCAGGGATTCCTTGCGGAGACCTGGAGATGGGTTCTCATAGTGATAATCAAAAACCGGCTGAGAACAGGGAAAACAGACAGCATAATCCGAGCGACAGCTCTAAGAGCGAAGAGGGAAAAGACAGTAGGCTTATGCCGGTTGAAATATCCTATTTCCCACCCAGCTTATCCGGCAGCAGGATAAATTTAAGCGCTTGATAGCTTGCCCTTGACTTCATTGCAAAGGAGAAGGATACGATGTCTTCAATCAATGCTACTTCCGGTTGGGGAACAGCTGTTAATATCACCGGCCATGGTAATGCTTCCCCGGCCATGGAATTAAAGCAGGATTTTCTTAAACTGTTAATTGCTCAGCTGCAAAACCAGGATCCGATGTCTCCAATGGATAATTCTCAGTTTGTTTCCCAGCTGGCTCAGTTCAGTTCTCTGGAGCAAATGACTAATGTAGCTTCTGCTGTCCTGGAGTTAAGAGAAAGCTTGATTGCTTTAAATAGCCAGTCCTTATTAACTCAAGGGGCGGCTATGATCGGTAAAGAAGTTACAGGTATGGTAAACACGGGGAATAAAGATGAAAACGGGGATTATATACTTGAAAAAATATCCGGAACTGTTTCTTCAGTAAAATGGGCGGACGGTTCACTTACTTTATTGGTTGGTGATGCTTCCCTTAAGCTGGAAGATATAGTTGAAATCAGAGATACGGGAAATTCCGGAAGCAATAGCGATTTAGAGGAAAGCTAATAAACATCGGCAGAAAACAAGAGCAGAAAACAGGAGCAGAAAAACGGAAAAGATAATTGTGAGAGGAGAGCAACTTTATGATACGTTCATTATATTCAGCCATTACCGGGCTAAAGAATCATCAAATCAGTATGGACATTATCGGTAATAACATAGCTAACGTTAACACCGCCGGCTTTAAAAGAGAGCGGGCCAGTTTCGCCACCATGCTGGGTCAGGAAATCCGCGGCACCACCGCTCCGGCGGAGGATACAGATGGAAATACTATCACCGGTGGTATGAACGGGATATCCATCGGTTTAGGCAGTATTCTCGGTTCCGTGGATAAAGTTATGGGCCAGGGAAGTTCCCAATATACGGGCAAAGCAACCGACATCATGATTCAGGGAGAAGGTTTCTTTGTTCTCAATACTATATCGGGCAATGTATATACCCGAGTGGGGAATTTTGACTTTGATAAAGAGGGCAACCTGGTTAACGTAGGTACAGGAGCCAAGGTTCAAGGATATAAATATGAGAGTGGTAGTTGGCCCGCCGATCCGGAGGATCCAGCTAATTTAGTTGACATTAAATTCTCCTTAGGGGAAGGTATGGAAGGCGACGATGATTTTAAGCTCCAAAGCTTTAGTATCGGCCAAGACGGAATTATTACCGGGGTATATTCCGATGGAAGTAGTTCTATGACCAGACCCTTGTATAAATTAGCCGTAGCCTTATTTTCCAACCAAAGCGGCTTAACAGCTATAGGAAATAACTGTTTTATAGAAAGCAATAACTCGGGCAACGCGGAAATCGGCAATCCGGGAGAAGCCGGGCGTGGAACCATTATGCCCAATTACCTGGAAATGTCCAATGTTGACCTTTCCCAGGAGTTTACGGATATGATAGTTACCCAGCGCGGATTCCAGGCTAATGCCAGGGTTATAACCGTGTCGGATACCCTCTTGCAGGAACTCATTGATCTTAAACGTTAAGAAACATACTTGCTAAAGGAGCTTTTCCTATGCATTTATCAGCTGTTTACCTTCAAACTATACAAAACAAGATGGATAAATTATCAAATAATTTGGCCAATAGCGTTACTCCCGGATTTAAGCAACAATTGCTTTCCCTGGAGGAAAGTTATGATGCCCAGGATAGAGCCAATAGTGTGGCTCAATACGGAGGTTTGCCCCTAACCAACAATCCTGTACCGCAAGACAATTTGTATGTAGGGAGAAGACTTGATTTTTCCCCGGGGACATTGACCGACACAGGGAATAGCTTAGATATGGCTATTGCGGGGGAAGGTTTTTTTCAAGTACGGACCGAAAGCGGAGAACTGGGTTATACCAGGGCGGGAGTATTCACCGTGGATAGTGCGGGCAATCTTGTTAATAACCTAGGGATGCTGTTAGAACCTCGAGTGATTATACCGAAAAATGCTACGAATGTTCATGTGGAGGAAAATGGAACTATCCGCGGGTCTTTGAAAACCTCTCCTGAGGATGATGGAATCGATTATGCTGATTATTATTATGCTGACGATGAAGACTTAGCCGATGGCCTGGTCACCTTCGGTAGAATAGCTCTCTATAAATTTGTTAATCCGGACGGACTGGCTCAAGCAGGAAAGAATATCTTTTTACCTACTGAGGCTTCCGGCCAGGCCCTAGAAGGGACGGCCGGTGAGGATGGCTATGGGCTCATTAAGGGTTCCACTTTGGAAAGGTCGAATACAGACCTGGTAACTACCATGACTTCCATAATTCAACTGCAGAGAGCTTATCAGTTAAATTTAAAGATTATTCGGAACCAGGATGAAATGAGTAATTTAGCTATTGGGATGAGGGGATAATTATGGCGGATTGGCTGAATTCTTCTATTTTGAATTTATTGGAACGTGGGCTTGACGGACTGGCCCTCAGACAAAAAGTGCTGGCCGATAATATTGCCAATGTCGATACGCCCGGGTTTAAAAAATCCGATCTTAATTTCGAACAGTATTTACAGGCTGCAATTGACAGCCGTCAAGACAGCCGGTTACCGGCGAACAAGGATATAACTTATAATCATTCATGGCCGGTAAAGGCCAGGGATTTCGTAGAAAAAGACTTAGCGACCAGTTTTCGTAATGATGGCAATAATGTGGATATTGATTCGGAAATGACTAAACTGGCCCAAAATAACCTGCATTACGACGCTTTGACTACTATGTTAATTGGCCATCTTTCGATTTTGAAGACTGTTATCAAAGAATAAGCAAACATAAGTAATAAGCGGGGGTGGGGTTTTGATCAGAGGATTATATACTGCAGCTTCAGGAATGGTGCTCAATAATCAGCAAAGTAGTACCATAAAGCAGAACATCGAGAATATTTATACTCCCGGTTACAGAACGGAAAGCGAAAAAATAACCTCCTTTCCCCGGATGCTTGTCCACCGGCTGAACCCGTCCTCTACGGGAACAAATTCCGTGGAGAAGACTCCGCTGGGGATAATGGGAACAGGCGTATATTCCGCTCAAACGCTTTACAGTACAGAAATGGGCAAACTTAGGGAGACTGGTAGGAATACCGATTTAGCATTAAATTCATCGGGATTTTTTGTGGTTGATACTCTGCAAGGTGAGCGTTATACCAGAAATGGCCATTTTGAACTGGATGCCTCCGGGATGTTAAGGACGGCGGGAGGAAATCTGATTTTGGGTGAGAATGGACCTGTGGGACCCTTGTCCCCCAACTTTAGAGTTCGA
>JAAYOJ010000005.1 GCA_012520405.1 Peptococcaceae bacterium
GATAATTTACCTACACAAAATAAATAAGTCATTCAAGCCTGACCCCGTTGTTTCCCTTTATGATTGAATGCACTAGGAACTATCCCTAGCACATTTTTTAAATTTCAGCAACTATTAAATCACCCATCTTATTGGTTCCGATAAGCTCTTTGCCGTCTTCCATAATATCCCCTGTCCTGTAGCCCTTATCCAGGACCTTAGAAACAGCTCTTTCGATAGCCAAGGCCCCTTGTTCCATATCAAAACTATGTCTTAGCATCATGGCAACACTCATGATCATGGCTATAGGGTTGGCTTTATCCTGTCCTGCGATTTGCGGTGCCGAGCCGTGAATAGGTTCGTAAATACCAGGGGTTCCTTTGCCCAAGCTGGCGGATGGCAACATGCCCAACGAACCCGTCAGCATGGAAGCCTCATCACTCAGGATATCCCCAAACATATTTTCAGTAACTATTACATCGAATTGTTTCGGATTTCTGATCAGCTGCATGGCCGCGTTATCAACATACATATGGCTCAGAGTAACTTCTTCATAATCCTTGGCAATTTTGGTGACAACCTCCCGCCACAGCCTGGAACTCTCCAAAATATTGGCCTTATCTACAGACATAAGTTTTTTCTTTCGTTTCATGGCCAGTTCGAAGCCCACTCTTGCTATCCTTTCAATCTCAGAATAGGTATAGGGCAAAGTGTCCCATGCCCTTTCCTCAGTACCCTCGCCTTCTCTGCCCTTTTCACCAAAGTAAAGACCCCCCGTCAGTTCGCGGATAACCATAATATCAAGGCCATCCCCCAAAACTTCCGGTTTCAGGGTGGAAGCATTCTTCAGCTGGGGAAACAGTATGGCGGGGCGAAGATTGGCAAAAGCCCCCAAGCCCTTTCGCAGACCTAAAAGCCCGGCCTCCGGCCTTAAATGGCCGGGCAGGTTATCCCATTCATCGCCGCCTACGGCACCCAGTAACACAGCATCACTGTTCTTACATATATCCATAGTCTCTTCGGGAAGGGGTACCCCGGTTTTATCTATGGCTACCCCACCCATCAAAACCTCTTCAAAACTGAATTTAACGTTATACTTTCGGGAAATGGCATCCAGAACCTTTACGGCTTGGTCTATTATATCAGGTCCGATTCCATCTCCGGGAATCAAGGCTATCTTCATGTCTATTTCCCCTCTTCTTTTATATAGTTTACAAGGCCTTCTGCCTTTATTATATCCTGAATAAATTCGGGAAAAGGCGTTCCTTTGTAGCTTTTTCCCTTGGTTTCATTGGTTATTTCTCCACTGTAAACATCTATCGAAACCACATCCCCATCTTCTATATCCTCAGAGGCTTCTTTACACTCCATAATAGGAAGCCCGATATTTATGGCATTTCTAAAGAAAATTCTGGCAAAGGTTTCTGCGATGACACAGCTTATCCCCGAGGCTTTGATTACCGCAGGAGCATGTTCCCTGGAAGAACCGCTGCCAAAGTTTTTGCCCGCTACCATTATATCCCCGGGCCTTACCCTGTTTACAAAATCCCTATCCAAATCTTCCATGCAATGCTTTGCCAATTCATCTATATCACTGGTGTTCAGATATCTGGCAGGAATGATGACATCCGTATCCACATTATCTCCGTATTTTATAACTTTACCCTTCATATCTACACAACCTCCTCAGGGGACGAAATTTTACCCGTCAGGGCTGAAGCTGCCGCAACGGCCGGACTTGCCAGATACACTTCACTCTCAACATGCCCCATTCTGCCTACAAAGTTCCTGTTCGTTGTAGAAACAGCCCTTTCTCCCGATGCCAGTATCCCCATATGGCCGCCCAAACAAGGTCCGCAGGTGGGAGTGCTGACAGCGGCACCGGCTTCAACAAATATCTTCAAAAGACCTTCCTCCATGGCTTGAAGATAAATCTTTTGAGTGGCGGGAAAGATAATGGTTCTGACGCCCTTCTTTATCTTCCTGCCTTTTAAAATTTCGGCAGCAATCCTGAGATCCCCAATCCTTCCGTTGGTGCAAGAACCTATTACCACCTGATGGATAGGCACAACCCCTACCTCATCTATGGTTCTGGTATTATCGGGAAGATGGGGAAAAGCTACCGTAGGCCTCAAAGCGGCCAGGTCTATTTCAATGGTCTCCACATACTCCGCATCCTCATCGGCCTTATAGATAGTATATTCCCTGGTGGAATGTTCCTTCATATAGGCAATGGTTTTTTCATCTATTTCAAAGATTCCGTTTTTTGCTCCTGCTTCGATAGCCATATTGGCTATGGTAAATCTGTCGTCCATGGATAGGGACGCAACTCCGGGTCCCGTATATTCCATAGACTTATAGAGGGCGCCGTCCACACCTATCATGCCTATAATATGCAGTATAACATCCTTTCCACTGACCCATTTAGGGAGACTTCCCTTAAGGATTATTTTGATGGCCTCCGGCACCTTAAACCAGGCCTTGCCGTTGGCCATTCCGGCCGCCATATCCGTGCTGCCTACCCCGGTGGAAAAAGCCCCCAAGGCCCCGTAGGTACAGGTATGGGAATCGGCACCTATTACCACATCTCCACCGACTACCAAACCCTTTTCGGGAATCAAAGCGTGTTCAATGCCCATCTCGCCTATCTCAAAGTAGTTTTCAATCCCCTTATCCAGAGCAAATTCCCTTATTAACTTACATTGCTCCGCAGATTTTATATCCTTGTTGGGAGTAAAATGGTCCGGTACAAGGGCTATCTTCGTTTTATCAAAGACCCCTTCTGCCCCTATCTTGTTAAATTCATTTATAGCTACGGGACTGGTTACATCGTTGCCCAAAACTAAATCCAAATCTGCCATTATAAGCTGCCCTGCCACAACCTTATCAAGACCGGCGTGGGCTGCTAAAATCTTCTGTGTCATGGTCATTCCCATAACCTTCACTCCCCTCATGTATTTTTAGTTTCATTTTCAGCATCACCGTTTA
>JAAYOJ010000026.1 GCA_012520405.1 Peptococcaceae bacterium
ATATGGGCCGGATATAATATTTAAGCCAGCAAACTTAATAGTTCGCTGGCTCAATTTGCAAGAGTGTAATAAGGAAATTATTCTTTTCTCATACTTCCCAGCAGGAAAGATTGGCCATGAGAATAGACATATCCCATACCGCCGGCCACATACATGCATAGGCCGGTTACGTATGAAGAAAGTTCGGAGGCGAAAAACAAAGCAACTCCAGCCACATCTTCAGGGTTACCGACTCGCCCCATGGGTATTTCAATTTTACCGATATTTTCCATCATCTTGGTGCGCTCATCTCCGGCTTCCATTAATTCATCCCAGAAAGGTGTAACAATGGGTCCGGGTTTGATACAGTTGACGCGGATACCCAAAGGAGCAACATCCATGGCCAGGTTGACAGTCAGGGATTCGCAGGCCCCCTTTGCCATGTGATAAGCATAGGCCGGAGTGGTGGGATTAAAAGCACCGTTGGAGGAACATATTATGATTTTCCCGGACTTCCGTTCTTTCATATGAGGAACTACTGCAAAAACAGTGTTATAAGTACCGGTCAGGTTGACGTCCAGGGTCTTATCTAAAAGCTCTTCTTCCGGCATATCCTCGCCGTCAAAGGTTTTGCCGGCATAGGTTGCTAAAATATCTATCTTACCGAATTCATTCAGCGTGGCCTCAACCACAGCCTGTATTTGTTCCTTCTTGGAAACATCCATGGGACCGTAAACTCGGGCCGTGCCACCGGCTGCAGTTATCTCCTCCGCCACTTTTTGAGCCTTGTTAACCTGTACATCTCCAATAACGACTACTGCGCCTTCACTGGCATAGAGCTTGGCAGTAGCTTCCCCCATGCCGCTGGAACCGCCGGTAACAATAGCGACTTGTCCTTTCAACATATCTTTCATGATCTAATTCTCCTCTACTTTCTTTATCTACGGAAAAATTCATAATATCATACTTTTTATCTTATATGGTTTGACACATTTGTCAATACATGGTGTAATATTGAGTTCCTCCTTTTAACAATGTATAGATATCAATTATCTGGAAAAGATGCATATAACAAGTATATAAAAAGCATATAACAAACAGTGGGTTCCCGAAAGGTCTGAATTAACAGGCATTTTGGGAACCCACTGTTGTTTTAGATCAGTACATTAGATTTATTTATACCTTAGTTGGGAACACTGTGATTTAAAAGAAAGAATAAATGGGGGAATTAGTATGATTGTCAGCGGTAAAATTTTGGTGGCCCAAAGCGGGGGACCGACTGCAGTTATCAATCAGACTTTAGCCGGAATAGTGTTGGAAGCCCGAAGATTTACCCAGATATCCAAAGTATATGGAGCTTTAAGAGGGGTAGAAGGTATCGTTAATGAAGATTTTCTAGACTTGACCCAAGAAACCAGTCATAACCTGGAACAAGTAGCTTTAACTCCATCTTCAGCTTTATTGTCATCCAGGGTAAAACCAGACAGTAAATACTGTCACGAAATTTTTAAAGTTTTAAAGGCTCATGATATTCGGTATTTCTTCTATATTGGAGGCAATGATTCTGCGGACACTGCGCGTATTGTTAATGAAGAAGCCAAAGCAGCTAAATATAACTTAAGGGTAATTCATGTACCCAAAACTATAGATAACGACTTAATGTTAAACGACCATACGCCTGGCTATGGTTCGGCAGCAAGATTTGTGACTCAGGCCTTTATGGGTGTAAATCTTGATGTCCGGGCTTTGCCCGGGGTATATATCGGGGTGGTTATGGGCCGTCATGCAGGTTTTTTAACTGCATCTTCAGCCATTGCCAGGAAATATGATGCAGATGGCCCTCATCTGATTTATCTGCCGGAAAGGGTTTTTAACCTTGATCAATTCCTCCAAGACGTGAAAGAAGTTTATGATAAATACGGTTTTTGTATTATCGCCGTATCCGAAGGAATTGCAGATGCTTCAGGAAGGCCAATTGTCACTTCTGTAACTAAAGAAGTGGAGAGAGACGCTCATGGCAATGTCAGCCTTTCCGGCAATTGCGCTTTGGGCGAATTACTTACGGATCAAATTAAAGAAAAACTTAATATTACCCGGGTACGCAGCGATACTTTTGGTTATTTGCAGCGTTCCTTTTTTAATTGCGTTTCTGACATTGACCAGCATGAAGCACGGGAAGTGGGGGAACGGGCAGTGCAGATGGCCATGTGGAATGATTCGGATGGTTCGGTAACTATTAAACGCACCGGCAACTATTCTGTGGATTATGTGCTGGAAGATTTTAAGGATATTGCTGCGCAGACCAGGTATATGCCCGACGAATTTATTAACGAGACAGGAAATAATGTCACGGATGCCTTTAAGTTGTATGTCCGGCCCTTGTTAGGCTCGGGCCTGCAGCAGCCTTCCTGGCTAAGAGCTCCTCGCGTGCCCAAATTAATTAAGAATAGTTAAATAATAACGTATAAAAAAAGAGCATAGCTGAAAGAATAAATTAATCTTACCGTGGACAGAGTTTCACGGTTCTTTGTCTATTATTTTTCAGGAAATTTTAAGTTTTTATCCCTATACTACGCTTGGTTAAAATATGTAAACAAAGGGGGAAAAACATTGATCGAGGTTCGAAATTTAGTAAAACGTTATGGTGACCGTCTGGCTGTAGACAACCTTAGTTTTACTGCTGAAAAAGGTCGGATTTATGGTTTTCTTGGACCTAACGGAGCAGGAAAGACCACAACAATGAATATAATGACCGGCTATCTGGGACCAACCTCAGGAGATGTTATTGTTGATGGCCGCAGTATGCTGGAGGAGCCCGAGGAAGTCAAGCGCTACATCGGTTATCTGCCCGAAAACCCGCCTCTCTATATAGACATGACGGTATCTGAGTATTTGACTTTTGCTGCTGAACTGAAAAAAATTCCTAAGAGCCGGCAAAAGAGTGAGATTCAGAAGGCTGTGGAGTATACTTTTTTGCAGGATGTTAACGGGCGTCTTATCCGCAATCTATCTAAAGGTTATCGTCAACGAGTTGGCTTGGCTCAAGCTATTTTGGGCTTTCCGGAGATTATTATCCTGGATGAGCCTACGGTAGGCCTCGATCCCAAGCAGATTATGGAAATTAGGGATCTTATACGCAATTTAGGCCGAGAACATACGGTAATCTTCAGTTCCCATATTCTCTCTGAAGTGCAAGAAGTGTGTGATCATGTACTGATAATCCATCATGGTAAGTTATTGGCTAATGGAACACCGGAAGAATTAGAAAGACAAATGAAAAACACCACTTTGGAGCTTACTGTTAGAAGCTCTTCACCCGAGCAGGTCAAGAATATGCTGGTGGCCATACCCGGTATAGTATCCGTGGCCGAGGATAAAAACGATCAACCGGGACAGGTTTCCCTCAAAATAGAAACGGAACCGGATACTGATCCCAGAGATGACATCTTCTATGCCTGCGCTGAAAACCGGAATCCAATCCTAACCCTGCGGGGACTGGATATGTCTTTAGAACAAATTTTCTTATCTCTTACTACCGACAATGTCCAGCCGGCAAGCAGTTCTGTGCTCAAGCAATTCGGTAAACAGGAGGTAGAAGAATCATGATGGCTGTCTATAAACGAGAGCTACGCTCTTACTTTAATTCTATGATCGGTTATGTGTTTATCGCCCTTGTCGTTGCCATTATCGGTATTTACTTTATGGCCAATAACTTAGTTGGCGGTTATCCGCGCTTTTCTCACACTTTAGGAAGCATTGTGTTTATTTTTTTGATTGCTATTCCTATCCTGACTATGAAGTCCATGGCTGAGGAATTAAGGTTTAAAACAGACCAAATGTTGTTAACTTATCCTGTTTCCGTGACCAAGGTAGTATTAGGTAAATTTCTGGCTATGGTCACTGTCTTTGCTGTTCCTATGCTGCTTGCCGCTCTCTGTCCTTTGATTATCGCTTTTAACGGCACTTCCTACTTGGCTACGGATTACGCTACTATTTTGGCTTTCTTTTTACTAGGCTGCTTGTTTATTTCTGTGGGTCTGTTTGTCTCGGCGCTAACTGAAAGTCAGATTATTGCGGCTTTCGGTACTTTTGGTTTGTTGCTTCTCCTCTTTCTCTGGCCCCAACTGGTAAGTTATCTGCCTACTTCGGCCTGGGGGACGGCAGTAGCGCTACTGGTAATCGTTACCTGTATTGTGTTTTTGCTGTACAGCATGACAAGAAACAAACTGCTGTCGCTGATAGTTGAAGCAGCCGGATTGGTAGCAATTGTTGTTGCCTACCTGCTGGCCGCAAGTTCCTTTGACCGTTTGCTGCCCAGAGTTCTCAGTTCTCTATCCTGTACCAAAGTTCTGGATAATTTTGCTGCCTATAACGTTTTTGACCTTGGGGGGCTATTTTTCTATCTCTCCTGTACAGCACTTTTCGTGTACCTGACGGTACAGGCCGTTCAAAGACGGCGCTGGAATTGAGGAGGTATTGATATGAATCAGAAATTTAAACAGCTATTAACGGAAGGCGCGTCCCGCCAGGGAACTTATGCTGCAGGAATAACTGCAATTGTAATCGCTATTGTTATTGTTCTTAATTTAATCGTCGGTCAGCTGCCTTCTCATTTTGTGCAATTGGATATTACGGACAACAAACTCTATACTATTACCGAAACTTCGAAGAATTATCTTGCCAACTTGGACAAGGAAGTAGAAATAATGGTTGTGGCTGAACAAGGCCGGGCTGACGAGCGGATTACTAAGTTTTTAGATAAATATGCCGCTCTTTCTCCCAAGATTATTGTCACTGAAATTGATCCGGTTTTGAATCCCTCAGTTCTCGCTACTTATGATATTAAAGGCGATAGTTTGGTGGTGAACTGTAAAGATACCGGTAAACATACCATTGTTCCTTTTACCCAAATTATTGTTTATGATATGTATTCCTACTATACTACCGGAAGATATACAGAAACCGAGTTTGATGCTGAAGGACAGCTTACCAGTGCGGTGGATTATGTAGTTAGGGATTCTACTACTAAAGTGTACACCTTGGAAGGGCATGGGGAATCTACTCTTCCGGTTGCAGCTTTGAATCTTATTGATAAGGCCAATATCAATACCGATACTGTAAATCTGCTAACTGCCGGTGGGATCCCTAAGGATTGTGATCTGCTTATCTCTCATGCTCCGGAGAAGGATTTGGCCAATGATGAGCTTAGCATGATTAAATCTTACCTGGCAGAAGGGGGCAAATTACTGCTTTTGATTGACTCCGACAGCCTGGCTAATTTTAACATACTTATGGGAGAATATGGTATGAATATAGCCAAAGGGTATATTGCAGACCCTGGCAGAAGCTATCAATCACCTTATTACCTCCTGCCCCACATTTCTACGGATAGTGTAATTACATCCGATCTGGATGCTGATGCCATGACCTTGATTATTAATGCCAGGGGAATGACTTTAAGGGATCCGGCCAGGGACAGCATTACTACGGAGTCGTTTTTGACCAGCTCGGAAGATGCTTACGCTGTTACTGAAAACAATCAAGTCCAGGGCACATATTCCCTTGGAGCCACCGCAGTGGAAACCATAGACAGTGAGGAGGGAAAAGTAGCCCGCTTAACTGTAATCACCTCATCCTCATTGATAGCTCCTGCCATTACCGACAATTTCGCTAATGTTTCTAATCTGGATATTTTTATGAAGGCCGTTTCCGCGGATTTTAAAGATGCCGGCAATATTTCTATTAAACCTAAGAGCTTGGAGGTTTCTTATAATACCATTAAAAACGCTAAGCTTTGGAGTGTTCTGTTTATATTTATTATCCCGCTTGTTCTAGTGGTTGGTGGATTTATGTTCTGGCTGAAGAGGAGGAAACTGTAATGCCAAGGAAAAAGAAACAAATAATAGTGCTGGCTGCCCTGCTGATGGTTTGTTTTGCTGCCTATCTTGGTATTAAGGCCTATAATGAGTCTGGATCAGAACAAAAGGGAATTGCTCAGGAGGCAGATAGAGTTCGTTTATGTAATTTAGGAACAATTACGGACCTCGCATGGTACATCCACAAAGATAATTTTTCTTTTAAACTCGAAGATGACCTTTGGCGTTATTTGCCGGACAAGGATTTTCCTCTTGATCAAAACAAGTTTAAATCTATAGTGAGTACGCTGGGTTACCTCACAGCCGTTCGTTCTTTTGAACCCAGCGAAAGCCTGGCTTCCTATGGCTTGGATCAACCCTCTTGGACGGTAACTGCCACTGATACGGAGGGTAAGAGTATTACCTTGCTGATAGGCGGGCGTACGGAGAGCGGAGATGCAGATAATTATTACCTGATGGAGCAAAGCGGCAAACTTGTGCATACTATTTCCTCGAACCTTATTAGCTATCTAGATAGTCCCTTGCTCGATCTGGTAGAACTGGAGACCTGTCCTACTTTAAGTGAAGAATATATTGAATCCATTCAAATAGAGTCCCCTGATAAAACCTTATTATTTGAGAAAGAAGTCAAGGCCCCGAGCTCGGCAGGTATGGATAAGGACGATGAGACTAAGGAAGAAGACGATGATGGGACTGACAATTATAGCTGGTACCTTGTCCAAAACGGTACCCGCACAGCACTCGCTGATCTTTCACCCGTTTCTGCAGCCGACAGGGATGCAGCGGAAAAAAGTGCCCAAGAATTATTGAACAATTTGCTGAGCCAATTATCTTTGCTGGCCTTTGAAGGCTGTGCGGATTATCGTGCCGACAAGCAAGCCCGGACTGAATATGGTGTAGACAATCCGGCCATATCCCTTAAAGTCACTTTTTCCGATCCGGAAGGCGTTGAACAGGCAAGCTCTACCTTTACGTTGGCCGTGGGCTCCCTAAACCAAGAGGGCAATGCTTATTATGCAGTTAAAGACAACTCTGTAATGGTCAATTTAATCAACTCCCAGGCCGTAGCAACTTTTGAGGAAATGCTTAGAACTACAATCTTTTAAAATTGATTGCTAAGATAATAAATTTTATTTATAATCATCCTTATGGATTTAATAAGAAACAGGGGGTAGTAAAATGGGAAAAGCCTTGATTATCGGAGCCGGTGGGGTAGCGAACGTAGTGGCACATAAATGCTGCCAGGTTCCGGAGGTTTTTGAGGAAATCTGCCTGGCTAGTCGCACTTTGAAAAAATGCCAGGATATCAAAGATAAATTGCAGGGCAGCAAGACCAAGATTGAAGTTGCCCAGGTTGATGCGGATATTACTGATGAGGTAATTAACCTAATTGAAGCTTTTAAACCGGACATTGTTATTAATGTGGCGCTGCCTTATCAGGACTTAAGCATTATGGATGCTTGCCTGGCGACTGGTGTACATTATCTGGATACAGCGAACTACGAACCCCCTGATGAAGCTAAATTTGAGTATAAGTGGCAGTGGGCTTACAGGGAAAAGTTTGCTAAGGCCGGTATTACGGCCCTTTTAGGAAGTGGTTTTGATCCTGGGGTTACCGGAGTTTTCTGCGCTTACGCCCAAAAACATTATTTTGATGAAATTCACTATATTGATATTGTTGATGCCAATGACGGGGATCATGGTTATCCCTTTGCCACTAACTTTAATCCGGAAATCAATATTCGGGAGGTTACAGCAAAAGGCCGCTATTATAAAGACGGCCAATGGATTGAAACAGATCCTCTGGCCATAAAAAAGGTATACAATTTGGATGAGATCGGTCCCAGAAATATTTACCTCATGTATCATGAAGAACTGGAATCCTTGGCTATTAACATTAAAGGGGTAAAACAGATTAGATTTTGGATGACTTTTTCCGATAATTACTTAAATCATTTGCAAGTCCTGCAAAATGTCGGCATGACTTCCATTGAACCTATCCAGTATGAAGGTCACCAAATAATTCCGCTTCAGTTTCTGAAGGCAGTTTTACCGGATCCTGCTTCCCTGGGCCCAAGAACAAAAGGCAAAACCAATATAGGCTGTATTTTCCAAGGGATTAAAGACGGAAAGCCAAGAAAATACTATGTATATAACATTTGTGATCATCAGGAATGCTATGCCGAGGTAGGTTCTCAGGCAGTTTCTTATACTACCGGAGTACCGGCTATGATTGGTGCCATGCTGATTATGAAGGGCATTTGGAAAAAACCTGGAGTTTATAATATTGAAGAATTCGATCCGGATCCATTTATGGAAGCCCTGAATAAGTACGGCTTACCCTGGCGAGAGAATTTTTCACCGGTTTTACTTAATGAGTAATAATCTAAGAGTATCTCAAGATTTAAGTTGTTTGATAAATCAGGGATAAAGAGGAATAAAAATTGGATGAAAATTTGGTAAAAGGGTTAAGAACCCCTTGCTATGTAATTGATGAAGATCTTCTTCTGGACAACCTAAAAGTCCTTGATACGGTTCAAAAACGGACCGGATGCAAAATCCTGCTCGCCTTGAAAGGGTTTGCTCTGCATGCTGTTTTTCCTCTAGTTGGGCAATACCTGCAGGGTGTTGCTGCCAGTTCCCTATTTGAAGCCAGACTCGGCTTTGAAAAAATGGGCAAAGAAGTTCATGTCTATGCTCCGGCTTATATTGACGAGGAGATAGATGAACTTCTAGAGTATTGCGATCATATAGTGTTTAACTCCTTTGCCCAATGGCAAAGATTCAAGAATAAGGTCAAGCATAACTCTTTCATTAAGTGCGGAATACGCATAAATCCTGAGTATTCGGAGATCGAAACTCCTGTTTATAACCCTTGTTCTAAACATTCCAGACTGGGAGTTACTTTAGCCAATTTTAAACCTGAGGAGCTTGATGGTCTTGACGGTCTTCATTTCCATACACTTTGCGAACAAAATTCCGATACTCTGGAACGGACTCTCAAAGTGGTTGAGAGCAAATTTGGAGAAATTATTAAGTCCATGAACTGGCTCAACTTTGGCGGCGGACACCACATAACCAGGCCGGATTATGATTTAGAAACCCTAGTACGGTGTATTGGGTATTTCCAAGATAAATATAATGTTGAAATTTATCTGGAACCGGGGGAAGCAGTGGCCTTAAATACAGGATTCTTAGTATCTAAAGTGCTTGATGTTGTTGACAATGGCCTAAAAATAGCAATTATGGATGCTTCAGCCGCCTGTCACATGCCCGATGTTCTGGAAATGCCTTATCGGCCTGATATTATTAATGCCGGCATGCCTAATGAGTACCCTTTTACTTATAAGCTTGCCGGCAATACCTGCCTGGCCGGAGATGTTATTGGCGATTATTCTTTTAAGGAGCCATTAAAAGCTGGGGATAAACTGGTATTTTGCGATATGGCTCATTACACCATGGTTAAAAACAACATGTTTAACGGTCTAAACCTACCGGATATTGTCTTATACAACCAACGAGAAGGGCCTAGAATAATACGGCGTTTTAACTATGACGATTTTGAAAATCGTTTATCTTAAACAATAAATAAACTATAATTTTATAAGTAGTATGTGAGGGTTTTATGGAACCGCCTAAACAAAAAAGAACCGGGGTAAGTACCAATGAGAGGAATACTTACCCGCAGTATATTCTAGATATTATTAAGTCCGACTATCCCAAAAGATACGCCGAATTAACGAATAATTCCGCCATAAATTTAGAATCTCAATTTACAAGGGAAGAATGGATAAGAATCCTGACTAAGTCGAGAGAATCGTATGGCCAATGGTTGAAACATACCGAAAATCGAAACCATAGACTTTTTAGGATTGATAACTAATCCTTACCCTGCTACGCATGCTCCGCCGTCAATTACCAGAGCAGTACCTGTTACAAATGTAGATTCATCGGAAGCAAGATAAACCGCCCCATAGGCTATGTCATCCGGATAACCGGCTCTGCCTACCAGGCAGACTTCATCAATCACTTTTTGCAGAGCAGCTGGGTTTTCCCGGATTTCTTTTGGGGTCAAATTAGTTTGAATTGGGCCGGGCAAGATGAGGTTTAAACGTATTCCTTGAGGTGAAAACTCCCTGGCCATATCCTTGGTTAGTTTGTACATACCGGCTTTGAAAGCCCCATAGTAGTAAGCATTGGTTTCCGGTTTAACAGCAGAAATCGAGGCCACATTAATAATTGAGCCTTTGCCTTGTTTGATCATAATCGGAATAATGGCTTGCATTGTCCATATGTAAGCCCGGAAGTTAGTTTCATAAATAGTTGCTAAGTCATCATCGTTGTGCTCAAGGAAAGGTTTATGCACCAGAACACCGGCATTATTAACTAAAATATCGATACGCCCGTATTTTTCCATGGCGAACTTAACCAGAGCTTCGATCTCATCTTTATTTCTGACATTACATATAAAGTGATGAGCGTCTCCGCCTGCTTCACGAATCATTTTTTCTGTTTCTTCACAATTCTTGCTTCTGGAAGTAACAATTACTTTTGCACCTTCTTTAGCAAACATCAAGGCGGTACCCCGGCCAATACCGGAACCAGCACCAGTTATTAAGGCAACTTTACCTTCTAGTCTGTTCATAGTACTACTCCTCCTAGTAATATTATTGTATTATTTTAAGTAAACGTTAATAATAAGCAGGTATGATTAGGAAAAGAAGTTGTTTCCTAAAATTGCCTCCTATTAAAATTAGTATATAATGAAGCTCGAGAAAAAGAAAGTCCCACTTTTGGATAACATTTCCTCCAGTAGGAGTAATAAACATTATTTGATGTATTGTCTTTTAATTCGGGTGTTTATTCATATAATCAACAAGCCAAAAAGTATGAAATTCTTCGTCCAGCAGATAATCTATAAGGGTGTCTTTTAGATCCTTAAGGTTCTTTTTATTAGCATTTCTGATAAATTCCCGGTACATTTTAATTGCTTTACTTTCAAGGGCCGCACCTAGCTTACAGGTGTGATGACGACCTAAGAATTCTACGCTCTCCCCTAGCAATTCACCGGTTAAATCAAAAACCGAGCCCACAATTTGAGGAACTTTTTCGTTAGCTTGTTTTAGCATTGTTGCAAAATAGTCTGCATGTCCTTGCTCGATTGCTACCATTTTGCTGAAAGCTTTTTTATAATATTCATCTGTAGCCGAGTCAGCCTGAGATTGATAGAATGCTACTTGGAATTTTTCTAAAATATAAAATTCCTTTAGGGAAAAAATAATTTTATCGTCCATGGCTTTGCCCTCTTTTTGAATACTTGATTTTTATTTATTCTCTCTCTAATTACAATAAATATTAACTGATCCCAAACATATATTCGTCTGAACATCACTTCATAAAGTGAAATTAAAATAGAAAGAACTTAAAAGGAGGAATCCAATGAAACATTTCAGGGAGATTTTGGCTAATAAAAAAGAAATGGTCGAAAGTTTTGCAAATAGATACAGCGAAATATGCCAGGAAAGTTGCAAAATTGATCCGGGTCTTTATGATACTCATGGAGTAAAACGAGGATTAAGGGATAAAAAGGGGAGGGGAGTATTAACAGGACTCACCAATATTTCATTAATACAATCCCAGAAAGAAGTAAACGGACAACTAGTGCCTTGCGAAGGCAAACTTCTTTATCGCGGTTACAATATTGTTGATTTAGTTAACGGTTTTACAAGCAGCAAACGATATGGTTTTGAAGAAATAACCTATTTACTTTTATTTGGTTCACTTCCAAATGAGGAAGATTTGGCAGAATTTAAAGCGGTATTAGCTGAAAGCAGAAAGCTGCCTAGAAATTTTGTGCGTGATGTTATTATGAAAGCGCCGAGTAAGGATATTATGAACTCTTTGACCAAAAGCATTCTTACCCTGGCCTCTTATGATAGACGGGTGGAGGATATATCTATAAATAATGTCCTAAGACAATGTCTGATGCTTATCAGTACATTTCCCATGCTCTGTATTTATGGTTACCATGCTTATAATCATTACGAATGCGATGAAAGCTTTTTTATCCACAGACCTGATGAACAGCTTTCTACTGCCGAGAATATTCTGCGTATGTTAAGACCGGATAAACAGTTCTCAGAGTTGGAGGCCAGAGTGCTGGATATTGCCTTAGTGTTGCATATGGAGCATGGCGGTGGAAATAATTCTACCTTCACTACTCGTGTGGTTTCATCTTCAGGTTCCGATACCTATTCAGTGGTGGCTGCAGCCTTATCGTCCTTAAAAGGGCCGAAACACGGTGGCGCCAATATTAAAGTTGCCGAGATGGTGGCAGATATCAAAGCCCATGTTACCGATCCCACGGATGAAAGTGAAGTGAAAGATTATTTATTAAAGATTTTAAAGAAAGAGGCTTTTGACCGTCGAGGTTTAATTTACGGTATGGGCCATGCCGTCTATTCCATCTCTGATCCCAGAGCCCAAATATTTAAAGGTTTTGTGGAAAAACTGGCTAGTGATCAAGGAAGAAAAGAAGATTTTGAATTATATACAATGATAGAGAGAATTGCCCCGCAAGTTATCGCCGGAGAGAGGAGAATCTATAAAGGGGTAAGCGCTAACGTGGATTTTTACAGCGGTTTTGTCTATAGTATGTTGGATATCCCCTTGGAACTTTACACACCCTTATTTGCTATGGCTAGAATTGTGGGCTGGAGCGCTCACCGTTTAGAAGAATTGATTAATGCTGATAAAATTATTAGGCCTGCTTATTTAAGCCTTTTAGAAGACAAGAATTATTTAAAAATGGAAGAAAGGTAATTTCTTATTACTTTTTTCCAAAAAATAAAGGGCCTGCTTTTTTGATTAAGCAGGCCCTAATTATGCCATGGTTATCCGCAAACGAATTATCCGCGACAACCGGAACTGCATGAACCGCAGCCAGATTCAAAGGATGTTCTGATTTCAAATCCGCTGCCTTCTTCAGATTCAATATAGTCAATAACCGCATCTTCTAAATAAGGGGTAAACTTTTGGTCTGCTACAATTGTAATGCCATGTTCTTCAATGATATCATCATCGTCTGTCTTGGACTCATCCAGAGCCATACCAAAGTTTGGGCCACTACAGCCAACACCGGCTACGTAAACTCTTAAAAAAGAATTTTCTTTATTTTGGCTAGCCATAATTTCTTTAACTTTATTAGCAGCCAATTCAGTAATATTTAACATAGTAGTCCTCCTTCTCCACCAAAATTTGTTATAATGTGATATTACATGATTATAGTTCACAAAGCAACGTTTAATTATGCGTTAATAAGAATTTCGAATAATTGATTGATTTTCTGAGCCAAAATATCAATTACCCTTGTTGTTTTTGGATAACAGATTTTATTTTTTCATTGGCTTCTTCCAGGGAGTTGAAACCATAGCTTTTAACAGTCTCTTCCAGAATAATTTTAGACATATTTTTATTTTCGCTGGAGTACCGTAAAAGGTCTTCCAGATAGAGTTTTAAAGTTCTTAAAGAAAAGGTTGCTAGTTCTCCTCGGAGATAGGTTTCCAGGGAAGTAACAAATTCCTTGTCTTCAGAACTATGTATAGGTCTGCCTCTTTGGCAAACATAGGGATACTGTCTAACCAGTTCCTCTTCCCAAATCAGAATAATTTTAATTATTTTTTCGATCAGGGCAGGAACTTCGGGGTCCAAAGGCGGAAGATGATGCATTATTTTTATGTATTCTTCAGGAAAAGTAGAGGCCATCATTCTGGCGTATTTTTCCGTCATTAAATTCCGTTTCTGATTTTCAGCTTCCACTAGATCCTGCCAGTAACTGGTCAAAGTCTTTTCCGACCAACTCAATGCTTGACTGCGTCTCATAATTTCAAAGGTTTTGGGATTGTTTTGACATGCAGCCTGGCCGCCTACATTGGGTACTTCATGAAACATTTTCCATTCTAGAGCAATAATTTTAGTGATTAAATCCTGTTTGGTCATTCGCTTACATCCTCGCTATTTGCTTAAAATAATGAAAATAATTTATGCTCTCATAAATGTTGTGTACTATTCTATTCTATAGTTAAATCTACTAAAAGGAAATACCTACCATGGTAATTATTAGTTAAACATGGAAATTGATCGTGAAACATGCAAAAAATAAAGAGGATATTTCATTTTGAAGATATCCCCCTTAAAAATCATCATGAGTTAATGGTCTTAATTATTTATTTCAATTCTTATAAATAAGAATTAGAATATTACCCCCAGGGCGATCAGGATTAATACCGCAATAGCGATAATGCCTGCACCTACCCCATGACCACCGGCATATCCGTAATTACCGCCATAGCCGCCGCAAGATCCGTACATATAGTTCACTCCTTTCAGAAAGATTAAATACCAAGAATATTAAATTTGCTTAAAAAAGAATCCCCATTGCGATTAAGAGAAGAATGATGACCACAACAATTGCAATACCACAACCGCAACTCCAACCTCCGAAGCCGCCTGCTGCACCTGCACCTTCATAAGCCATTGAACAGACCTCCTTATTCGTTTTTCTTTAACACTATATGATTGCCTTTCAATATTGGTGAATTATGGAAAATAACTAGTTATACAATTCCCATTGATTTAGCAAAAACTTCATGTAATAATTATTTTAGAAATCAAAAACTTTTTAAGACCGGAAGGGATTATAAGAGTAATTTATTGACTGATAATTTTAAATGTGATATTTTGGGCTAAAAGGTATTTTTTATTGAATAATAAAGTAAATTACTTCCAATATAAAAAATTTAAAAAACATATTTTCGAAATTGATTGACTAAGCTGTTATACATATATTTTTATTGCGATACCAGCTGGTCAATTAATGTGTAATTTACACAAATATATAAACAGAAAGTAGGGAAAGTGTAAGAAAAGAAACAAAAAGAAAGTAGGGAAAGTGTAGAGAAAGAAACAAAAGGAAAGTAGAGAAAAAGAAAAACAAAAAGAAAAACAAAAAAACAAAAAGTAGAAAGAAAGGAGAATAAAGAGAGTAGGGAATAAAGGTAGAAATAACAAAATAGAGAAATGAATCGAAGAATTAATTAGAAAATGAGTTGTTATGCTTAAGAAACTAAGCACAAGGTGCGAAATATGTTCTGAAAGTTTAAGCAAGTGCACTGGGATGTATACCTTTGTCGTCCCTATCCGGCGGAGTGTAAGCTCCAAATAGCGGAGTGCAAGCTCCAACTAAATGGAGGTTAATGAAATATGAGCAGTAGAAATGTTAGAAAGCTTATATCAGTAGGACTTCTCGTTATTTTGGCAATAATATTCGCAGCTACAACAGAATCTTTCTTTAATTCGAGAAATATTATTCTGTTGCTTCGAGAATCATCGTATGTTGGACTTATTGCCTTGGGTATGGCCTTTGTCATTATCGGCGGCGGTATTGATCTTTCCGCAGGCGGTATTGTTTGTTTGTCTGCTGTTGTCTGTTCAAGATTAGCTGCTACTAATGATGTTCCGGCCATATTTGTTATACTTGCCGGTATCTTAACCGGTATGGTATGCGGTGCCATAAACGCCTTAATTAATAACAAATTGCATCTAACCGAATTTGTTGCAACCCTTGCTAGTGGTTTTGTGTATACTGGCCTGGCCCTTATAGTAGCGTATAGGGAAAACGGGCGGCTGGTAACTCAAGCTGTAAAGAACAAGGGTTTTTTACTTTTGGGGGATAAAATTTTTGGCATCCATATTATGACCTTAACTTGGATTGTTTTAATGATTGTATTGATGATAATTCTTTATAAGACAAGATTCGGGCTTCATACCTATGCCCAAGGATCTAACGCTAAATCCGCTCAGATGTCGGGTGTGAACAATGCCATGATAAAAGCTAGCGGGTTCATTATTTGCGGCTTTTTCTGCGGCCTGGCCGCCACCTTTACCCTGGCTTATCAAGGGGCTGTATCGCTTGCTACCGGTACCGGAATGGAATTCCAGGCAATTGCTGCTTGTGTAGTTGGTGGTGTGGTATTAGGAGGCGGGCAAGGAGATGCCTTGGGGGCTTTTGTCGGTGCTCTTTTCCTAACTCTTATAATGAACGGACTTTATAAATATGGGATTCCGACGGCATATCAGTATATCCTGCAAGGCGGGATTATCTTGTTAGCCACTTCATTCGATGCCCAGTTCAACAAGTTTACTGAAAGACGTTTAAGCGCTGCTTCCACTGGTTCGAGTACTTAAAGAAGGGAGGGCTTGTTTGTGGAAAACAATCTTTTATTACAAGCAATCGGTATTAACAAACAATTTTCTGGTGTCCCTGTCCTAAAAGATGTTGGTTTAAGTATTAACAAAGGCGAAGTACATGCCCTCATGGGTGAAAATGGGGCAGGCAAATCCACTTTAATTAAAATCATTACGGGAGTATATACCAAAGACAGTGGTGAAATTTTTATAGAAGGTAAACCTGTGGAAATCAATTCCCGCCAGGATGCGCGCAATTTCGGTATCTCCGTTATCTACCAGGAACTAAGCCTTATCCCGGCTCTCACGGTAGTTGATAATATTTTTCTCGGACAGGAAATTAGACATCGTGGAATTCTGGACAAAAAAGAAATGCGTCGCAGGGTTAAGGAACTCATTGAAAAATATGAATTTGATATTAACCCTGACGCAATTGTGCAATCTTTTGGGATGGCGAAACGCCAGTTAGTAGAGATCCTCAAAGCCCTATCCATGGAAGCCAAGCTTATTATTATGGACGAACCAACTTCGGCTTTGTCTGCGGCGGAATCAGAAAAGCTTTTTGAGACAATTAGCGGCCTCCGTGATAAGGGAACAAGTATTCTCTACATTTCTCACAGGCTGGAAGAAGTATACAGATTGTCTGACCGTCTAACCGTAATGCGTGACGGAGAAAACGTCGGTGTTTTGACTAAAGAGGAGATAACCCCGGCTAAGGTTATGCGGATGATGATCGGCAGAGAAGTAAAACAGATTAAAGACACCTCAGGTAAGAAAATATTTAACGACAATGTCTTAGAAGTGAAAAATCTCGCTTATAAAAATATCTTAAAAGATGTCAGTTTCAAGGCTTACGGCGGTGAAATTTTAGGAATCGGAGGTCTTGTCGGTTCTGGCAGGACAGAACTTATCCGCTGTATTTACGGTGCTGAAAAGCAAAGCAAAGGCACAATTACCTTGAACGGAAAACCGGTAAAGAAATCAATCTCTAAAAATATTCGCAATGGCTTTAGTCTTGTACCGGAAGACAGGCGTAGTCAAGGTTTCTTTCCTGTACTCTCTATAGAGAAAAATGTTACAATTGCCAGTTACGACAAACTGGCTAAATTCGGGGTAGTAAGCAGGAAAAAGGAGATTGAGCTGACTAAAAAGGCCATAAAAGATTACGATATTCGTCCGCCCCTCAGAAACATGCCTGTTGGTAACCTTTCCGGTGGTAACCAGCAAAAAGTTATTTTAGGCAGATGGTTGACCCGTGATCTAAAGGTGCTGCTCCTTGATGAGCCGACAGCCGGTATTGATGTCGGAGTCAAAGGAGAATTATATCAGTTCTTAGAGGAACTTTCCAAAAAAGGGACAATAATTATCATGGTCTCCTCTGATCTGGGAGAATTGACCCATGTAGCTGACCGTATTCTAGTCATGCACGACGGCAGATTTTTTGAAGAGTTTACCCATGAAAATGTTACTCAGACTGCTGTCCTGCTTGCCGCTTCAGGAGTACACACGGAGGAGGGAAAAGCACTGTGAGTAACAAAGTAACTAAGTTTTTTGGTAGTCCATGGGGACAAAGAGTGAGCCTTCTGATTATAGTTATCTTAGTTATGATTTTGTTCCAACCAAAGTTTTTTAGCCTAGACAATGTATCTAGTATCTTGTTGGCTATAGCCATCTACGGAATCATGGTTTGTGGCATGTTATTTGTGGTTATTATTGGCGGTATCGACCTCTCCATTGCTTCTGCGGCGGCCCTGGGCGGCAGTATTTTGTCCATATTTGCCAAAGGGAGCGGCTATACCGTAGAAGGCTTTATCACAGGCTTTGTAGTTGCTATTGTCGTAGCTATACTAGTCGGGCTGATACATGGGGTAATGTGTACGATATTTGGCTTGCCTGCGTTTGTGGTTACCCTGGCAACTCAATATGTTCTGTTGGGCGCTGTACTGGTAGTTACCAACGGAGCTTATATATACCATTCGGACTTTGGGGTATTCTATATGTTAGGTAATGCCAGGCCTTTAGGTATTCCCTTACCCATTATTATTTTCTTGATTTACACGGCCATAAGCGCCTTTGTTTTAGGTTGCACTACCTATGGCCGAAGTCTCTATTGCATTGGCGGGAATCCCGTTGCTTCCGGGCTTGTTGGTATTAAAACTAAAATTAACACTATTATAGCCTATATATTCTGCAGCGTTTCCGCCTTTTTCGGAGGCATGATTCTTGTCTCTATGAATATGATGGCCGGGGCAGCCACTGCTTCCAATGCTATCGGTAGTGTTTTAACGGCTATTATTGTTGGCGGTATCAATTTGGCAGGCGGTGAAGGCGGGATACCGGGAGCTATCTTCGGTGCCTTGCTGGTTGGGATTATCAATAATGCCCTGATTTTGCTTGGTGTCCCTTCGGATTACCAAAAGTTTGTCCAGGGCGTGATTATCATCGGTGCCATAGCGCTCAATGTCTATACTAGCCGCAGGAGCGAGAATATGAAGACTCCGCTCAAACCTTCCAAAAAAACCCTGGATAGTGCCCAGAGCGCAAAACTATAAGAACAACAGAATATTAAAACAATAAAAATTTAAACATCAATATATTTAATCATTAAGGACTGTTACTAACAAATAATCACTTTGTTTGGTAACAGTCTCTTTTATCGACAATTTTCCCGAAGGATATAACATATTCAACGTCAAAGTATTATTACTTGACTCAAACTTTGTATTACTATTATTATAAATTTATATGGGAATATGTTAAAAATAAATAATAAAATATTATGTAATATTTTTAACAAATTAATATTAAATAATGAAGAAACGGGAGCGATAGAATGATTACTGAAAATGTATTGGATATGATTGGTAATACGCCTATGGTTAGTCTGAAGAAACTTACTGGGATGAATATTTTCGCTAAAGCGGAGTATTTAAATCCAGGGGGCAGTATCAAGGACAGAGTAGCTAAATATATGCTGGAACAAGCCGAAAAAAAAGGTGTTTTAAAACCGGGTATGACCATTATGGAACCCACTTCCGGAAATACCGGTATTGGTTTAGCCTTGGCCGGAGTGCAAAAGGGATACCGGGTAGTTATTGTTATGCCGGAAAATATGAGCGAAGAAAGAAAAAAGATAATAGCCGCTCTGGGCGCGGAACTGATCTTAACTAAAGCGGAAGATAGCATAGGCGGTGCTGTGCAGGAAGTGGAAAGGCAACAGGCGAAGGATCCTAATATTTTTGTTCCTCAGCAATTTGAAAATCCGGATAATCCCCAGATTCATTATTTAACAACTGCCGTAGAGATTTGGGAACAAATGCAGGGTAAAGTAGATATTTTTGTCTCCGGACTTGGTAGCGGAGGAACGCTGGGTGGGATTGGCAAATATTTAAAGGAACGCAACCCTAACTGTAAGGTCATTGCTGTGGAACCTAAGAATGTATCTGCTCTTTTAGGACATGAGCCCGGTTTACATAAAATCCAGGGCATAGGAGACGGGTTTATTCCCAAAGTGTTAGATGTTTCTCTGGTGGATGAAGTGGTGGAGGTAACCGATGATGACGCCATTACAACAGCGAGGAAACTTGCCAAAGTGCAGGGTATTTTGGTAGGAACTTCATCCGGGGCCAACGTGTGGGCTTCTCTACAAATGGCTAAAAAATATGGGGAAGACCATAATATTGCCACCATTTTGGCGGACAGAGTAGAAAGATATTTCAGTACATCCCTTATATAGTGTTATATAACGTTATAAAACTATATATAACCATATAAGAATTGTCATAGGGGTAGTTATTGAGGAAATTATAGTTGTTTGGGGCGAAAGATAATGAATAATGGGGACTTGCTCAAAAACGGGAATCTCGGTCTAAGCCGGGAGCAAGCATTGGCTTTAGCCTCCCAAAAAGGCGAAAAGGTTATAGCTTCTATCTGTGCTATGTGTGGACCTACACCCCGGGGGTGTGGTATTTATGCCTTTGTTCAAGAAGGAAGGCTGACTAGAGTTGCCGGTATGCGGGAATGTCCGGTGAATCGAGGAGCGATTTGTGCCAAAGGCCAAGCTGCACCTCAGTGGGTTTATTCTCCTGACAGGTTGAAATATCCCTTGCGAAGAATTGGAGCCAAGGGCGAGGGGAAATTTAAGAGGATATCCTGGGAGGAAGCTGTCCATACCATTGCCGAGACCTTAAGGAGTCAAAAAGAACAATATGGTCCTGAGTCCTTAGCTATTTTGGCCCCGGCGATGAGAACCTATAATGCTTATTTAAAACGCTTTCTTACCGTTCATGGCAGTCCCAACTATGGGCATAGCGGGATTTGTGCTCTGCAGAGAGCTTTTTCCTTTATGTACACTCTGGGCGATAAGCCCGAAGCCCAGATAGACCAAAGCGATCTTATTATTTACTGGGCAAGGCAGCCTGTTTTTTCCGGACCGGCTATGCGGGCTCCTAAAGCTTTACTCCAGGCTAAAAGCAGAGGAGCTAAAATTATAGCTATTAAACCATCGGTTGAACCCGATGTGGCGAAAGCAGATATCTGGGTTCCCATAAGACCCGGGACGGACGCTGCTTTGGCCTTGGCTATGCTTTATGTTGTTGTCACGGAGAATTTAATAGATCATGAATTCGTCGCCAAATGGTGTTATGGTTATGAGCAATTGCAAGAACACATCCAAAAGTATTCTCCGCAATGGGCTCAAGAAATAACCGGTGTTCCTGCCGAACTGATCTGCCAAATAGCCCGTCTCTACGCTACAACCAGACGGGCTTGCATTGACTTAGGGAACGGAGTGGAACATGCTCCATCGGCCAATGACGCTATCCGGGCCATCGCTATTCTCATCGCTATAACCGGGCATCTGGATCGTCCAGGCGGGAATATTTTTAATGTCGCCAGCCCTGGCCAGCCTCAACCCAAAGACATTACCCTGCGGGAGCGTTTGACTCCGGAATTAGGTAAAAAGCTGCTTGGACCTGAGTTTCCACTGGAGTTTCAACCTTTTATTGAGGGCTATAATTCTGCTTATTACCGAGTTTTGGAGAGTGTGCTTACCGAATCTCCGTATGCCCCAAGAACCATAATTGCTCCGGGAACTCAGCCGGCAGTAAGTACCCGGGGTTCGTCAAAGGTTATTGAAGCCCTGAAAAAGCTTGATTTTTATGTTGTAATTGATGTTACCAGAACTGCTGATATGAACTATGCCGATATTGTTCTTCCTGTTACCACTCCTTATGAATCAGACCATCCCTTTGAAGCCTTTGGCGGTCTGATTAGGGCGCGTCACAAAGTAATTGAACCTCTGGGAGATTATAAGTCCATTTACGAGTTTTTCCTGGAGCTGGCCGTAAAAATGGGATACGGCGCTGATTTCTGGAACGGGAGTATAAAACAATGTTTAGATGATCAGCTACAGCCTTTAAATCTAACCTATGAGGAACTAAAAACATATGCTTTTGGTTTGAACTATGAGAAACCACTGCCCAGAACCTACGAGAATTATAGCCAAGTCTTCGCCCGCAAAAGTCCAAGGCTTAATCAAGCACCCTATTTAGCTCACGGCAAGGTTGAAATATATAATACCTCCTTTAAAGAAGCGGGATTTACTCCGCTGCCCGAATGGCGCGAACCGCCTGAAAGTTTAACCGGTACTCCTCATCTGGCTAAAGAGTATCCTCTTATCTTATCTGATTATCACACTTCCAAAAATTTTACAGCGTCTTGGCAGCGCAATATTCCTTACCTCAGGGAACTTCAGCCTTACCCCGTTATTCATATTCATCCTCAAACTGCAGCGTCCCGAGAAATTAAAGACGGGGACTGGGTTATAGTTAAGTCTCCTCATGGCTATATGAAAGTAAAAGCAGAACTCTATCCGGGAATTAGGCCGGATACAGTTATGATTCTCCATGGTTGGTGGCAAGGGTGCCAGGAATTGGGACTGCCGGATTTCCCTCTGCTTCAAGGAGGGGCCAATGTGAACAATATGTACAGCGTGGATCCCCAGAAAGCTTATGATCCGCTAATTACGGCCATGAGTAGCCAAACTCTGGTGGAAGTAAAAAAACTTTAAAAGCCATGAATTGACTAATGAAATATATACTTTTGAAAGTGGGATGTGAATGGCCGGACTTTGTATTTTATTTAAACCTGAAGCTTGCATCGGCTGCCATGGATGTGAGGTAGCATGTAAAAGCTGGCGCCAGGTGGAGTTGGGCCTTAAATGGAGAAAAGTAGATACCGGCTGGCAGGGAATTTATCCTGATGTTAAAAGCATTTTCAGTTCCACAGCCTGTAAGCATTGCGAAGAGCCGGAGTGTATGCTAGCCTGTCCAACAGAGGCAATTACAAAAGAAGAGTTAACCGGCGCAGTGGTAGTTAACCGAGATAACTGTATAGGTTGCCGGCTGTGCTTGCAGGCCTGTCCTTATGGAATTCCGCAATTCGGGTCGGATCAGAAAATGCAAAAATGCGACCTTTGCCATAATGATTTGGTTGGCTATCAACAAGAAAAGGATAAATATTGTTATGTCCCCCCGTGTGTCGCTACTTGCCCCACGCATGCTTTGCGTTTAATTCCGGTCAACATGGACCATATCCTACCATCCGGGGATGATTAGGCGCACCGGTATCGCTAATAATTTCTATGTTTTTGGAGGACTAATGAATAACCATACTGCAAATGTATTGCGAATAACCGAAAGTGTATGTCCAAAATGCCTAAAAAAAATACCGGCGGAGCATGTGCTTGTTGACGGTAATGTTTACATGCATAAAACATGTGCAGACCATGGAAAATTTTCCACTATTATCTGGCGCGGCAGCGGGCAACTTGCTTATAGCTCCTGGAAAAAAGAAAAAGCATTCTCTCACCCCGAAATCTGTCTGACAGAGGTGGAAAAAGGCTGTCCTTATGATTGCGGTTTGTGTGCAGAACACAGACAGCAAACCTGTTGTGTGCTTTTGGAAGTAACCGAACGCTGTAATCTTAATTGCCACTACTGTTTTGCCAGCAGCGGTGAAAAGTATAATGATCCCTCATTGGAGCAAATAAAAGAGTGGCTGGAACTTCTGGCCGACCTTGGAAAACCCTTTATTCATTTATCCGGCGGAGAACCCACAGTGCGTAATGATTTACCGGAAATTATCAGCCTAGCAAAACAAATGGGCTTTTCATATATTCAATTAAATACCAACGGAATTAAACTCGGGGAGGATCCGCAATATGGGCGTGAGCTTAAAGATGCCGGTCTATCCTCGGTTTTTATGCAGTTTGACGGCACTAAGGACGAGATCTATCAGCGGCTCAGAGGTCGCAATCTTTTAGCCGTTAAAGAAAAGGCTATCCGCAACTGCGGTGACAACCGATTGGGTGTTGTTTTGGTGCCGACAATTGTACCCGGAGTTAACGACGATAATATTGGCGAGATTGTAAGCTATGGCCTGTCTAGGATTCCCGACGTCAGAGGTATACATTTTCAGCCGGTGAGTTATTTTGGGAGGTATCCAGCAGCCCCTTTGGATGAGCAAAGAATTACCCTGCCGGAAATAATAAGAGGCATTGTCGAACAGACAAAGGGGATTTTTAAAGTAGAAGATTTTGCACCTTCGGGCTGTGATCATGCTCGTTGCGGTTTTCACGGCGATTTTATTTTGCTCTCGGACGGCAGTATTCAGGCTCTAACCCCTAATAGTGACCCTGAAAGCTGCTGTTGCCAACCGAATCTAACTCCGTCTTTTTCCACAGCGGTGAAAAAGAATAGGAATTTTGTTGCTCGTCGCTGGGTGAGAACAGACAGCGGTGTGGAATGTTGTGAAAAAAACAGACCATCCGATGATCTGGATTATTTTTTAAATCGTATTAAATCTCACGGCTTTTCCCTTACCGGGATGGCTTTTCAGGATTGTTGGAACATAGATCTGGAGAGGCTTAAAGAGTGTAGCTTGCATGTCTTAAGTCCCGCAGGTAAGATAATTCCTTTTTGTGCCTACAACCTAAGCAGTACAGAAGGGCAGACCCTTTACCGACAGCTGGGACAGGCCGGTTCAACTGATTTAAGCAGTACTAAGCAATATGTAAAAAATAAAATTAAGCAAATTGCCGGCAAGCCCTCAGCGGCTGGAAATGTTCCTAAAACAGAAGGATGTCTGATTTGTGGACGTGAACTTGTTTATTTCACTGACCGTTCGGAATATACCTGCCTTATTTGCGGTAAGCAATTTACTGCTAATGTAAGCTGCAGTGCCGGTCATTATATTTGCGACCTATGTCACGGCGCAGATATATTTCAAAAATTAGAGAGTTTCCTAATGGCCAGTAAAGAAAAAAATCCCCTCCGGCTCATCTCACAGGTTTTTGAACTCCCCGGTTTGAATATGCATGGCCCGGAATATCATAGTATTGTACCTGCTGTGCTGGTAGCTGCTTATCAGAATTTAACAGGACAAAAGGACTGCAATAAAATTATAGAAAGCATTGCTCGGGGTACCTATATTAAAGGCGGCGGCTGTGGTTATTATGGAACATGCGGAGCCTGTGTCGGAACCGGAATTGCTCTATCGATATTGGAAGGAGTAACGCCAATGGGGGTTGAGAAGCGGGCTTCAGCCAACATGATCACCGGGCTTGCCCTGTTGGCTATTAGTAAGCATGGAGGACCTAGATGCTGTAAGAGAGAAGCTGTTACCTCGATTAAAACCTTTATGAGCAATACCGAGTATTTTGCTAATGTGCCTGACATTGACTATCAATGCAGCCAATATAATCGGAACAAGGATTGCATCCATGAAAAATGCCCTTATTTTCCGCAATAAATAATTTTTATAGTATCATAATATTGGAGAATAATTATAAAGGAGGGATGGAAATGGCATTTATTGAAATAGCAAGGAAAAGATATTCTGTTAGAAAGTATAAAGATCTGGATATTGAAAAAGAAAAAATTCTCCAAATATTAGAGGCGGCAAGAATTGCACCTTCTGCTGTTAATTATCAACCCTGGCATTTTATCGTGCTAACGGAGAAAAAGTTGATAGAACAGATTGCGGAGGTCTATCCGGCAAAATGGCTTGCCAAGGCACCGGTAATTATTGTTGCTTGCGGTGATCATTCCAAGTCTTGGAAGAGAAAAGACGGCAAAGACCATTGTGATATCGATCTGGCCATCGCTATTGACCATATCACACTTGCTGCAGCGGATCTAGGTATTGGCAGTTGTTGGGTATGTGCTTTTGAGGCAGCTAAATGTCATGAAATTCTAAGTTTGCCGGAACATTTGGAGCCGGTAGCCTTGCTTCCTATGGGCTATCCGCTGGAGGAAACCCCACCGGCAAAGAATCGGAAAAATATTGACGAGATTGTTAGTTGGGAAGGTTACTCCCAAAATTAGGGTTTAGATAAGACGGAAAGCTTCAGCTTTTGCCGTCTTAAATTTTTCTTTTGCTGCTGGTTCAGCCAGTTCTAAACCTCGGGATTGCAAAGTAAAATAATCGGCTAATACCTTACCAATTCCATAACAAGTAACAAAAATCAAGGAAGCGGATCCAGGTCCTTGATTATTGACGAATTCAATCTTGGTCAATCCTTCTAAACCATATTTAGCGGTAAGAACGGATCCGACTGTTTTGGCAATATTTCTAAATAGTAATTCCGCTTCTCCGGGGTCTATTGAATAACGCAGCTCTTCGGCTAATCGTAGGGTTAAATAAACTTCCACGATTTTAAGCATTGTAAAGTCTTTATGCTCGGCGGCTTCGGCGGCTATTCCGGAAGTCAATAGAATCAATCTATCCACTCTTTCCCGGGTTCTTTTTTGGGGAATTTTTTTGACAGCTTGTTCAATTTTATCCAGATATTCTTCCGGGCTAATTCTATGGCCGTGATGGCCATTACACTTATGGTCTGTACTACTGCAATGGTGACAGAGATGCTTTTGATTAGACATATCTTCCAATCCTTTCTGGCAATTATTTCTTCTAGGTTAATTTCCTAGTCGAGTGTTTTTCCAATAGATTATTTTCAAGAGGGTGTTTAAGGAATTATACTATTATTTCCAAATTTTTAAAATATTAAATAATAGTGCAATATGTGCAACTTGATATTGGTTATAATTACCAGGTAAGCAAAGCAGGGAATTTCAATAATCAGAACGAATAATAAAGTAAATTATTATTAGACCCTAATTTATTTTGTGGTATTGGCATATTTATGTTCTAGGGCTATCCGTCTAAGCTAGACGGTTTTTTTAATTTGCACGGTGTAGATGGAGGTAGCTATGTTTTATAAAAGACCAAAATTTTGGGTTGCTTTGGCGCTATTTATCTTAATCAGTTTTTTATTACTAGCTTTAGCAGCTGGTTTATGGATTGCTTCCTTGGACGTAAGTGAACTGGAAAATCCGCTTGTCCAACCAACCGTCATTTATGATAAAGACGGAAACAAAGTATCCCAACTTTCTTCTTCTAAAATAGAACCTATATCAATCAATGAAGTACCGCTTCATACTCGCCAGGCAATCATTGCTGTAGAAGATCGTCGTTTCTATGAACATCGGGGTGTGGATGTTTGGTCTATTCTGCGTGCTTTAGTTCGAGACTTAAAATCCGGTGATTTTTCAGAAGGAGGAAGTACCATAACCCAACAACTGGCTAAAAATATGTTTTTGTATGCCGATAAAACCTTGGAGCGCAAACTAAAAGAAGCCGGTTATGCCTTGAAGATTGAATTAACTTTAAGTAAAGACGAAATACTTGAAGCTTATCTGAACCATATATACTTCGGAGAAGGACGTTGGGGAATCCAGAATGCTGCTAGGTTTTATTTCGGCAAAAATGTTCAAGATCTAAGCTTGGATGAATCAGCAATCCTAGCCGGCCTTCTGAAAGCTCCCAGCATATACTCACCGTTGAATAGTCAAGAAAAAGCTATAGCACGGCGGGATACAGTGCTCTCTTTAATGAGAGAACAGGAATATATCAGCGAAGAGGAATACCTAAATGCCAAGGCTAAGCCACTTACCCTAGGCAAAGGGCCGGAGGAGGAACTTTCCGGTAAGTATGCTCCTTATGTGGATTATGTTATTGAAGAAGCCATTGCTCGCTATGGTTATACCCAAGATCAAATTCTAAGTAGTGGGTTGCAAATCTATACCCAAATGGATCAAAGTGTACAGCAGGCAGCTGAAGATGTATATAAGGACGATAGCTTTTTTCCACCCAGTGTAAGTGACCAGATGGTGCAAAGCGGTATTGCAATTATTGACCAGCATACCGGTGGAATTCGAGGGCTTGTAGGCTATCGGGGAAAAAGTTTATTTCGGCAATTCAACCACGCTACTCAATTAAAACGCCAACCCGGTTCGGTACTTAAACCCTTATCTGTTTATGGACCTGCTTTGGAACAAGGATATAATCCTTATTCAACACTTTATGACGGAGAACTTAACATAGATGGTTATCAGCCAAGAAATTGGGATTATCAAACTCGGGGTTATGTAACCTTACAAGAAGCCATTCGGAACTCCTGGAACATTCCTGCAGTCTGGCTATTAAATGAAATCGGCATAGATTCCGGTGTGAATTTTGTACAGAGGGCAGGGATTCCACTGACGAAAGATGATTATAATTTAAGCTTGGCTCTTGGTGCTCTTACGGAAGGGGTATCGCCGCTGCAAATGGCACAGGCTTATAGCAGTTTTGCCAATCTTGGCCTAATGCATGAAGCCCATGCTATAAGTAAGATTACTACTGCAAATGGCCAAAAAGTTGCTCTGGCGGAACCCCAAACAGTGACAGTCACCGATCCCCATTCCGCCTATACTATGACTTTATTATTAAAAAATGCCGTTGAGAATGGAACCGGCAAGAATGCCTATGTTGGACGCCCTACAGCAGGAAAAACAGGTTCGGTTGAGCTTCCTCCTCTGGAGGAATTTGCCGGCATTAACAAAGGAGTAAAGGATGTATGGTTCGCCGGTTATACCCCTGAATTAACTGCCGCGGTTTGGATGGGATACGATAAAACGGATAGGGATCATTATCTGACGATTTCCGGAGGATCAGGACCTGCTGTGGTATTCAGAGAAATCCTATCAAGGGCTTTAGCCAATACCCCGGTAACTACATTTGACGTTCCTTCTGGATATAAATATTTCACCGATCCTTCAATCTGGGAGGAAGATGATGACAAAAATAACAGGAATAAAGACAAGAGGGACAAAAAAGATAGGAAAGATAGGAAGGATAAAAGAAAAGACAGGGGCAGGTTCGATAGATTTGATGATTTCTGGGATGATTTCTTTAATGGATGGTCTCCCTAAGGGTCAAGCTATCTCTCTTCGCTTTTATTGACATATGTCATAAACAGGGTATAATCAAATTGATAATATAAGCATTTCAAAAGAGGGTAGATATTTTATGTCCAGGCCAAGAAAAAGAAGAAGAGTGTGCTGTTTGCCAAAAAACAATGTTTACGGGCCCCTTAACTCTTCTGCCGGCCAAAGTGAGATTGTTATTATGTCGGTTGATGAGTACGAAACTATACGCCTTATTGACTTGCAAGGTTTTACCCAGGAGGAATGTGCGGAACAAATGAATATAGCCCGTACGACGGTGCAGCGTATCTACACTGATGCTCGCCGAAAATTGGCCGAGTTTCTGGTTCATGGAAGGCTCATAAGAATTGAGGGCGGTAGTTACAAACTTTGTGATGGGTTGGAAAAAACCTGTCGCTGCGGAGGCTGTCGCCGGCATAGGTGGGGAATAAATCCGGAGGAGAATTATGATGATCGTAAAAACCCTAGCTGAAAACACGGCAGTATCCGGGGAGTTTCAGGCTGAACATGGCTTGAGCCTTTATATCGAAACCCGTAAACATAAGATCTTGTTTGATATGGGGGCTAGTCCGCTGTTTGTAGAAAATGCCAAGAAATTGAATGTTGATCTTACGGAGGTAGATTTAGCGATAATTTCGCATGGTCATTACGACCACGGGGGCGGACTTAAGGCTTTTTTAAATATTAATACTAAGGCTAAGATTTATGTCCACCGGCAGGCCTTTGCCAAACATTATGCTTTTGAAAATGGCAAAAAGAAAGATATAGGACTTGAGGCCACAATCCTCCCTAACAACCGTTTTATATTTGTGGGGGACCAAATGAATATAGACGAACAACTTTGCCTGTTCTCCAACGTCACCGATAGCGGGCAGGGCTTATCAGCTAATAAGCAACTTTTTAAAGCAGTCGGCACAGATTTTATTGCCGATGATTTTGCCCATGAACAAAACCTATTAATCAAAGAAGACAACAAGCTATTGCTGGTAGCCGGTTGTGCTCATAAGGGAATTGTTAATATCGTAGATCATGTGAACATGAATCTGACTAAGCATATCAATGGAGAACAAGCCTCACTAACCCATGTTATCGGTGGTTTTCACTTGTACAGCATTTCTACTCGCTTAGCTGAGGATCCCCTGCTGGTGAACAGAATTGGCCTGCGCCTACAGGAAACTAAAGCTCAGTATTATACCTGCCATTGTACCGGAATTGAATCTTATAATGTTTTGAGAAGAGTTATGGGTAACCAAATTCAATATTTGGCGACCGGCAGCCAAATTACAATTTAGGTTCATACTGAAGTCAACTGGAGCAGTTTGTCATGAACACAGGGATTTGATCAATGTGAAGGATTTTAAACTAAGTAATTAGAAATGTAATTAGATTTTCAGGATTTGTAGTTAATAATATGGAGGAATCAGAGAATGGCCAGCGACAATACAGCTAATAAAGTCCAAACTGAAAGGGCCAGAATTAAAGACGAATGCAGCCAATGCGGCTTGTGTTCCAACGGGTGCGCATTTTTAGCAGAATACACTTCTCCTGCTGAGATGGCCGCCAGAGGAATTAGCAAGGAGGATGCTTACTCCTGTTCGTTATGTGCCAAATGCCAAGCCCTATGTCCGCTCGGTTTAAATCCCATGGGCATGTTTCAGGAAAGAAGAGTAGAAACTATGCAAAAGCAGGAGCTCGAGCCGGAAGAGTTTAATTATTTTATGCCGGATTGTGAAGATAATGTTATGAATTATTACCGTCAATACTATGGCATTGACTACAGTAATTTAGAAAGTGATAAAGGTTCAACTAGCTACTTTTTCCCGGGTTGTACCTTAATGACTTATTCTCCGGCCATAACTAGAGAGATTTATAACCGTCTACGCCTTAAGCAGGGTTGTGGCGGAATATTAACCGATTGTTGCGGGCTGCCCTTATATCAAATGGGTTTAAACGATAGGGCGGGTAAATTTACAAATTCTCTGGTTGAAAAAATTACCGATAGGGGAATCAAAAGCCTAATTGCTGCTTGCCCCAATTGCTATTATGAGCTCAAAGCCAGGCTTCAGCCTTTGGGTGTTAAGATACTTACTGTGTATGAGGCTTTAGATTTTTCTTTAGGTTCGCAAACTGATTTGCCTCCCTGCACAGTCCACGATTCCTGCCCTGATAGAATGGAAGGGAAGTTTGCTCGTCAGACCCGCAACGCTCTTCAGAATAGGGGTTATAAAATAGTAGAAATGTCTAATATTCTTCAGCATTCTCCTTGTTGTGGCAGCGGCGGCCAGCTTTCTCATTTTCGGCCGGATTTGGCGGATAAACTGGTAAGGGACAGATTGACGGAAGCTGAGAACAGTGGGGCGCAAATTCTAGCGAGTTATTGTATGAGTTGTGTGTTGAATTTCGCTCGTCTTGAATCAGGACTTAAAGTAAGGCATGTCCTGAACCTTCTTCTCGGGATAGACGAGGATTATACCGAGGTCAAAAAACGGGCAGCCGAAATTTTTGTTTCCTGAGAAACTTTTATCTTCTGAAATGAAGAGGGAGTATTGCTAATACTAAAATAATTAGCGATACTCCCTTTAATTTTAAAAACTTTAATCAATTTCTATTAAAAATATTTTCTGAATTCTAGATTGTTTAGGTATTTGGGCCATATCTTTTTCTGCCGGCAAAGGCATTAACAATGAGAAGTAGAATTATGGAACCTACTAAGGCCACTACAAAACTCCAAATATTAAAACCACTGATACCTGTACCGCCAAAGAGACTTACCACCCATCCACCAAGGAAAGCACCGATTATTCCTACAACAATATTCATACCTACACCCATTCTGGCATCATTACCAGTTATCATGCTTGCCACCCATCCGGCAAGACCTCCTAATATAATCCAGCCGATAATGCTCAAGTTTATTTCCTCCTTTATTCAAGAAAAAGTGGTTCAATAATATAATCTTCTTAAAACGGAGAAATATTCATATTTTATGACTTTTATTAAAATATTCAATATGCACTTGAGCAAGGACAAACTAATTTAGCGGTATTATTTGTATCCCGGTTCCGTTTGGGCGCTTTGTCAGCTTGATAAGCGCCGCTCCGTCGGGAGATAAAAAGTTATTATCTCCTTCGATAGTTTTCGTTTTTAAACCATCTTCCGTAATTATATAGGCCCGGTTTGCTTCGTAGATCACTATTTTTCCTTGAGAATCTATTCCCACTTGCCCTTCTGTAAAAGGAATTTCACCTTGCCAAAAGGAAGAAAGTTTGTATTTGTCATCCTTATCAAGCTTAGGACTGTCATTGCAGACAAAGATTTGGGTTAATCGGTTATGGATTACTTCTCCAATATATAGATTGTTGGAACTGCTGCCTAAGATTATATAATTATTGTTTGCAGCTATAGGTGAGCGATTCTCACCTTCAACGGCCAAGATATACTTATCTCCGGCTTTTTGATTTTGAACAAAAAGTGTGCCCAGATGGTCGGAAGCGGTAAAATCCAGAATAGTTTCCTCCGCTTGCTGTAAAAAACGCACATTGTACATAACATCAATTTCCATTAAAGTTGGGGCAGAATTACTTTCAATCAGCGCGTAGACTAAATTGGTATAGGTTGAAGTAGCTATTTGCTCGACTTTTCCTCCTGCGGGGAAGTTGGAAATAGTAATGTTTTCACGATCAATAGGGGAGATATCTTCGTTACTGTTGGGAAGTTCCAAAGTACAAAGGTAAGTTAGTTGGGGGGTGTAAATCGTAACTCTTTCCAATTCTTCCGGGGAGGATTCGGAACGGGGAACAAGCACAATTGAATAGGGACTGGAATTTTTTTTGGCAAAGAAATATATAAGACTATTACGATCGGGGAGCCATTGATAGTTTAGAACTCCCAGACCTTTTTCATCAGTGGAGACAGGACCTTTAGAAAATACCAGCTTATTCTGCCTCAAGTTAAACACTTTGAAGACACCGTCATCCATATAGGCCAGGTAGTCTTTTGTATAGGAAATTTGGATATTTTCCGGGTTACTATCCGGCAAATCGGCTTCCAAATAGTAGACAGGCGGTTGACTGGCGGGAAATTGGGGAACTTTCATAATTTTGGCTACAGCATTATTAAGAAAAAAGTACAAGCCGAACTGCAGAATCAATGAAATAAGGGTCCAGACGGCAATTGTACGCAATAATAAAATTCTTTTTTTAAGCTTAGGGTTTGTATGATTTTGCACTATGCTCTCCTCTTGCCCTTTGTCTATTCTTTAGGCATCACGACAAAAGCCGTGGGTATATATCGCTCTCCAAAAAAACCGCAAACTTTATTGATTATTTTTCCGCGAAAAACCATAGTTGTAGAAGAACCGCCATCGAGATTGACAGCTATTACAGCATGGTATTTCATAAACACGTCCATTAAATCACTCAATTTTGCTCCAATGCTCCAGGTTGGCTGGCGGCCGTCGATCACGACCATGATAATTGTACCATCAGCTCTTTGGCCGATTCCAGTGCGTGGGCCGATTCCCCATCCACCGTCTCCTTTGATGAGTGGTTTACCGTCCCGTATAAGAACCGGATAAAAGGTTACTGCTTCCATAATTTGTTTTTCCAGAACCTGCTTGGCCGTCATATCTTCTGCAATGAACTTTC
>JAAYOJ010000107.1 GCA_012520405.1 Peptococcaceae bacterium
AGCAGCGAAGCTGCGGAGCAAGTCCCTTCTTCCGCACCAAATACATAACATTCATCAAAAGAAGGACTTGAACGGCCGTTAAGAAAATGCGACCTATGGGAGCATTTTTAGGCCCGGCGTGATAGCAGCGAAGCTGCGGAGCAAGTCCCTTCTTCCGCACCAAATACATAACATTCATCAAAAGAAGGACTTGAACGGCCGTTAAGAAAATGCGACTTATGGGAGCACCAACGTTTACAGCGATATTAAAAGGGCATCTGCTAAGGTAGAGAGAATGTTCAATGCCCAACAAATGCCTAACATAAAAATTTTTGAGCCATGTTCTTGCATGGCTCTTTTTAATTTATGTCTGTTTTTGTCTTCTTTCTTCATCCATTTCATAAATAATCACCACCTGACTAGGGCGATTCCATTAGGTCGGCAATTGTGATGCTGTCAAGGTAATTATTCACAAGCCCATCAAGTTTTCTCCACATGGGCAGTGTCCGGCAATTGGCAGTTCGCGGACAATTGTCGGCCCCTTGGTCCAGGCAGGCTACCGGCGCAAGATCTCCTTCCGTCAAACGTAGAATACTTCCGACGGTATATTGTTCCGGGGGTTTGGTTAAGCGATACCCGCCACCCTTTCCCCGCCGGCCGGTCAAAACCTTATTTCGTACCAAGACCTTCAGGATACTCTCCAAATATTTTTCCGAAATTTTCTGCCGCGTTGCGATTACTTTGAGCGGAATAAAGTCATCCGCCTGATGTTCAGCCAGGTCAACTAAGACACGCAGCGCATAACGCCCCTTCGTTGAAATTCTCATATATTTTCCTCCGTAAATCTATGTGCAGTCAAGCATCAGGAAAAGGCCTTGGCCAGCCTTTCCAGAGCTTTTTGCAGCGTTAATTTTGGGCAGGCAATGTTGATTCGCTGAAAGCCTTCACCTTCGCTACCAAACGTCGTGCCGCTGCTTAGCCATAGTTTGGCATCCTCGATTATTCGTTTGTCGAGTTCCTTTTGACTCAGCCCATATTTTGAGAAGTCCAGCCACAGGAGGTAGGTGCCCTGGGGGTCCACCAGGCGGACCTTCGGCAGCCTCTCTGCCAAAAATATTCGGGTGAGGCGTATATTTTCGGCAAGATATTCCTTGAGCTGCTCCAGCCATATCCCGCCGTGGCTATAAGCGCTTTGACAGGCCACAAGTCCCAAAGTGTTCAGCTGATTGTAGCCGCCTTTGGCGATTTCTTCTTTTAGGGCGTGGCGTAAAGTCTTGTTGGGGACGATAATGTTGGACACTTGGAGACCCGCCAGATTAAAGGTTTTGCTGGGTGCGGTAGCGATGACAGCATTTTCGTCAATGAGCCCGAAAGTGGTATGTTTGTGTCCCGGATAGACAAAGTCACAATGAATTTCATCGGACAGTACCAGCACCTTATATTTCTTGCAGATGGCGTGCAGCGTGTCCAATTCCCGGCGTGTCCAGACCCGCCCCACAGGATTGTGGGGACTGCACAGAATAAAGAGCTTTACGTTTTCACTCTTGATTTTATGTTCAAAATCCTCAAAATCCATGCTGTAAGCACCACTCTCATAGCGCAGTGGATTGGTTACCAGCTTGCGGCCGTTGTCGCAAATCACCGTGTAAAACGGATAATAGACCGGCGTCTGAATCAGCACGCTGTCTCCCGGCTTTGTGAAGGCGCGAACCGCAGCGGCCAGGGCAAACACAATGCCGGGCGTCTTGACCACATCCCTGGCCGTAAAGGTGTATCCAAAGCGCGCTGCAAACCAGCTCGTCAGGGCCTCGTAATAGGCATCCTTTACTTCGGAATATCCGAAAATGCCGTGGGACACAGCCTTTTGCATAGCGGCCAGCACCTCGGGCGGGGCGGGAAAGTCCATGTCCGCCACCCAAAGGGGAAGAACATCCTCCGGCAGGCCCCGTTCCCGGGTAAAATCGTATTTGAGGGAATTGGTGTTCCGGCGGTCAATGACCGTATCAAAATCGTACTTCATCTAATTGCCTCCTCCAGATCGGCTATTAAATCTTCCGCCGCTTCAATACCCACCGACAGACGCAGCAGTCGATCGGTGATGCCTAGGGCCGTGCGGGTCTCCTCCGGCACATCGGCGTGGGTTTGCAGGATCGGATAAGTGATCAGCGACTCCACGCCCCCCAAGCTTTCAGCATAAAAAATCGTGCGCATACCACTGAGAATGCGCCGGGCGGTTTCGGCGCTGTCCACCGTGAAGGAAATCATGCCGCCAAAGCCGCTGGCCTGCCTGCAGGATATTTCATAGTCCGGGTGTGAGGGCAGGCCTACGTAATGCACAGTGGACACCCACTCTCGCCTGCTCAGCCATTCAGCGATTTTCAAGGCGCTTTCCTGGATGCGTTGCATTCGTAGAGCCAGTGTTTTGATGCCGCGCTCGATCAGAAAGCAATCAAAGGGAGCAAGGCACGCCCCGATGGTTTTATAGAGAAAGCGCAGCTTTTCACTAAGCTCTTGGCTGTTTATTACCAGAAAACCTGCCAGTGTGTCGTTGTGGCCGCCCAGGTATTTCGTGCCGCTGTGCAAAACCACATCGGCCCCCAGCTCCAGCGGCCGCTGGAAGCAGGGCGTCAGAAAGGTGTTGTCCACAATTAGCAGGATGCCTCGGTCTTTTGTGATTTTGGATACCGCTGCGATATCTGTAACCTGCATCATCGGATTGCTGGGCGTTTCCACGAAAATGGCTTTGGTTGACGAGCAGATACTGTGCTTCAGGCTATGTATATCGCCTGTGTGCAAATAGTCCACCGTAATGCCGTTTTTCTTCGCCACGTAATTTAGCAGCCGGACTGAACCGCCGTACAAGTCACCTGAGGCAATCAGGTGATCTCCGGGGGAAAAGAGCTCGATGAGGGTACTCATAGCCGCCATTCCGGATGAAAAGGCCATGGCGTCCAGACCGCTTTCCAGCGTGGCGACAGTCTTTTCCAGAACCTGACGGGTGGGGTTTTGCAAGCGTGAATAGTCGAAACCCGTGCTTTGCTCCAGGCCCGGATGGAAAAAGGTCGCCGACTGATAAATTGGGGTGGCGATGGCCCCTGTGGTGTTGTGGACATCTCTTGCGCCGTGGACGCAAAGGGTGTCAATATTTTTCATAGCAGCGCTCCTTAAAGGGTTTTACATTTAAATAATTATTGGTTATAATTAACCTACTATCCCTATATGTTTATGTGCATTATATGGCCGGTGGGGCCGAATGTCAATAAGGGGCCGGCAGCATAACTAAGTCAATTTTCGTTCAAAAAAGGCACACTTCTCAAAGCGTGGAATGAAAGGTTATTATATTTACATACTAAGCTACATACTAAAAATATTTGAATTGGTGACATTGTAGATAATATCCTTGCATCCGGAATATAATGCATGTATTAAGGAGGTACAACATGGCAAAGGTTTATAAAAGTCTCACCGATCTGATTGGAAAAACCCCGCTGTTAGAGCTTGGAAACTATGCAAAAAAGCAGGGCCTTGGTGCCACCATAATTGGCAAGCTGGAATATTTCAACCCTGCAGGAAGCGTGAAGGACAGAGTCGCGCTGGCCATGATTGAGGATGCTGAAGCAAAGGGTCTGCTTTCCCCTGAGTCTGTCATTATTGAGCCGACCAGTGGCAATACCGGCATTGGCCTGGCGTCGGTTGCTACCGCACGGGGATATCGGGTCATACTTACCATGCCGGAGACAATGAGTATTGAACGCAGAAATTTACTGAAAGCCTACGGTGCGGAGCTTGTGCTGACAGAAGGTGCCAAGGGCATGACCGGAGCGATAGCTAAGGCGGAAGAGCTGGCCAAAGAAATTCCTAAGGCCTTTATCCCCGGTCAGTTCGATAACCCGGCAAATCCCGAGATTCACCGGAAAACAACAGGTCCTGAGATTTGGGGGGACACTGACGGAAAGATTGATTTTCTTGTTTCCGCTATCGGTACCGGCGGCACGATTACGGGTACCGGCGAATACTTGAAATCTAAAAACCCCAACATAAAAGTGGTCGGTGTGGAGCCGGAAGCTTCCCCTGTGCTCTCCGGCGGTGTCGCAGGTCCCCATATGATTCAGGGAATCGGGGCCGGTTTTGTCCCCAAGGTTTTGAACACGACGGTCTATGATGAAATCATACCTGTGAAAAACGAGGATGCCTTTGCCGCCGGCAGGGAGCTTTCCAAAACAGAAGGGTTACTGGTGGGTATTTCCTCCGGAGCGGCTGTTTGGGCAGCCACTGAGTTAGCCAAGCGACCCGAGAATGCCGGAAAGCTGATAATCGTAATTCTGCCCGACACCGGTGAACGCTATCTCTCCACCCCGCTATTTTCCGAATAACAATCATAATTCGACAAAATAGCGCAACAAACGCAGAGTCAGGTGCTTTTTGTTTCTTCAAAGTACTTGACAAAAGCTTTATGTAAATTTTACAATACAGTTAAGGCATAATTATGAAATAATAAAAGAAATATATCACAAACGAGTGGTGGACGAGCCTCTCTTCAAATCCAAAAATATTTGGCCTTTTTATGTCATGACGGTGATTTTAGATTAGGCCATTTAGTTTCTGGGTTAGAGGAGAGTTTTTCCTTTTTTACCAACTTTTAGAGGATTTTTTACTTTTATTTTTATTTAAGCCAAATATTGGCTTTGCAGAAGTGGTATCTTTTAATACTAATTATTTAATATTAATTATTTAGTATTAATTATTTTATTTTAATTAACTGGTATCCTTATAATTTATGGAAAGGGTGAAACACATTGAAAAAACTATCCAGAATTATTCTAACGATCAATGGTGTTCAGCGGCCTGTGGTCTGCGAACCGGACAAGGACAACCTTGCGGTCGTGATTCGCAGGATGGGCCTGACGGGCACCAAGATCGGCTGCGGTACGGGCGTTTGCGGCGCTTGCTCCGTAATTCTAAACGGTGAGGTGGTCCGTGCCTGTACGAAGAAGATTAGGAATGTTCCTGAATTCAGTGAGATTACGACGATTGACGGTATTGGTACTCCTCAACATCTCCATCCTCTGCAGCAAGCTTTTATTACTTATGGCGGGGTCCAGTGTGGCTTTTGTTCACCAGGCTTTATAGTATCGGCCTACGCTTTGCTGAATCAAAACACTAATCCTACCCGGGAAGAGGTTAGAGAATGGTTCAGAAAACATAGAAATATCTGTCGCTGCACCGGATATAAACCGATTGTTGATGCCGTAATGGCTGCAGCTAAGGTAATGCGCGGCGAAGCGACCGTAGAAGATATTACTTACGATTTTGCAGGCGAGAAAGATATTTACGGCTCCAAACATCCAAGACCTTCTGCTTTGGCTAAAGTTTGCGGCTTGGCCGATTATGGTGATGATATCAAACTCAAGATGCCCGAAGGAACAGCTCATCTGGTTCCTGTTTTATCGGAAGTTCACCATGCTAATATTATTAGCATTGATATTTCTGAAGCGGAAAAAATGCCTGGTGTATATAAGGTAATGACCGCTAAAGACGTTAAAGGTACGAATAACTTGTTTGTTCCGCCTTTTGTTCCACGCCATAAAGGAAAAGGGGTAACGGACTGGCCGGTTATTGTGGATAAAAAGATCAATAGGCGCGGGGAAGTAGTCGCTCTGGTTGCTGCTGATACAGAAGAGCATGCTCGCGAAGCTGCTAAAAAAGTTAAGCAGAACTTAGAAGTGCTCCCGGCTTATATGACTCTGCCTGAAGCGGCTATGCCTAACGCTATCCAGCTTCACGAGGGCACACCTAACCTGTATATGGAACAGCCTGTCTTTAAAGGAGAAGATCCTGCGGAACTTATTGACAATGCTCCTATTAAAGTAGAAGGAAGTTTCCATTCCCAGCATGAACCACATCTTCCCATTGAACCTGAAGTCATTCAAGGGTATATTGGTGCTGATGGTATGTATACCCTGCAGAGTAAATCCCAGGCTATTGGAGAGAACAGAGACGACATTGCCGGAGCCTGTGGTATTCCCAAAGAAAAAATCCGCATTATTTTGAATGCTGTCGGCGGTTCTTTCGGTTACTCTGTCAGCCCCAATACCAGTGCCTTGGTTATGACTGCTGTACAGAATCTGGAAATGCCTTGCACCATGACCTTAAAATACGATGAATTTAACCATACTACCGGTAAACGTTCCGCAACCTTTACCAATGGCCGGATTGCCTGTGACAAGGACGGCAAGATTATTGCAGCGGAATACGATCTTGGTCTCGACCACGGCGCTTACGCTGTGATGGGCGGCAAGATTTTCAATAACTTAGTTTCTGTCGGTTTCCACGGATACAATATCCCTAATTTCAAAGCTCTGGCTCGCGGCGGCTCCTCTAACCAGGCCTTCAATGCTGCTTATCGTGGTTTCGGTGCTCCGCAAGTTTATACTGCTACAGAGGCTTTAATTGATATGTTGGCGGAAAAAGCGGGAATGGATCCTTGGGAATTCCGTTATAAGAACGCGGCTCGACCTGGAGACCTTACCATTAATAGCCGTCCTTACCATGATTATGTCTATCCCAAATTGTTAGAAACAATTAAACCCTACTATGATGATTATAAAGCGAAAGCCGAAGCCGGTAAGAAAGAAGGACGTAATCTCGGTGTCGGTATTAGCATGGGTGGATTCATTATTACCCTCGGCTTTGTGGATTGTGCCGAAGTTGCCCTTGAACTCAATCCAGACGGAACTTTTACTCATTACTGCACCTGGCAGGATGTAGGCCAAGGCGGCGATATCGGTGCCCTCACTCATGCCGTGAAAGCACTGGAACCTCTTGGTGTCAAAGCGGATCAGGTTCGTCTTGTCATGAACGACAGTAAAACCTGTCCGGATACCGGTGTAGCTGCTGCCAGCCGTTCCCACTACAGCGGTGGTAATGCTACCATCGATGCTGCTAATAAGCTTATGGATGCTATGCGCAAACCTGACGGCACCTACCGCACCTATGATGAAATGGTCAAGGAAGGCATCCCGACTAAATATGTTGGCCACTTCGACCAGTTTAACATCGGATTGTCCAAGGGCCTTGATCCCAATACCGGAGAAGGTGAAAAGAACCCGACTTATATGTATTGCGTTAATACTTGCCTGGTTGAAGTTGATGTCAACACCGGCAAGACCCAGGTCTTAAGCTATACTTGTGTGGCTGACGTCGGTATTATCGGCAACAGACTGGCTGTTGAAGGCCAAGCCTATGGCGGCTTGTCTCACAGCATCGGTTTTGCTTTAAGTGAAGATTACCAGGCCTTAGATAAACATGGCAATATGGTGGGTTGTGGTATCCCGACCATTGACATGATCCCGGATGAAATGAATGTTATTCTCTTAGAGGATAATCCGCGTGAAACCGGACCTCATGGTTCCTGCGGCTGCTCCGAGTGCTTCCAGTCTTCCGGTCACATGGCCGTGATCAATGCTATCAATGACGCTTGCGGTGTTCGCATTTACGCTTTGCCGGCAACCCCGGACAAAGTTAAAGCGGCCTTAGAAGCCAAACAACGCGGTGAAGACCTTACTCCTCCGAAGTATTATCTTGGAACAGACTTCGAGGAAGAAATGGAAATGATTAAGAACAATCCTATCTAAACCGGTACGGACCGGCTATAAGTCAGGATAAAACTAGTAGGAAGAATCTTTAGGAAAAAGCTTTTAGAGTAAGATTGTCAAGGAGACAGACCAGGAGTTAGGATCTCAATGAGCCTGACTCCTGGCTCCTGACTCCTGGCTCGGCTCCCGATTCCCGACTCCTGGCTTCTTTGCTTATTATAAGGAATAGTTGATATTCTGAATTTTTCCAGGAAAGGAATGATGCTATATGAAGCTTGAGGATGCCACTCGGTATACGGAAAAGTGTTTCAATGGAGAGCCTGCATCTTGTTCTTATGCCTGTCCGTTTCACCTGGATATCCGTTCCTTTCTGGAAAAGGTGAGTAGAGGAAGGTGGGTTCCGGCCTATAAAGTGCTGCGCAATGCCGTAATTTTTCCTGGGATAGTCAGTGTTTTGTGTGACGAACCCTGTCGAGAGCATTGCCAACGCACCTTGCTCGGTGACGAGGCTTTAGCAATGCTTGATTTGGAAGCAGCCTGTATCAAGTATGCTAAAAATACCAAACCTGAATTCTTTGCCATACCGCCAAAGTCTGAGCGTGTTGCTGTAATTGGAGCGGGGGTGTCAGGCTTAGCCTGTGCGCTTAATCTGGCACAGAAAAAGTATTCGGTCACGGTGTTTGAAAAAGAAAGCGGTTGGGGCGGAAAGCTTCCCAATGGAGAACGGCTTAGTTCTCATCCGCGTTTTGCTGATTTTGACCAAGATATTGCTTTGCAATTTTCTGCTGTGGATGTTGAGTTTCGCTATGGCACGGAAATCAAATCGCTAACAGAACTCGCCGACTTTGATGCTATTTATATTGCTACAGGTAAGGGTGGAGATTCCTTTGGACTCCTTGCCAGCTGGGATGCAGAGATGTTTACAACTTCCGAGCCCAAGGTATTTATGGGTGGTACGCTGTGCGGAGTCTCCAAAATGGAAGGCATTGCCCATAGTGTCCAAGCATCGAAGATAATGGAGGCTTTCTTGCAGACGGGGAAGGCTTCCTTAGTGAACGCTCAAGTCTATGATAAGAAAAATTGTGAACGTTATTTAAAACATGATGGGGCGGTATCTGTACCGCGGGTGATTGCTTCTTCTCCCGATGGTTATACTGAAGAGGAGGCCAAAAAAGAGGCAGCACGTTGTTTGTTATGTGATTGTGATTATTGTATAGCTTCCTGTGAAATGCTGCAGAAATTCCGGAAGAAACCCCATAAAATTGCGGTGGAAGTTGCTACGGATATGCAGGTGACGGGTAATTTAGCCAGCCGTGCTCTTACCAGACAGACTTATTCCTGTAATCTCTGCGGTCATTGCAAATCCGTTTGCCCGGAGGATGTTGATATCGGGGCCTTGCTTCAATCTTCGCGTACGGCAAGAAAAAACGCAGGCGGCGAATCCTATCCGGCTGCCTTTCATGATTTCTGGCTACGAGAAATGGATTTTGCCGTTTCCGAAGGGTTTTTAGCTGCGACCCCCAACGGAAAAAATGAATGCGAATACGCTTTTTTCCCGGGTTGTCAGCTTGGGGCCTTCAATCCGGATTATGTGCTGAAATCTTACGAATTCCTGAGTAGTAAATACGATTGCGGGATTTTGCTTAATTGCTGCGGTGCTCCGGCTTACTGGGCCGGAGATGAGAGTTTGCTGAATGAAAATATGGAAAAAATCAAGCAGGCTTGGAATGAGATGGGACAACCCACCTTGGTGTTTGCCTGCGCGACCTGTGAGAGTATTTTTAATATGTTTTTGCCCGAAATAAAACGGGTTTCACTTTATGCTTTATTAGCCGAAGAAGAGGGGATTTCATCCATTCGCCCCTATGATGAAGCCGTGGTTTTTGATCCCTGTAATGCCAGGAACAATCATGGTTTGGAGACCGGCGTAAGGAAACTTGCCACTGAAGCCGGTATTAGCTTGCATGAATTGAAGGAACCAAATCGTTGTTGTGGTTATGGTGGGCATATTCGCCTGGCAAATTCAAGTTTGTACGAAGAGATAGCCCAGCACCGGGCTGAGGCCAGTGATAAACCCTATATTGTTTATTGTGTGAATTGTCAGGACGTTTTTGCTCGGCGGGGTAAGGAATGCAGCCACATTCTGGATCTGGTTTTCGATCTGAAGAAGGGGCTTAAGGTACCCACTTTAGACCAAAAAAGGGCCAACAGTGTGGAGGTCAAAAAGATTCTGATGAAAAAAGAATGCGGTATTGATTTTGAGCCTGAGACCCATGAATGGGATGGACTTAAACTCCTTATCAGTGATGAAATGCAAAAGGATATGGAAAACAAGCTAATTTCTGCTGCCGATCTTAAAGAAGCGATCTGGCAGGCTGAAAGTTCCGGATATAAGTTTTATAATGAAAGTGAAGGCTTGTTTATGTGCAGTATGATCAAGCCGGTAATCACTTATTGGGTTCAGTATAAAGAAATTGCACCCCAAACCTATGAGATTGTCAGTGTCTATTGCCACCGCATCCATTTCAAGGAGGAGGTCAAACAGCCGTGAGTACTGGGGAAAAAAACTGGAAGTGTGCCAAATGCGATAAGCAATTGGTTCTGAAAAATACGGACTTTTTCTACCTCGGGCATAAGTTTACCTACGATGTCTTAAATTGTCCTCAGTGCGGCAAAGTATTGATCCCCAAGGAACTAGCCGAGGGTAGAATGGCGGAATTGGAAGAAGCCTTGGAAGATAAATAAGATTTTCGAATCAGAGAATTAGGAGGGTGACCGGTGGGGAAAATCGCAGCGCTGATTCCGGCTGCCGGGTATTCATCAAGAATGGGTCTTTTTAAGCCGCTTTTGCCGATAGCATCTTCCCTGGTGCTGGAAAAGCCCATTAAGGCTTTTAGGACAGCCGGGGTAGAGGACATTCTGGTGATTACGGGTCATAAAAATTTTTTACTGGCGCCTGTCCTAGAAGGTTTAGGGGTTAAAGCTGTCTATAATTCAAGATTTGACCAGGGGATGTACTCCTCAATCCAAGCCGGAGTTGCGGCTTTGCCGGAGGATACAGAAGCTTTTTTTCTTTTGCCGGCAGATTATGCCGTGGTCTCTTCCGCTGTTATTAGCCAAATATTAGAGAAATACCGGCGGGAGCCACACCAGGTTTTTTATCCCACTTATAATGGGGAAAGAGGGCACCCGCCTTTGATTTCGGCTGAATTGCGGCCTTATATTCTGGAAGGGGAAGCCGATGGAGGATTGAGAGGGTTACTGGAGAGCATAGTGACGGATTATGCGGAAATTCCAGTGGATGATGAAGGAATTTTACAGGACCTTGATACCGAGGACGATTACCGCAGTCTGGTCCAAAACCAAACTGGGTTAGCTCCTTATCCCACTCGCAGAGAGTGCGAGGGGGTTTGGCAAAAGTATGAAACTCCCCGGCCGGTGATTCTTCATGCGCAGCAAGTAAACAGGGTGGCTTGTACACTCTGTGAATACTTGAACAGTCGGGGTTTTTTGCTTCATACGGCTTTAGTCCAAGCCTGTGCCTTGTTGCATGATGTGGCTAAAGGTGAAAAACAGCATGCGGCCAAGGGTCGGCAGATAGTGAAAGAGATGGGATATGAGGAGGCCGGGGAGATTATTGGCTCCCATATGGATCTCCCGAGCAAACACCTTGCCGCTGTCGATGAATATTCTATTCTTTATCTGGCAGATAAATTGGTCCAGGGAAGTGAGCTTGTTTCTCTGGAAAAGAGACTGGCGGAACAAAGCAAACGTTATGCCCATGATACTTTAGCCTTGACCAGTATGCATGAACGTATGGGAAAAGCAAGGCAGGTACAGCAAAATATTGAGAACATTCTAAGCATACCTTTAAGCGAGTTGTTTCCCGAACTTGCAAGAGACTAAGTTATGAAAAAAACGGTTTATTTATTAAGGCACGCCGAGCCGATACACCTTTTCCAAGAAAAATATTATTTAGGGCAGTCTGATCCGCCCTTAAGTGCAAAGGGGAAAGAGCAGGCCCAGCTGCTTTCTGATTTTTTAAGTACTATTAAGCTTTGTGCAATTTTTAGCAGCGATTTACAGCGGTCGGTGCAAACCGCTCTGCCTATCGCTGAAAAACATAGCTGTCCCCTCCGGATAATCAAGGAATTAAGAGAGATTAATCTGGGCCGGTGGGAAGGACTCCGGAAAGCAGAGGTTAAGGCTTTATATCCCGGCGAATATGAACTGAGAGGGCTGGATTTAGTCTCTTACCGCCCGCCGGAGGGTGAAAGTTTTGCTGATCTGCAGAAAAGAGTGGTCCCTGTTTACCGGGAGATTATTGATAGTTGTGACGGGGATATCATTATTGTTTCCCACGCCGGGGTAAACCGGGTAATTCTATGTGACTTGCTTGGTGTTCCTTTAGATAATCTTTTCAATATTAAACAAGAATATGCTTGTGTGAATGTTATTAACTATTTAGATAAAAAGGGGAGTAATTTTCAGTATGAATATTTACAGCAGCCTTTTAAAGGATCTGACCGGCGGCAGGAAAGTTGTCATGGTGACTTCTATGACCAGGGACACCTGTCAAAAGCCAAGAACTAAAAAAGATTATTATACTGAAGATCAAATCGAAGACCCGAGCTTTGGTTTACAATTGCCGGATGATGTTAGGGAAGGTATTAAACAGTCCTTGCATTCAGGAGAACTCTTGGTGACGGAAAGCAAGGAGCAAACAAAGGAACTGAATATTATTGAGCCCTTTTTTCCTCAACCCAGGCTTATTGTTTTGGGAGGAGGGCATATCGCTAAACCCGTAACGGAATTTGCGGCCAGACTGGGCTTTGCTGTTACCGTAGTGGATGACCGTCTGTCCTTTGCTAATAAGGAACGTTTTCCGCAAGCAGATCAGGTTATTTGCGAAAGTTTCGAGCGCAGTTTTGATGTACTGAATTTTGATGCCTATACCTATGTGGTGATTGTAACCAGGGGACACAGGTACGATTTGGATTGCTTAAGGCAAGTAATCCAGCGCAAATGGGCCTATGCCGGTATGATAGGTTCTCGCAAACGAGTGAAAGGGATTAAGGACCAATTAATAGCTGAGGGTTTTGACCCGGCAATATTGGCCAAGGTCAATGCTCCTATAGGTTTGGAGATTGGTGCGGTAACCCCGGAAGAAATCGCTGTTTCTATTCTGGGTCAGGTAATTAGCTATCGCCGACTTCGGGAACCGGCTTTGGGCCGAGCATCCGCTAAAATCAGCTGGACAGAGTTCGACCGCGAGGTGATCGAAGAATTAAGTAAAGGCAAGGATGATCCCAAAGCTTTGGCTACAGTTATAATGACCAAAGGTTCTGTACCCAGAAGAGCGGGAGCCAAAATGCTTATTTGGCCGGATGGCAGGATTTTGGGCAGTATCGGTGGAGGATGCAGCGAAGGTATGATTATTCGCCAAGCGCTGGATATTATTAACGAAGCTAGTTGCACCATCCACAGGATAGATTTAACCGCTGAGATCGCCGAAGAAGAAGGTATGGTCTGCGGAGGGGTTATGAAGGTACTGATCGAAGCTCTATAATCAGCCACGATCAGTCTGACGGAGGATAAAAATGAGCGGCTTGAAGGAAGCTAAGAATATTTACGAGCAAGGACTCATGGAACAAGTTATGGGCCGGACCTTAAGGCCGGGAGGGTATAAAATTACGGAAGAAGCCCTGGGCTTATGTGCTTTTCCTAAAGACGCCGCTATATTGGATATAGGCTGCGGGAGCGGAGCCACCGTACAGCTTTTAAGAAAAAAATATTCTCTGGATGCCCGGGGGCTTGACATCTCTAAGGAAATGATCAGACGAGGAAAAAATATTTGTTCCGAGCTGCCGCTGGTGCATGGCGATGCTCATAGGCTACCCTTTGCCAATAATGAATTGCAAGGGGTATTTTTGGAGTGTAGTTTTTCCCTTTTTTCAGAGCAACAGAGGGTTTTGGCGGAAATAAACAGAGTACTTAAAAAAGACGGCAAAATTGTAATCAGTGATTTTTATTATCGGCAAAGGCCTGGTAAAACCAAGCCTGATATTATTGAACTAATAGAAAAATCCGGGTTCAAGGTGGATATATGGCTGGAAAAGTCTGAACATCTTCATCAATTAGTGGCAGATTGTATTCTTAATGATTTTTCCCTGGATCTGTTATGGTGCTGTATGCTGAACAAAGAAGAAAACAAGGGTTGTACTAAAGAAGAAATAAAAAAATGGAAACCGGGATATTTTTTGCTTATCGCGAGCAAATGTTGATTTAGTTTTGGAGTATGGAATAAGGAGGTTTTGGGCAATGGCAAGCAAAGTCCGACTATATGAGCTGAAGCAGAAAGGGTATTGCTGCAGCCAGATTATTATGAAGGCAGGGCTGGAGGATGCCGGTAAAGAGGACAATCCGGATTTGGTCCAAGCTATGTCCGGCTTATGCGACGGCTTGCGTACGGGCATGGTGTGCGGAGTTCTTAGTGGCGCGGCTTGTCTTCTCGCTTTGCTGGAACCTGAAGATTCTCCGGTGTTAATTAAAGACTTGACGGAATGGTTCCGGGGCGAGTTTGAAGAAAAAAACGGCGGAATTACCTGTGAGGATATTTTGGCCGGAGACCAGTTAAACCGTACTATTAAATGTCCGAAAATATTAACGGAAACCTACAATATGGCTATGGAAATACTGGAAGCCAACGGGTATGAATTCCCGGATTCTTATGTTCCCGGATGAACAAAAAGTAAAAACGGAAAGGAAGAACAAAAATGTTAATTGCGGTTGCTGCCAATGGAGAAACTCTGGAAGATCGGGTTGCCAAAAGATTTGAGGACAGTACATGTTTACTTATTGTAAATATGGAAGATATGAGTTTTGAGGTTTTTAAAAACCATAGTGCGGGAAGCGGGTCGGGAATTGATATGGCTAAGATTATCACCGAGAAAGATTGTGAAGCGGTAATAACGGGCAGTATAAAGAGAGAGGCCTTTGAAGAACTGATAGAAACACAGGTTACCCGTTATAACGGGGCTGATTATACCGCCAGAGAGGCCCTCGACCTCATGGAAAAATATCGGTTGGATCTTGTCCGTTATTATGAAGGTGAGGACCCGGATTTTCATATGTTACATCGAGGTAGTTGCGATTGTTCCGATCATTGAATAAAGAAATTGACAAGACTCCTTTAGAAGACTGGATAGCCCGCAAAATCGGTCTCAAAGCGGGAGAGTTAACCCAGGAAGCCCTTGATACATACCAACTAGCCCAGATTCGCAAAACTATTGCTTGGGCGAAAGAAAAAAGCAGCTTTTACAGGGAGAGATTCTGTGCTGTGGAGCCGGAGTCTATAACTGATTTTTCCCTTTTTTCAAAGCTGCCTTTTACTTTTCCCCGGGATATCAGGCATAATCCCCAGCGGCTGGTTTGTACCGGACAGAAAGATATTGCACGCATTGTAACCCTTAAGTCTTCGGGTACCACCGGTCAACCGAAACGGATTTTTTTTACGCCGGAAGACCAGCAACTCACTATTGATTTTTTTGATACTGGCATGAGAAATTTAGTGGGGCCGGGGGACAGGGTTCTCATCTTGCTGCCCTGGAGGCAGCCGGGTAGTGTTGGGGACCTATTAAAGACGGGCTTGGAAGGTTTGGGGGCCAAGGCCATTTTGTTTGGGCCGGTGTCCGATGCCGAAGAGGCCGTTAAGATTGCCCTTCAATCTAAGGCTAATTCCATGGTAGGCATTCCTACCCATGTCTTGGCCATGGCCCGCAGTAAGAACGGCAAGTTATTAAGCGGGCGCTTAAAAAGTGTTTTATTGAGTACGGATTATGTACCTCGCTCCATATGTATAGCACTGGAGAATATTTGGGGATGTAAAGTATTTAACCATTACGGGATGACGGAAATGGGGCTCGGTGGTGGGGTGCAGTGCCCTGCCCTTGCAGGATATCATTTGAGGGAAGCGGATCTTTATTTTGAAATTATTGATCCGGAAAGTGGCCAGGTCTTAGATGAAGGGGAAACGGGGGAGATTGTTTTTACTACTCTCACCCGGGTCGGAATGCCTCTTATTCGTTATCGGACCGGAGATTTAAGTCGTTTTATCCCTGGCAAATGTCCCTGTGGTACTGTTTTGCGCAGTATGGAAGTTGTTAGAAGCAGAATTGCAGGGCAAATAAAACTTCAGAATCACTCTTTATCTATTGCCGAATTAGATGAAGTTTTGTTTTTGTTTGATGAAGTTGTGAATTACCAGGTGAGAATAGACAGGGATTCCGGAATGGACTGCCTATATATAGATATTAAGATGAGCGAAAACACCCTTGTGAGCAAAGATAAAGATTTTAAGGACCGGATTTGCCGAGCTTTGCGATGCATACCTGCTATCCAGAATGAATTTCCGCTAAGTAAGCAAATTGTAATTATAAATTCCGGTAACAGTGTACCCTTCTCCACGGGGACCGGAAAAAGAAGTATTATTGATAACAGATTTAATAATGATTAGCCGGGTTAAAATATTTAAGCACTTGCAGGAAAATAGCAAAATATGTGGAAGTTATAAAACAAGTGGAAATTATTAACATGAAATGGAGGTTATTAGCACTGAAATAGGGATTGTTGGCAATGTAAGGTGAGTTATTAGCACTGGAAGAAAATTTAGGCAATCGGGGTCGAAAAATCTGGTTTTAAAGTTGGTCAGTGTAAATCCGAAGGAGGGGTGTTTTCATGAGAGAATTATTTAAGCAAAAATATTTTTTGCAAAGTCTTTTTGATTCTATCCCTGTCTTAACTTTGGTCCTGGACAATGATTCCAGAGTATGTGCCGCAAACAAAACAGCCAAAGATTTTTTGGGCTGTAAGGAAGACGAGATTTTATTTAACCGCTGTGGTAAGAGTATTAGTTGTCGGCATGCAACTGACCACCCCTTAGGGTGCGGTTTTGGCCCGTCACGTAATGAATGTATTATCAAGAAGGCGGTCTTGGCCTCGAGAAAAGAAAAGCTACCCCAACGTTTAAAAGGAAAGTTAGAATTGTTGCCGGATAAAGACCTAAACGTTATAGTCAGCGTATCCAGTTTTGAATATAAAAAAGATGTTTTTTCTTTGGTAATGATTGAGGGCATTACATTAATGATTGGACTTGAAGGTTTAATACCCATTTGTGCTGCTTGTAAACGCATTCGGGACGAAAAGGGTTGGAACATGATTGAAAAATTCATTGAAGAACATTCGGAGGCTGAGTTTACCCATGATATCTGCCCGGAATGCATTAAGAAAATGTATCCGGAGATTGACCTCGAAGATGATATCCAATCAATTTGCGGATAAAATTTGGCGTAATTTATGTTGGTATAATATAAGATAAATAAGTAAAAAATGAGCAAACAGCAGAAAATAAACAAAAAGGGGTATTTTATTTAGTTTAACCGTAGTTGTCTTGATTCTTTGTTAAAGTTCTGTTAATATTAATTGGTCTAATATTGGGAATGCTTTATAGAGAGGAAGCGAATGTTTCCTCTTTATTAAAATTAACATAATATGGAAAATAAAGGTTTGTGTTTTAATTATTAGGGGAAGAATATCCTGGAAAGTAATTGTTCTTAAGCGATATATTAATAGTAAGCTAATAAGGCCAAGGAGGAGCAGTAATGGCAGTAAAAATGGAGAAGATGGATAAAAGCAGGGTGCTGTTGGAGATAAGGGTGGAGGCTGAAAAAGTCTCTGCTGCCTATAGCAGAGCTGCTAAACAAGCCGGTAAAGAAATAAATATTCCTGGTTTTCGCAAAGGAAAAGCACCGAAGCATATAATAGAAAGATACGTGGGTAAAGATTATTTAAAGGATAGAGCAATGGAGGAATTAATTAAACCGGCCCTGCTTAATGCCTATCAGGAAACAGAAATTCTCCCTGTTTCCGCTCCCACAGTAGATGTCGTACAAATGGAGGAAGATTTAGATTTAATTTTTAAAGCCACTGTGGAAGTTAAACCGGAAGTGGAATTAGGGCAGTACACCGGATTCGAACTGGAAAAGAAAACTGCAGAGGTTACAGATGAACAGGTAGAGGAAGAACTGAAACGTCGGCAGGATAGACATGCTAAACTGATTACTGTTGAAGATGGTGAAGTCCTGGATCAGGATATTGCGACCATTGATTATGAAGGTTTCATAGATAATGTTCCGTTTGAAGGCGGAAAAGGTGAGGATTTTGACCTGACAATTGGTTCCGGGATGTTCATTCCCGGATTTGAGGACCAATTAAAAGGTGCCCGCCCCGGCCAGGAGCTGGAAGTTAATGTCCGTTTTCCTGACGATTATCAAAGTGAAGACCTTGCCGGGAAAGACGCTATGTTCAAGGTTAAAGTTAAAGCTATTAAACGCAAGGAACTGGTTCCATTGGATGACGAATTCGCCAAGGATATTAGTGAGTTCGATACTTTAGCAGAACTTAGAGAAGATATTAAGCAAAAAATGCTCCAAAGCGCTGAACTGAGCATTGAAAACGAGTATCGTTCGGAAGTGGTTCAGAAAGCTGTTGATAAGGCAAGTGTAGAAATACCTGAGGGAATGATTCAAGGCAGAATAGATTCTATGATGCAGGAAATGGAGATGAGATTAGCCTCTCAGGGTATACCTAAGGAATATTATGAGCAATATTTGAATGAAAATGAAGAACAAATTAGGGAAAGTTATAGAGTACAGGCGGTTGAAGGCATTAAAACCGAATTAGTGCTGGAAGCGATCGCCAAACAAGAAAATATTACAGCCTCGAATGAAGATGTAGATAAAGAAATTCAAAAATTGGCTGCCCAGTACGGGCGCAGTGCTGAAGAACTCAAAACTGCTTTAGAATCCCGGGGAGAACTGGATTGGTTTAAACTAGGGATTGTTACGGATAAAACCATTGATTTTCTGGTAAATTCCTCAGAAAAAAAGGACTCCTCAGATCAGACGGCGAATAAAGAAGAGTAATATGGCATAGGGAATGTTCAGTAAAGGGGTGAGCATATGGCAAAATTAAATGATGACAAGAATCAGCTAAAATGTTCATTTTGTGGGAAGACACAAGAACAGGTAAAAAAGCTGGTTGCCGGTCCCGGGGTTTATATTTGTGATGAATGCATAGAATTATGCAATGAAATTATTGATGAAGAACTCCAGGATGATGTCGGATCCGATATAGGTGAGATCCCCAAGCCCAAAGAAATCAAGAGTGTTCTGGATATGTATGTGGTTGGCCAAGAAGAAGCCAAGAAAGCTCTATCTGTGGCGGTTTACAACCATTACAAACGGATTAGCATTGGCATGAAAATAGATGATGTTGAATTACAAAAATCTAATATTGTTATGCTTGGGCCGACGGGTTCAGGAAAGACACTGTTGGCATCCACCCTGGCCAAAGTTCTTAATGTGCCGTTTGCCATAGCTGATGCAACATCCCTGACCGAAGCCGGATATGTCGGTGAGGATGTTGAGAATATTCTTTTGAAGTTAATTCAGGCCGCTGATTATGATATCGAAAAAGCGGAAAGAGGCATTATTTATATTGATGAGATAGATAAAATTGCCCGTAAATCCGAAAATCCTTCCATAACCAGAGATGTTTCTGGAGAAGGAGTGCAACAAGCTTTGCTAAAAATCCTGGAAGGAACCGTAGCCAGTGTTCCTCCGCAGGGAGGCAGAAAACATCCTCATCAGGAGTTTATCCAGCTGGATACCACCAATATTCTTTTTATTGTTGGCGGTGCTTTTGATGGAGTCGACAAGATAATTCAAAACCGTATCGGCAAAAAAGTAATGGGTTTTGGTGCGGAAATTCAAAAGAGAACAGAAAAAAATATTGGCGAGATTCTAAGCCAAATTCTGCCGGTCGACTTACTTAAATACGGTTTGATCCCGGAATTTGTTGGAAGACTACCGATTATTGTTACTTTGGATGCTCTGGATCAAGAAGCTTTAGTCAACATTCTTACCCAGCCTAAGAACGCTTTGGTTAAACAATATGAAAAGTTGCTGGAAATGGATGGCGTAACCTTGGAGTTTAAAGATGATGCTCTCAAAGCTATCGCTGAAGAGGCCATACGTCGCAATACCGGCGCACGGGGCTTGAGGGCAATCATGGAAGAGATAATGCTGAATGTTATGTATGATCTGCCTACGAGAACGGATGTTACGAAATGCATCGTGACCAAAGATACCATTCTCAAACGAATTGAACCTGAACTTGTTATAGAGGGTGAAAAGCTCAAAAAAGAAGAATCGGCTTAAAACAGCCGATTTTTTTTAACCATTAAACTTGCCATTCACCCGGTCACGTAGCTCCGTTTCATTTTGGGGGATCGTTTTTTTTCTGCGGGAGGCGGCCTGCTTTGCGCAGACTTTCTCTTAAGAGGTACTCAATATGACCGTTTATACTGCGGAACTCGTCAGCTGCCCAGCTTTCCAGCATTTCAAAAAGTTTGGGATCTATTCTCAACGGGAAATTTTTTTTAGGAGCTGCCATTTTAATATAAGCTTCCGGTATTAATAACCGGTTGGGCCGATCTGTCAGAGACAATGGCTACCAGCAGGTTATTAATCACAGCCATTTTTCTTTCCTCGTCGAGTTGGATAGTCCCGTCTTTTTCTAGCCGAGCGATAGCCATTTGGGCCATGCTCACGGCACCTTCTACGATTTTTTGACGAGCGGCCAAGATGGCGTTAGCCTGTTGACGCTGCAGCATGGCGCTGGCAATCTCGGTAGCATAAGCGAGGTGGGTAAGTCTGGTTTCAAGAACCTCCACTCCTGCTACGGCCAGGCGGGTTTGAAGTTCCGTAGCAAGCTCAGCTGCGACTTCCTCTGTATTGCCTCGAAGAGAACAATCATCGGCTTCAAAGTTGTCATAAGGATATTTGGTGGCAACATGTCGGAGAGCGGTTTCACTTTGGATCATAACAAATTGTTCATAGTTATCAACATCAAAGACTGCTTTAGCGGAATCAATTACTTTAAAGACTATAACGGCGGCTATTTCGATGGGGTTACCATCTACATCATTGACTTTAAGTTTTTCGCTGTTAAAGTTACGGACCTTCAAGGAGACTTTTCTGGAGCTAATAAAGGGAACTGTCATCCAGATTCCCGGAGTACGAATGCTTCCCAGATAGCTGCCAAAGAAGATTACCACTCTGGCCTGATTGGGCTGAACAATTACAAGTCCGCTGGAAATAATTAACCCTATCAGAAAAAGAATTATACCTACAATAATTCTGAAACTTTCACTGTCACCTACTCCCGTAATAAAGTTGACCACACCCGCGGCCAGTAAAGCCAGCACAATAATTAGACCTATAAAACCATTAATTTTCCAGGCATTTCTTTCAACCATACAGACACATCCTTTCTTATGTCAATTCTATATTAATATTATATTAATATGATATCACTTTGATATAAAATAACCAACACTTTTTATAAAAAATTTATAAGAAATGTTGGTTATTTTTGCGCTTCTGTCCCGACGCGGTCGGCGATCTGAGCGGGACAGGGATTACATAAAGGTGTTAAGAAAATGTCTTACGATATCAAGGCCGCCGATAATGGCTCCCAGGGAGCTGCCGATATTAGCCATAACAACAACCAGTAGGATGTGGGTGACTTTGTTTCGCCAAAAGCCTTTAAGGGTATGAATATCCTCGGCTATGTTTTCAAAGTCCTGAACGTTGGGTTTCCTAATGTAAGCTTCCGTGAGCCCGGCAAACCAGCCGGCGGCAAGAAGGGGGCTTAAGGAACTGATAGGAGAAACGCAAAAAGCGACCAGGATGGAAAGTGGATGACCAAAGGCCAGTAAAGTTCCCAGGCCGGCTAAGGATCCATTCCAAATAATCCAGCTTAGAATCTGGTTTGTACCCGCGGTCTTGTCCACTGAGAAAGTAGCGATAATCAGGATTAAAATTATGGCCGGGATAGACCATCCTAGTATTTTCAATCTAAGAGAAAGCGGTTTAAGGCGCTTAAGGTTGTCCAAGTTATGCTCTTTAAACAATTCAGTCTTGATACCCGGTATATGACCGGCCCCTAGGACAGCAACGATTTTTTTCCCGGGGGCTTCTTTGATTCTTTGGGCTAGGTACTGATCCCGCTCGTCAATTAAGATCGCTTTAAATTGGGGAAAGGAATCGGCTAATTCATTCAGCGTGGAAGTCAGGATATCCTGGGATTTCATTCTTTCCAGCTCTTCTTCGGTTATTTCTTCGTCGATTAACATTCCTAGGATTAGTTGAAAAAAGAGCTTGATTTTTCCCCATAGGCCCACCCCTTGCCATAAACGCACCAGGGTAGTCTGGATATCCCGATCCGCCAACCAAATTTCGGCTCCAATTTCCTTAGCGGAAGTAATGCCCTGAATCATTTCTTGCCCGGGATTAATTCCGAACTGTTTTGCCAGCCTTTTTTGGTAAGAGGATAAAACCAGATTGATAAGCAGAATCAATGCTTTTTTCTGTTTAATAATTTTAAAGATGTCTGTATTTTTCCATTTATCGCTTTCCGTAATGGTTTTGTAACGGGAATCGCACAATTCAAGACAAACGGTGTCCGGTTTTTCTTCCTCGATAACTCTTTTTACTTCTTCCGCACTTTGCCTGGATACATGGGCGGTGCCGATCAGGATTATTTCTTTATCGTTTAAAGTTAAACGATGGGTGTTACTTTCGGGCAAATAAACCACTCCTAAGTGTAGTATTCTGTTTTTTCTCTACTATCATAGCATATTTTGAAAAAATGTTTTGAATTTCCTTGGACTGTAAATACTAGGAAAAGAATTTTTTTGCAGGAGGGACCTTATGGAAAGTCTAGGCGGGATGTTAATCGTTGTTCAGCTCCTCTTTGTGTTGATTATAGGGATGTATTTTTGGAATTTGCTGAGACAGCAGTATTCTACCAAATATTCTGTAGAGAGGGAGTCTTTAAAACAAAAAGAAAAACTAGATAATATGAGACAAATCTCTCTTTCTATACCTCTGGCTGAAAAAACCAGACCGTCTGTTTTACAGGAAATTATTGGACAGGCTGAAGGACTTAAGGCTTTAAAAGCGGCCTTATGCGGGCCCAACCCTCAGCATGTTCTTATCTACGGGCCGCCTGGGGTAGGAAAAACCGCTGCGGCCAGATTGGTATTGGATGAAGCTAAAAAAAATCCGGCTTCTCCTTTTAGGTCTGATGCTAAATTTATCGAGATCGACGGAGCCACTGCCAGATTCGATGAAAGAGGAATTGCCGACCCCTTGATAGGATCCGTGCATGATCCAATTTACCAGGGTGCAGGGGCTATGGGCCTGGCCGGAATCCCTCAGCCTAAAATGGGAGCGGTAACCAAAGCTCACGGTGGAGTGTTGTTTATTGATGAGATAGGAGAACTGCATCCCATCCAAATCAATAAGCTTTTAAAAGTGCTGGAAGACAGGAAAGTTATTTTAGAAAGTTCTTATTACAGCTCTGAGGATACGAATATCCCCGAGCATATTCATGATATCTTCCAAAACGGTTTGCCGGCTGACTTTAGATTGATTGGGGCCACAACCCGCAGTCCGGAAAAAATACCTCCGGCCGTGCGTTCACGCTGTATGGAGATTTTCTTCCGTTCCCTTCTTCCTGATGAGATTAGGGTTATAGCACTTAATGCCGCGGAAAAAGTTAACATGAAAATCACGGAGAGTGCCTTGGAAGTAATAAAAAAATACGCCACCAACGGTCGGGAGGCTGTTAATATTATTCAATTAGCAGCCGGAGTAGCCCAAAATGAGGGGCACTCTGAAATAATAGAGGAGATTATAGAGTGGGTAGTGACTACCGGGCAATATGCGCCGCGGCCGGAAAAGAAAATCCCGTCTGCGCCGCAAATAGGGTTAGTGAATGGCCTTGCGGTTTACGGGGCCAATCTGGGAATGTTGTTAGAAATCGAGGTAACAGCTTATCCTGCCGAAGCGATGAAAGGGGAATTGTATGTCACCGGGATTGTGGAGGAAGAAGAGTCCGGCTATGGGGGACGAAAAATTCGCCGCAAGAGCATGGCTCGTTCCTCACTGGAAAATGTGTTAACGGTTTTGCGCCGGGAGCTAAATATTGAACCGCGCAACTATGATATTCACGTTAATTTCCCCGGAGGAATTCCTATGGATGGCCCTTCAGCCGGAACGGCTATGGCCACAGCAGTTTTTTCTGCAATAAAAAAGTTAAAAGTGGATAATACTGTTGCTATGACCGGTGAATTATCCATCCGGGGCAAAGTAAAACCCGTGGGCGGAGTTTCGGCTAAAATTGAAGCAGCAGTCCAGGCTGGGTGTAAAAAAGTTTTTATACCCAGGGAAAACTGGCAGGTGCGCTACAGCTATCTGGATAACGACACGCAAATTATCCCTGTGGATACTCTTTCAGAGGTTATAACCAATGCTTTGTTACCAGAAAAAGAAAGGGAAACAGTAAAAGTTTCCCTAACAGAAAGCGATGCAGCTTTGCATAAAGTTTTAAAGAAGATCAAATTACCGGTTACAAATTTGCCTGAGCAAGGTAAAACATGTTAAAATAAAGCACCGACAAGTCTTAAGGGGGGATCTTAATATGAACGTAAGAGAAATTCCAATCCTTCCGCTTAGGGGAATCCTTGTTTTTCCTTATATGGTAATCCACCTTGATGTCGGCAGAGAACGGTCTATGGCTGCCATTGAAGAAGCCATGCTAAATGACCGCAATATTCTTCTCTTATCCCAAAAGGATGCTGAGATTGATACTCCCGTTGCCGACGATCTGTATACGGTGGGTACCATAGCTGAAATCAAACAATTGCTTCGTTTGCCCGGAGGAACATTAAGAGTACTGGTTGAAGGGATTTGCCGGGGTCAGATTGAAGAATTCTTGGCCGAGGAACCATATTTTAAAGGCAGAGTCCTTGAAATTTCTGAACAAAAACGGGCCACTCCCGAAATGGAGAATATGATTCGGAGCCTTACTCATCAGTTTGAGGAATATGCCCGGCTTAGCAAAAAGATTTCACCGGAGGCTGTGGGCACGGTTCTGGGCGTCAAAGAGCCTGGAAGGGCCGCCGATCTTATGGCTTCGCATTTAAATCTTAAGGTTGAAGATAAACAAGCAGTTCTGGGTACTATTGATTTAAATGAACGACTGGAAAAACTGACTGAGCTCATTATGCGTGAAATTGAAATCCTGGAACTGGAGAGACGTATTGGGCTTAGAGTTCGCAAACAAATGGAAAAGGCCCAAAAAGAGTATTATTTGCGGGAGCAGATGAAAGCTATTCAAAAAGAGCTTGGGGAAAAAGATGAGAAACAGGCTGAAATAGAAGAATATAAAGAAAAAATAGAAAAAGCAAAACTAACCAAAGAAGCCAAGGAAAGGGCGCTTAAAGAGCTGGATCGCCTGGATAAAATGCCGCCGGCCTCCGCTGAGGGGACTGTGGTCCGGACCTATTTGGATTGGATTCTGGCTTTGCCCTGGAAGAAAGAAAGTAAAGATTCCCTCGATATTCTAAAAGCGGAGTCTATTTTAGAAGAAGATCATTATGGCTTGGAGAAAGTAAAAGAGAGAATTTTGGAGTTTCTTTCTATTCGCAAACTTACTACTGAAATGCGCAGTCCGATTCTCTGTTTTATTGGACCCCCGGGTGTAGGTAAAACTTCCCTTGCTAAATCCGTAGCCAGAGCCTTAGACCGGCAGTTTGTCAGAATGTCTTTAGGCGGTGTGCGAGATGAAGCCGAAATTCGAGGACATCGCAGAACATATATTGGAGCTTTACCGGGTAGGGTTATTCAAGGAATCCGCAAAGCAGGGACCAAAAACCCAGTCTTTCTCTTCGATGAGATAGCCAAATTAGCTTCTGATTTTAGGGGAGATCCCGCCTCAGCTTTGCTGGAAGTATTAGACCCGGAACAGAACCATAATTTTTCCGATCATTATTTGGAACTTCCTTTTGATTTATCCAAAGTATTGTTTATTATGACAGCCAATTATGCAGAGAATATTCCGCGGCCCCTTTATGACAGGATGGAGATTATCCATCTCAGCGGCTATACTGAGGATGAAAAAGTAAATATTGGCTTGAGGCATCTATTACCTAAACAAATGAAATTCCACGGCCTGACCGAGGATAATGTTCAATTGGATAAAGAAGGAATTTTACAGATAGTTCGTGGGTATACCAGAGAATCCGGCGTCCGTAACCTGGAAAGAGAAATTGCCAATGTGCTGCGCAAAGTAGCGGTGCGTATTGTTAAAGAGGAATGGCAGCCTCGAACACTCACTCCCGAAGATATAGAGGATCTCCTGGGGGCTCCGCGTTTTCATTATGAAAAAGTTGGAGCTGAGCCGGAGATTGGAGCGGCTGTGGGCTTAGCTTATACTGAGGTCGGTGGGGACGTTTTAACTATTGAGGTTACCCCTTTGGCTGGAAAAGGAAAACTAACCCTTACCGGAAAACTGGGAGACGTAATGAAGGAATCTGCTCAGGCCGGGCTTACCTTTGTTCGTTCTCATGCTGTAGAGTTAGGAATAGATGAGAATTTCTATGAGCATGTTGACCTGCACATTCATGTTCCTGAAGGTGCGGTACCTAAGGACGGACCCTCGGCGGGAATTACCATGGCTACCGCTATGGCCTCTGCTTTGGCCAAAAGAGGGGTAAGACAGGATGTGGCCATGACCGGTGAGATCACCCTGCGGGGGGATGTCCTGCCCATTGGAGGGGTCAAAGAAAAGGTTTTAGCGGCTCATAGAGCGGGAATTAAAACCGTAATCCTGCCTGATATGAACCGTAAGGATCTGGAAGAGATTCCGGAGGAAATACGTCAAGAACTGGAGTTTAAGTTTGTTAAGAGAATGGAAGAAGTTGTGGACATTGCCTTGCTTCCGATCTCTCAATCTGATGCATTTTTGCCCGGAGTAGCGGTTTATAATGAATTCAAACCGACGGATACCAGGCCGTTGTAAATTGGAAAAAGACTGCCGAAGGGCAGTCTTTTTCATCAGGAGTTAGGGGGTGACAAGTTTGCTTTGGCATAAAGCGGAATATATTATCTCGGCGGTCGGGCCTGAGCAGTATCCTGAGGAGGATAAGCCGGAACTGGCTGTTTCCGGCCGGTCCAATGTGGGAAAATCTTCATTAATTAACAAGTTGACTAATCGTAAAAATTTAGCCAGGGTCGGAAAAACCCCGGGCAGGACCCAGAGTATAAACTTTTTTGACATTAACAATGAATGGTATCTGGTGGATCTGCCGGGTTATGGTTATGCAAAAGTATCTCAAGAGACCAGAATAAAATGGGGAAAAATGATGAATACTTATTTCCGGGTTCGTAAGAATCTGAAAGGAGTAATTCAGTTGGTGGATATCCGCCACAAACCGACAGAGGATGACCGCATGATGATTAACATGCTTTGGGAATGTCAAATTCCCTTTTTATTGGTGGCCACCAAGGCGGATAAAATAGCCCGGGGGCAGCGTCCCAAATATCTTAAAATTATTGCGGAGACTTTAGGTTTGCAGAATTGGCAGGATATTATTCCCTTTTCTTCTGAAGATGGGACTGGAACCAAGGAATTAGTTGAAGCTGTCAATCATATCATTTATGAGGATGAATGATATGAAATGAAATGGTAGGAGAGAGTATTTGGGAGATATCGTTTTACTCATTTTTAGTTTGGCTGTTATTCTGGCGGGTGCCGGAGTCTTCACTAACGCAGTGGAGTGGCTCGGAAAAAGATTGAACTTAGGGGAAGGGGCTGTAGGCAGTATTCTGGCCGCAGTAGGTACAGCCCTTCCTGAAACTATGGTTCCGGTTATGGCAGTGCTGGGCCTTAGGGGAACAGGCGGAGAAGAAGTGGGAATAGGGGCCATTCTCGGAGCACCCTTTATGCTTGCAAGCTTGGCCCTATTTATTTTGGGCTTGGCAATTATGATCTTTCGCCGTGGTAATAAGCCGCTGCAGATTAATAGCACTATTGTAATGAGGGACTTAAAATATTTTATTGTTGTTTATGCTCTGGCCATTATGGCTTCTTTTTTGCCCGGGACGCTTAAATCCCTGGTAATAATTATGCTGCTTGGGGGTTATGGGGTATACGTTTATCAAACTATCAAAGCTGGTAGGGGGAAAACAGCTTGGGTTACGGATGTTCCTCCCTTTTATTTTTCCAGAAAAACAACAAACCCGAGTTTATTAATTATTCTAGGCCAGCTATTGGCTGCCTTATTAATTATTTTGGTCGGAGCCAGATTTTTTGTTACTTCCTTGCAGCAAGTCGCTATAGCTGCGGGAATTCCCGTTTTGATTTTGTCTCTGATTATTACGCCGGTGGCCACGGAATTACCGGAGAAATTCAACAGTATTATCTGGGCTGCCAGGGGTAAAGATAATTTGGCTTTAGGAAACATAACGGGAGCCATGGTATTTCAAGGCTCGCTAATTCCGGCCCTGGGTATTGCCTTTACTCCCTGGATTCTGGAACCGCTGGCTTTAACCAGTGCCCTGCTGGCTCTGGTCTCTGCTTGCTTGCAATACTTCTTTCTCCTCCGGCATAAAACTCTATACCCCGCCGGCTTACTGTGGGGCGGGGTATTTTACGCTGTATTTATGTTCTTGGCCTTTAAGGGTCTATAGCCTTTAAGAGCCTATAACCTTAGTTTTGCTTTTGAGTTTGGACTTGGATATACTGCTTAATTCCACGCTCAGAATACCCACCAGGACCAGGGCTGCTCCGCTATATCCTCTTAATGATAGCATTTCCCCGGCCAGGAGAAAGGCAAAGATAGCGGAAAAGACGGGTTCGGTGGCAAAAATAATAGCAGTATGAGTCGCGGAAGTGAACTGCTGCATTTTGCTTTGCACTAAATAGGCAAAGGATGTACAGATCAGGGCTGTGAGAATCAGGCCGAACCAAACATATCCGGAAAATATATAGTGTGGCTGGGGAATTATAATTGTGCATAAACCACTTAGAATTGCTACGGTGAGTATTTGAAAAGATGCCAGTACTGTGGCGTTAACTTCGGGAGCAAAACGGCCCACCAAAATAATTTGTAAAGCGTAACAAAAGGCACAGATCAGGACGATGGGGTCCCCCGCATTTACTGTAAAACCTTCCTGGATTGACATTAAACCTAAGCCTAGGACCGAGAATAATATGCCGCAACAAACAGCCCAGGGCGGAAGTTTCTTATGATAAATTGCCAATAAGACAGGAACAACTACTACATTTAGACCTGTGATAAATCCGGCATTAGAGGCCGTTGTATATTGAAGGCCAATAGTCTGGGTAGCATAACCTAAAAACAAAAGGGTACCGGCCAAAGCCGCTTTTCCGATAGTGGGAAGATTTATGTGTCGCCGCTGCAGCCAAAGAAGAGGCAGCAGGGCCAGAAAAGCTAAGGTAAAACGACCGGCTAGAAAGGGAAATGGGGGGAGATCCTCTACCGCTGTTTTAACCACGATGAACGTGGATCCCCAACCTAAGGCTACAAGAAGTAAAGACACATCGGCTATCAGGGGAGAAATTTTTCGGGCCGGTTTCTGTTGACGCATTATTTCCTCCAAAAATTTCGGGTGCTAAGTTTATTAATCCGGTTGCTAAGCATATTAACATACTTATTGAAAATACCGTCCGAAGTCTGTTTTGTCAAGAAGCAGCATGGACGGCACTTTTATATATGGTAAATTAATCCAAATATATTTTCCTAATTGGAAAAAAACAGGAATAATTTCCACTGCTTGTTCAATATATTAGAAGTAATAAGAAGAAATATGAAGAGTAGGGTGATTGAAAGATGGGAACTGGCATTCTAAAAGGAATAACGACCGGTCTGCTGGTAACAGTCCTAACTCTTTTAGCAGTTCTAGCTTCTTCGATGGCCGGGATTGATAAAACTATTATTGCTTACCTAGTTGATTTCGGCTTGCTTTTAAGTTGTTTGGCAGCCGGCTACCGGGCAAGCAGCTATTCGGGGAGAATACTGCCGGGAGGATTGGCTGCCGGCGGGTATGCAGTCGTGGGAATATTGCTTCTAGCTCTTTATTTCTCCATAGATATTTTTGGCGCCCTAAAAATTGTTTCCGAAGGGATTGGTTTAGGCTTACTGGCCGGAGTTTTAGGTGCGGGAGTATTGAGTTCCGAGCGGAGGTCCTATTACTCTTATGAGCGCGTGGAGCCTAGAGCAACTATGCCCTATAGGCGGAGAGAACCTGCCGTGTATTCCCGTGAGGATTATGAGGGGGATGTCGAATCCGAGATATTACGCTATAAAAATAATTCGGAACGAGAGAGAGCCAAAATACTTGAATTATGTTACAACAATCCGGAAATAGCCGAGGAAGAAGAAGCGTTTGATTGGTGGAAAATTAACGCCCGAAGGCAGTTAAAAGGAAGATAATAGAATATAATAGAAGATGACAAAATTGTAGAAGTTGTAAAAATGTGAAACCTATCCTTTTTTCAATAGTATCTGTGGCATGAAAAAGACCCCTGCAAAAGGGGCCTCATAAGTTATCAATTATTTGTTCAAATTCTTCTAATTCTTCTTCAATGAATTGCAGAAGTAAATTAAAAATTTCTTCTTTTAAGCTTCCAATAACTATAAATGTAATTTTTGCTTTATTAAAATAATATAACTGCTCCGCTTTTATGTACCCACTCTTATTATTACCTTCAATAGTTTCTAGATCTTCCGGTACAATTGGAAAATTACCAGGGAAACTTAATTTTTTCTTTTTTTGTTTTTCATCTTTGAATGATGACATAATATTACATATTAAATCGTAATCTAAACCTTGTATTTGTCCTCCATCATCACTCAATACTACAAAAGAATGTCTACCAAGCTTTTTACCATTATGTTGAAAATTTTCAATAACAATAATGTCACCAACATTACACATAATGAAACCCCTAAATTAACTATTTTCCATATTGAATAAAAACTTTCTTTTTCCCCGACAATACATCCTTAGACCAATTAATGGGGGAAATGTCTTCTAAAGCTTTCTCAGATGAAACGATTGTAGATTTTTTATTGCTTAGTTTACTTATATCTAATGGTTTAAATTTTTTGTTCATCTTTTCATTACCCCCTTTTCTTAATCTAATATTTTTTTTACCCATTATATCCCCTTCTAAAGGTTTATTAGTATATATGGGTAGTCTTGCCAAATTAGAAGGGTTTATTATATGTTATGTTTTTATTGACATCCTGTACTTCGAATTAGTAAATTTTTAATTTACTAATTCGAAGTACAGGATCAAAAATCCTCTTTTTTCCGAAATTTTTTTATCAATTTATAAGTTTATAAATGCTCCCATCATGGTAAAATAACATTCAATTTTGACTAAATGAAGTAGAATAAAGGAAGGATACAAAAAATCATTATAATGAAGATGAAAATATATTGTACTACGAATAAGAAAACATAGGAAGGGAAAAGTCAGGAATTTATTCGGTAATTTTTAATAGATTGTCATTTTGGTGGTACACTGCAATGGAGAAGTTGCAGGTAACACGGCTCTCCCGCAACTAAGCGTATTTGATGTAATATGACGCTGCGGGAGTGTTTAAAACGTTATTTGAATTAAGAAGCGGATTTTAACCAATAATAACTATTGGTTATTTTTTTGCCTTTTTACCATTAGAAGGTTAATACTTAATAACTTGAGGTCTTTATGAAAAACAAGGAGAAATATATCCTTATTTTCTTGCTTCTTATTATATTGGTCAGCAGGCTTTACCATATCAATGTTCCTCCTTTGGAGATTGAGGAAAGCTGGCGCCAGGCGGATACCGAGTCCATGGCCCGGAACTTTGTAGAGTATGATTTTAACCCTTTACGCCCCAATTTGAATTATGACGGTCCGCTACCCAATATACCTGCTCTGGAAATTCAAGTCACGACCTTTGTGATAGCTATTCTTTACAAGTTTTTTGGCTATCATTATTTTCTGGCCAGAATGGTTCCTATAATCTTTTTTCTTATTTCCTGCGTATATTTCTACTTGTTAGCTCGCAAGTATTTAAGTATACGGGGGGCGATGCTTAGCCTTTTTATTTATGGCTTTTTGCCGCTCAATCTTTATTATTCCAGGGCCATAATGCCGGAAGCCGGGGCTTTGATGTTCTGGATCGGGGGAATATATTATTTTGAGCTTTGGGCGGAAGCAAAGCATCTAGCTATTAAGCCTGCATTTAAACTTGCAATTAAACCTGCTATTAAGCCCTTAGTTTTAAGCATGGTTTTATTTTCCTTGGCCTTAATGACCAAACCGCCTGTTGTTTTTGGCGCTATTTTTCTGCTGTATATTTGTTTTCGCTATTTCGGCCGGCAATGGCCGGCAAGGCCTGAAGTTTGGATTTACGCCGCAATAACTTTGGGCCTGGCGCTGGCTTACTATGTTTACAGTGCAAGTATTGCCGAGTATAAGTTTTCGTTGGGAATAACGCGGGATATTATTTTGCAAAAGGCTTTAACCGCTTTTTACACCCCGGAAAGCCAAATGTTTTTTCTTAAGAACGGGCCTCGGGCCTGGGGTATAATTGGCCTTCTGCTAACCTTGGCCGGAGTTTTTACGGTGCGCAAGAATCAAATCGGCCTATTGATCTGGTTGGGGGCCATGCTCTTAGAACTGCTTTTGATCGTTGCTCCTATTAGGGCGACTTATTACCTTATTTTTGCCTTGGTGCCCTGTGCTTTGCTGATCGGTAATTTTTTGGACAGGCTGCTTGCTTTACCTGGAGGGAAAGTGGTTTCTTTAGCTTTAGCTGTCTTATTTATGATGGAAAGTATCGCTTATGTTAAGCCTATGTATACCATAAATGAAACCATGGCGGTTCAGAAAAAGCTAGTGGAGGAGTTAACCGTTCCAAGTGATTTGCTGGTTGTGGGTTCCTTGGATCCTTGTCTGTTGAGTCTAAGCGGCAGAAGGGGGTGGCGCTACAATCTGGGCATGTACTCCTACCTACCCCAAGACCCCTATCAAGAGTTGGGCTTTTATATCGAGCATGGGGCCAAATATTTTGTGCCTATTCAGGGTAAGGTATATGGGGATGATAACCAAGAACTTATCCGCTATATAGAGCAAAACTATCCTAAGATTGAAAGCGTGCAAGGATACCCGATATATGTTTTGCAAGGCATAGAATAATAAGCAGAAAGAGGTTGTGGGCATGAAAGTCTTAATAGCTTTACCGGCCTATAATGAAGAGGCCGGGATCGCGGATGTTTTGACTAATATTTTTCGTTTTCGTTATAGGAGTCGCTACGAGATTGAAGTTTTAGTGGTAGACGACGGCAGTACGGATCAAACAGCTTGTATCGTGGAGCAGTTCGCTGGCCAACATGATTTTGTAAGTTTGATCAGGCATGAAATAAATAAAGGTTTAGGAGAAGGGATTAAGACAATTTTCCAATATGCGGCTTTACACCTGGACACTCATGACGTTTTAGTTACCATGGACGCCGATAACACTCATAACCCCTTTTTAATTGAGAGTATGGTAAGCAACTTAATAAGCCGTAACCTAGATATGGTGGTGGCCTCTCGCTTCGCTGCCGGGGGATGTGAATTGGGGCTTAAGAGCTTACGCAAACTTTACAGTCGGGGGGCTATGTTATTCTTTAAATTGTTTTTCCCCATTAAAAATATAAATGATTATTCTTCGGGCTTTAGAGCTTACAAGTCCGGTATTATCCAGCAAGCACTTAAGGAATGGGAAGAATTAATTACCACCAACGGATTTGACTGCATGGCGGAGATTGCGGCCAAGTTCAGCAGGATGGGAATCCGGGCCGGGGAGGTTCCGCTTATCCTTCGCTATGAATTAAAAAAGGGAGAAAGCAAAATGAAAGTGGCTCAAACTGTTAAGGGATATTTTTCTCTGTTGGCTAAAGTGAGGTAAAAATGGTATATATCCTGGCACTAATATCAATAATGCTCGGGGCAGCAGGCCAGTTTTTGTTAAAACTTGTAGCTACAGGTTTAAAAACCGGGGGCAGTGCCTTGGAAATTCTGTTTTCATTAATCAATGTTAAGATGATCTTGGCCGTGGCCTGCTTTGGGAGCAGCATGCTTTTATGGATTTTTGTGCTAAGAAAAATGGAACTCAGTATTGCTTATCCCATGGTCAGTCTAGGTTATGTGTTTGTTATGATTTTATCGATCTACTTTTTGCAGGAAAGTATTTATGTGAGCAAGCTCTTAGGAACAGCTTTAATAGTAGCCGGTGTTATTGTGCTAAATCTAAAATACTAGCACAAATATTTTTGACTTTTTTTGTAACCAAAAGTATAATAAATTATCAGCCACACATAAAAATAAAGGTGGTACCGCAAGTCTTTCTTCCTGGTGGCAGAAGGACTTTTTATATTGCTGGTTTCTATTTCTTGTTTTATTATTTTATTATCTATGTAAATAATGATTAATTAGGTATCTTCGGGAAAATGGAAGGGAGTTATAAATTTATGAGCGAAGAGCTAAAAATGGCCAAAGTATACGATCCCGCACAGGTTGAAGAAAAATGGTATAAGTTTTGGGAAGAAAACGGTTTTTTTACTCCTGAAATCAAACCGGATAAGAAACCTTTTAGTATAGTAATGCCCCCGCCGAATGTTACTGGTATGCTTCATCTGGGACATGCCATGGATAATACCTTGCAGGATATTCTGACTCGCTTTAAACGCATGCAGGGTTATAATGTCTTGTGGCTTCCAGGCACAGACCATGCCGGTATTGCTACCCAGGCCAGGGTGGAAGAACAATTAGCCACGGAAGGAACGGACCGGCATGAGCTGGGACGGGAAAAGTTTTTGGAACGGGTCTGGGAGTGGAAAGAGGAATACGGCGGAACCATAACCAGGCAGTTACGCAAGCTAGGTTCATCCTGCGACTGGTCGCGGGAGCGGTTTACCATGGATGAAGGTTGTTCCCGCGCCGTTAGAGAAGTTTTTGTTGAATTGTATAACAAAGGCTTAATTTATAGAGGGAATTATATTGTGAACTGGTGTTCCAAATGCCATACCACGATTTCCGATATTGAAGTGGAACATAACGAAAGGGAAGGAAATCTATGGTATATTCGTTATCCTGCAGCGGGCAGTGATAACGATCAAGACGGAGTAGTGGTAGCCACTACCCGTCCGGAAACCATGCTCGGTGATGTGGCGGTAGCTGTTCACCCTGAAGATGAAAGATACAATCACTTAATTGGTAAGACTGTAGTTCTGCCTTTGATGAACAGGGAAATCCCTGTGATTGCCGATGAGTATGTAGATAAAGAGTTTGGCACCGGGGCGGTAAAAATCACGCCGGCCCATGACCCAAACGACTTTGAGATGGGTTTAAGGCATAACTTGGAGCAAATTAATGTTTTAAATCCTGATGGCAGTATTAATGAAAACGGTGGTGTCTACCAAGGGCTGGACCGCTATGAGGCCCGTCGAAAGATCGTGGAAGATCTTAAGGCTTTAGGCCTGTTGGTAAAAATCGAGCCCCACAGCCATGCAGTGGGGGAATGTTACCGTTGTTCAACCGTCGTTGAACCGAGGGTTAGTAAACAATGGTTTGTAAAAATGAAGCCTTTGGCCGAGCCGGCTATTCGGGCGGCTGAAATCGGCGATGTGCAATTCGTGCCGGATAGGTTTACCAAGATATATATCGGTTGGTTGGAAAACATTCGTGATTGGTGTATATCCCGTCAGTTATGGTGGGGGCACCGTATTCCAGTCTGGTATTGTCAGGATTGCGGTGCGGAAATCTGCGTTAAAGAAGATCCGACAGAATGCCCGCAATGTGGCAGCAAAAATATTGTGCAGGACCCCGATGTTTTGGATACTTGGTTTTCTTCTGCTCTGTGGCCCTTTTCCACCTTGGGTTGGCCGGAAAAGACGCCGGATCTTAAAACCTTTTATCCGACCAGTGTGCTGGTTACAGGCCGGGATATTATCTTTTTCTGGGTGGCCAGAATGATCTTTATGGGCTTGGAGTTCCAGGAACAGGTTCCTTTCCATAAAGTTATGATTCATGGCTTGGTTTTGGATTCTCAGGGTAGAAAGATGAGCAAGTCCCTAGGCAACGGAGTGGATCCTATTGAGGTTATTGATCGCTACGGGGCGGATACTTTGAGGTTTATGCTTATTACCGGCAATACCCCGGGCAACGATTTAAGGTTTCATTTTGAAAAGCTGGAAGCAACTCGTAACTTCCTGAATAAAATCTGGAATGCTTCTCGCTTTGTAATTATGAATTTGGAGGATTACGAGGGCGGGCCCCGCGGTGAATTAACCTTAGCTGATCAATGGATTTTATCCCGTTATGAAGATACGGTTCAAAATGTTACCGCCGCTCTGGAACGGTTTGATCTGGGCGAGGCGGGGAGGTTGCTCTATGAGTTTATTTGGAACGAGTATTGTGACTGGTATATAGAATTAAGCAAGAAGAGACTTTACAATAAGGAAAATCCTGAGGAAAAGAACACAGCTCAAAGCGTCTTGCTTGAGGTTTTGGAAGGGACCATGAGGCTTCTTCATCCCTTTATGCCGTTTTTGACCGAGGAGATTTGGCAGCATTTGCCGACTAAGGGTAAGACAATTATGCTTAGTTCCTGGCCTGGTATTTCAGGCTACCGTCAAGAGCAAGTAGAAAAAGAAATGTCTCTCTTAATGGATGTTATTCATGCGGTGCGCAATATCCGCTCCGAGATGAATGTGGCTCCCGGCCGAAGGGCTGATATAATTTTGCTTGCACCTGAAGAAGAAACAGTTGAGGTTTTGCAAAAAGGTCTGGAAGATATCCGTCAGCTGGCTTTAGGAGAACAGATAACCTTACTCCGGCATGTTGAAGGGAATCCGACTCAGGCTGCCAGTGCGGTTTTGAGCGGGGTGACTGTTTTTATTCCGCTTAAAGGACTGCTGGATTTTGATAAGGAAATCGCCAAAACCCGTAAAGAAATTGAAAATGCCCTAAAAGAACAGAAGAGATTGGAAGGTAAACTTAATAATCCAGGTTTTACCGGTAAGGCACCGGCGGAGGTAGTGGCGAAAGAAAGAGAAAAGTTGGATGCTGTGTTTAGCAGGCTGCATTCTTTAAAACTTAGGCTTTCCGATCTTAGTGAGGCTAAGGAGAATGATTAAAGAATTAAGGGAGACTACCAAGAAAGGTCAGGATCAAGAATATACTGAGACTTTGGATTTTATCAGGAACTTAACCAAGTTTGGTATTAATCTTGGGCTGGCCAGGATACAAGAATTATTGCATCGTTTGAACAACCCTGAAAGAAAAATCAGGGTTATTCATATTGGAGGTACAAACGGCAAAGGTTCCACCACTGCTATTCTGCTGGAAGTGCTGGCTCAGGCCGGCTATAGGGTGGGAATGTTTAGTTCGCCCCATCTCCATGACTACAGGGAACGAATCCGCATAAATCATGAACTGATTTCCCCCGCCGAGCTGGTGGCTTGTATGGGTGTAATTCGTCCCGTGTTGGAGGAAATGCTGGCTGAGGGACTGGAACCTCCTACGGAATTTGAAGTCAGCACCGCTTTAGCTTTGTATTACTTTGCCCAAAAGCAACCTGATTTTGTGCTTCTGGAAGTTGGGTTAGGGGGAGAAATTGATTCCACTAATGTGGTTCAGCCTTATGTCACTGTATTGACCAGTATAGGAATGGATCATATGAATTATCTGGGGAATACTTTGGCTGAAATTACCAGGGTAAAGACAGGAATTATCAAGCAGGGTGTTCCGGTTGTGACTTCGGCGGAAAGGCCGGAAGTTCTGAAGATTATCAAAGAAGTAGCAAAGGAAAAAGCTTCGAGGCTGGTTATTGTTAGGAAACAGGATTCAGGAGAAAGGAAACTGGGGTCCGGGGTCGCAAGTCAAGAGACAGAAGACAGAATGGCTCGAGAGGTTTGGGCTTTGGAGGCGGAAGTAAGTAAAAATACTTTTGATTACTTCGGATTAAAGTGGGAGTTTAAGGGTTTGGAGCTGGGACTTTTAGGTCGGCATCAATTTAGCAATGCGGCCGCAGCTTTGGCTGTGTGTGAAGTTCTGGAGGATGTTGCCGGTACTTTACCTACTTTACCGGGGACGCTAACAAAGGGTGTGAAAATCACGGAGAAAGCTGTGCGGCAAGGGTTGAAAAAGGTGAAGTGGCCGGCCAGATTGGAACTCACGGCTACCAGCCCCAAGATACTTCTCGACGGAGCCCATAATGTGGACGGCATAAATAGTTTGGTTCAAGCCTTAACAGACTATGGAGCAGGTCTTTTAAAATATAAACGCTTGGTTCTTTGTCTGGGGATGTTGAGTGATAAAGAAGTGGAAAAGGCGATGGACATACTGGGGCCCATGGCTGATGAAATATTTGTAACCAAACCTGATTCCCCCAGGGCAGGGCAATGGGAGCAAATAGCCGGTATTGCTCTGAAATATCTAGCCCCGGAAAAGATTCATACTGTGGAAGACCCTATTCTTGCAGTTCAGGAGGGTCTCAAGCTAGTGGGGCCCGAAGATATGCTTCTGGTCACGGGTTCCCTTTATATGATCGCGGAAGCAAGAAAGTATTTACTTGGCTGTACTAATTTTTTCCAGTAAAACATATGCTTGATTAGAAGAGACGAGCAGAAGGTGTTTACTGTGAAAAAAAATAGATATTTTAAAGGTTTGATTACAGTTTTTTTGGTAATAATAGGAGTATGCGGAATAGCTTGGTTTACTTGGCACTTAGGTAGAATGTTTGTTAGCTTGGTTTCTACAAGCACGATTGATTCCCTGGCCGAAGTTCAAGCTTCCGACAGCCGGATTCTTAATTTGCCTGATATTATTTTTTGGACCTGTCAGGTGGGGGTATTCAAAGACCAAAAGAATGTCGAAGCTCAATTAGAGTTTTTAAGCAGTAAGGGATGGAAAGCGGCGGTACTGACAGAAGAACCTTATACCATTGCCATTGGTTCTTTTGCAGCCAAAGAAGATGCCCTTGCTTTAAGCAGTTTGTTAGCAGGAGACGGAATTGACACCTGGGTAAAAGAAGAAAGCTTTCCTGCCCTGCACTATAAGGTTAATGGTAAGAATACAGAAGAGGTTATTAGAATTTTAACTTTAAGCAACTCTTTGTTAAAGGAACTGGGGAATAATTCCGTTCCTGATAAAGTAACGCTTGTTGCCGAGTCGGTATTTACAAGCGAGTGTCCCAGTGATTTTGCTAAACTTAAACAGGCGCTTGTGCAGCTACTAACAACACCGGATGCTAATCACGACCAGGATTATACTTATAGCCAAAATATTCTCAATTTGTATGCTGAGTATAAACAGGTAACAACCAAATTTTTTACAGAAAAAAACTAAATTACTTTTTTATCGAAGTGGTATAATTACCATATAGCGATCATGAGAAATGGGGGATTATTTTGAAAACACTAAAGATTCCGGAAGCAACAATTATGCGCTTGTCAGTGTATTCACGCTATTTATCGGAAATTGATCGCAAGGGTATTATTACAATTTCCTCTGGAGATATTGCCGAAGGGGTTGGGGTAAGCCCTGCTCAGGTACGCAAGGATCTTGCTTATTTTGGGGAATTTGGCATCAGAGGGGTAGGGTATAATGTCAAAGACCTTCATAGACATATTTTAAAAATTTTAGGTTTAAGCGAGGGTTGGAATCTTGCTTTAATAGGGATAGGTAACCTGGGGTTGGCCCTGAGCACTTATCGTGGTTTTAAGGATCGAGGCTTTAATATTACGTGTATTTTCGATAATAATCCCGAAAAAGTTGGCATGGTAATTAACGGAATCGAAGTGCTTCATACAGACAAAATAGAGGAGATTATCCCACAGCGTAAAACTCAGATAGCTGCAATTACTGTTCCGGCGGATGCGGCCCAGGACGTGGCTGATAAGCTGGTCAAAGCGGGTATTAAAGCCATACTGAATTTTGCTCCTGTAGTGTTGAATGTTCCCCCGGAGATAGAATTGCGCAATGTTGACCTTGCTGTTAATTTAGAAGTCTTGACCTTTAATCTGGGGGGAAGAATGGCTTAATTTTTGACTGCCGGTCAAATGTTGGAGTATGGAGAATAACTAAACTGCAGTTGGGGAGAAGATGTCCTATTTGACAAGGATCAGTTCAATTAGGCATCTTTCTTTTATAAATTAAAATTTAGCTTTATTTATCGAACAATTCTAGGTAAAATAGATAAAATAGATTCTAGACGGTAAATGCATTCAGTAAATGAATTCTAAATAGTAAGTTTATTTTGTTAATAATGTTTCCGGGAGGAGAAAATAATGAAAGGTACTAGGATAAGCATCTACGATACTACCTTGAGAGACGGGGCGCAGGGGGAAGGGGTTCATTTTACAGTCAAGGATAAGCTTCTTTACCTGCAGATGATGTATAATTCCGGCATAGATTATTTTGAAGCCGGTTGGCCTGGCTCCAATCCCAAGGATGATGAACTTTTTGCAATGATTGCGGCCCAAAAAATTGCTCTGCCGCCCAAAGAGGAGGGCAAACGTTCCGCCCGGATTGCAGCTTTTGGCAGTACCTGCAAAGTGAACGAATCGCCGGAGAACAGTGATATTTTAAGAAGGCTTTTGGCCGCCGGAACAGATACCGTAACTATATTCGGCAAAACATGGGGATTGCATGTTACCGAGGTGTTGCGTACCTCTTTAGAGGAAAACCTGCGAATTATTCAGGAGTCGGTTAGGTTTTTGGTGCAAGCGGGCAAAGAAGTAATATTTGATGCGGAACACTTTTTTGACGGCTGGAAGGAAGACCCGGCTTACGCTATGCAATGTTTGGAAGCCGCCCTGGCCGGCGGGGCAAAAGGGCTTGTGCTTTGTGATACCAATGGCGGTACTTTTTGTCAAGATATAAGCAGAGGGGTGCAGGCTGTGAAAAAGGCATTAGCACCTGAAGTTTTGGGAATACATGCTCATAATGACGGTGGATTGGCCGTGGCTAATAGTTTGGCGGCTGTGGAAGCAGGAGCAAATCAGATTCAAGGGTGTTTAAACGGTATGGGAGAACGCTGTGGCAATGCAAATTTGTCCACTCTGATTCCCTGGCTGCAGCTTAAGCTGGGCTATGATGTGCTTGAGCCCGAAGCCTTGCAGAAATTGACTCATTATAGCCGCTATGTAGCCGACCTAATAAATTATCCCTTTGATACCAAACAACCCTTTGTCGGCCGCAGTGCTTTTGCTCACAAAGCGGGAATGCATGTGGATGCCGTCATTAAAGATAAAAGGACTTTTGAACATATTGATCCTTCCCTGGTGGGCAATGAACGGCGTATTCTTGTTTCCGAACAGTCCGGCAAAGCCAATATTTGCGAGCGCTTGCGGCGTTTCCGGCCGGACATTGAAAAAGATGATCCTCTGGTTGAAGAAACCATGCAAAGAATAAAAGAAGCGGAAAACCAGGGCTACCAGTATGAAACTGCTGAAGGCAGCCTGGATTTGCTCTGTTTGGATGCCCTGGGGGATTTTGAACCACCTTTTGTTCTGGTGGACTGTCACGTTTGGAGTGATCCCTTGAGGGGTGAACTTGATTCTGTGGCTGTAATTAAGGTTAAGGTTAAAGATCAGTCTGTACACGTTGCGGCTGAGGGTGACGGACCGGTTAATGCTTTGGATAAGGCTTTAAGAAATACTTTGAGTACGTTTTTCCCGGTTATTGAGGAAAGTCAGCTCGTTGACTATAAAGTTAGGGTATTAGACGGGTCTCAAGGGACAGACGCCGTGGTCCGGGTTGTGGTTGAAACCAGGCATGGTTTGGATAGCTGGGGAACTATTGGTATCTCAAACAATATTTTGCGTGCTAGTTCCAGGGCTTTGTTAGATGCCTTGTATGTTGTAATTCTCAAAGATCAGGGCAAAATCCCCAAGAAGTAATAAATAATAACTAAGTATTTAATAAGCCTTAAGTAAGTGTTAATAATTCCGGCCTATAATAATATTTGTTAACTATTTTTTACAAACTACTAAAAGGAATAAGCAGGGGAATGTCGAAACTAATAAGATGTTGCCTTGACCTGTCGTAATTCAGCCAAAGGACGTGAAACTATAGTGCTGGTTTTGGCATCGTCTTCTCCCAGGAGAAGTGAACTTTTAACAGAATGGGGATATGAGTTTAAGCGTGTTGATGCCCCAATTTGCGAAGAATTAGAGTCAGGTAAGGAACCAGAAGCGATAGTCCGGGACTTAGCCCGTAAGAAAGCACTTGCCGGACTGAACGCCTGGCAGAATATAAAAGGGATGAACCAGGATCTGGTCTTGGGTGCCGATACCATAGTTGTCTTACACGGCCGGATTTTAGGCAAACCAAAAGATGAACGGGAAGCCGAAGAAATGTTATGGGCCCTAAGTGGTAATACCCATCGGGTCTTAACGGCGATTGCCTTAGCAGATTACAATCCGGACAAAGACATTAGGGTTTGGACAGGCCTGGAAATAACCGCCGTATCTTTCAGAAAACTGGATAAAGAAGAAATCTTGACTTATATTGCTACGGGTGAACCTATGGACAAAGCTGCGGCTTATGGCATTCAAGGTGAAGCCGGAAAATTTGCTCTGGAGATCAAAGGTTCATTGACCAATGTTATTGGCTTGCCTATGGAGCTGTTAACCGCTAAGCTTGAGGAAAGAGGGATCTATCCAAAAGCATGAAATACCGTCGGCTTAAGGATTTACCGGAGGACCTTAAACCAAGAGAACGTCTTCATCAATACGGACCTGAGGTTCTCTCTAATAAGGAGATCCTAGCTATTATTTTAAGGACAGGATCAAAAGGAGAAAATGTTCTGGAACTAGCGGAGAGAATTCTTGCTGAAACCGGAGGGCTTCACGGTTTGGCGGGCTTGACTTTGCCGGAGCTCCAGATGGTTAATGGTATAGGACCTGCCAAGGCCGCTCAAGTTAAAGCTGCTTTGGAATTAGGCCGCCGAAGTGTCAGTTTAGATCCGATGTCCCGGCCAACAATCAACTCACCTGCCGATGTGGCTGGACTTGTTATGGAAGAGATGAGGCATCTTGATCGTGAACACTTCCGGATTATGTACCTGAGCACTCGGAACAATGTGTTGGGAATTAGCCCTGTATCCATAGGGTCTTTGAATTCTTCCATTGTCCATCCTCGGGAGTGTTTTAAAGAAGCTATCCGTCGTAATGCCAACACCATTATTCTCTTGCATAATCATCCCAGCGGCGATCCAACTCCGAGCAGGGAAGATATTGATATTACAAAAAGACTGATAGAAGGTGGGAAAATCCTGGGTATTGAAGTTTTGGATCATGTTATTATTGGCGATAAAAGATATGTTAGTCTTAAGGAACAAGGAATTTTTTAGAAAAGAGAATACACTTTAGACCAAGTGTACACTAATCAAGAATACACTAATGCAAATGTGGTAAACTAAGTAAAGTTTGGATATTTGTAGGACGAAAGGGGACTTCAATAAATGTTTTTTTCCAAAAATTTAGGTATAGACTTGGGAACGGCCAATACCTTGGTACATATGAAAAGCAAAGGAATTATTTTGCGGGAGCCTTCTGTTGTGGCCATGGATATAGAGAGTAATGAACCCTTGGCTGTTGGTGACAGGGCTAAGGAAATGATCGGCAGAACGCCGGGTAACATTGTCGCTATCAGACCACTTAAAGACGGGGTAATTTCCGATTTCAACGTAACTCAGAAGATGCTTAAGTATTTTATTAACCGAGCTATGGGCAGCAAATTATTATTTGCTCGTCCGCGGGTCGTGATTTGTGTTCCTTCGGGTGTAACAGCTGTGGAAAAGAGGGCTGTCAGAGAGGCAGCCATGGCCGCAGGGGCTAAAGATCCGGTAATAATGGAAGAACCCATGGCTTCAGCCATAGGGGCGGGACTGCCGGTAAGCGAACCCACGGGGAATATGATTGTAGATATTGGCGGTGGGACCACAGAAGTGGCGGTAATCTCTATGGGAGGGATTGTAACTGCCGGTTCCATCAGAGTAGCGGGCGATGAAATGGATGAAGCCATAATTGCTTATATCAAGCGCAATTATAACCTGTCCATTGGCTACCAGAGTGCGGAGAATATTAAAAAAGAAATCGGAGCCGCTTATATGCCCGATAAAGATAAGACCTATCAGGTTAAAGGAAGGGACCTCTTAACAGGATTGCCCAAGAATGTTGATATAACATCTGAAGAAATTGTGGAGGCCTTAAGTGAGCCCGTAACCTCTATTATTGAGGCAGTGAAGACTTGTCTGGAAAAAACTCCCCCCGAACTGGCTGCGGATATTATGGATCGTGGAATTGTCATGGCCGGTGGAGGATCCTTATTGAAAAATCTTGACAGGCTGTTGGCAGAACGGACCGGAATCCCTGTTCACCTAGCTGAAGATCCGCTTTCTTGCGTTGCTATGGGCACGGGCAAAGTTTTAGAAAGTGAAGAAACACTGAAGAAGCTGGCCGCTTTGCAGAGGGATTAACAGCGCGGAGGAGAAATTAGGTGGGCAAAAAGTTTAATTTGTTGAGCATAGTTGTTATTGTTTTTGCTGTGCTTTTAATTACCATGACAGCTATTCACCTTACCGAAATGGGAAGTGAATTTCCTAATCCTGTAGGAAATGCTCTCAACAGGATTTTGTCCCCAGTAGAAGAAGTTGTTTGGAAGATAGGAGACGGTATTAAAAAAAATGCGCGAGCTATTTTTAGTTTTCGCGAGGTTGTAGCTGAGAACGAAGAATACCGAAAAGAAATTGATAAGCTAAAAAACGACAATCTTAAGCTTAAGGAGCAAGTTTTAGCTGCTCTGAGATATGAGGAGCTAAGCAAACCTTTTAATAACCCAACTTTGGATAAGTACAACAAAACCGGGGCAACCATCATCAACCGCAACCCTTCAGCTTGGTATCAGACTATTAAAGTCAATAAAGGGAGCAATGATGGGGTGAAAATTAATTATCCCGTAGTTGCCTATCTGGGACTGGTCGGTAAAGTTGTGGCCGTAACTCCCACTACTGCGGATATTCTCATGATCACCGACACCGAAGGAAAAGTCGGGGCCATGGTCAGAGACAGCCAGGGAAAACCAATTTACGGGGTATTAAGCGGTACCTTTGAACGGGACAACAGGTTAAAAAGCTGGGGAACGCTGGAAATTACATTTCGCCAGGAAGATGAAGTTAATGTCGGGGATTTAGTGTTTACTTCAGGGCTGGGAGGGGTATATCCTAAAGGAATTCCTATCGGGGTTGTAGCGTCCATAAAAATTGATTCTTCCGGTATCCAAAAGATTGCAGCAGTTGATCCTATTGTGAATTTTGACACCTTGGAAGAAGTGTATATAATCAATATTCCGGAGGAAGGCTGATGAAGAGGAATATAGTTCTATTCGTTTTGTTGTGTTTATGTTTGGTGCTTCAGGGAACTCTATTCCAGTATTTATCTATTGGCGGGATAAAACCGGATTTAGTTATGCTTTTGGTTATTTATATAGCCTTGCATCAAAAACCGCTGGTCGGTTTAGCTTATGGTTTTGGGTGCGGGCTGATCGCTGATATGTATCTTGGCCGCTATATCGGTTTATACGCTTTTATTCTGGCTGTCGTTGCTTTGCTTGTCAGTTTTATCCAGAAGAAATGGTATCGCGAGAATGTTATACTTACCATGATACTGGTTTTTTTCCTTACTTTTCTTGGCCAGTTGTTGATGGTTTTGGTAGCTGTTACTTCCGGGCTGCAATGGTCCGCACGTAATCCCTTTGATACTATAATGGGAATCTCTTTTTATAATTGTCTGCTCGTCCCTTTAACCTATCCTCTTATGCATAGATCTTTTACGAAGGGAATACTTAAGTCTAAATATAGATATGAACAACAACGGTGATAACCAGGAGTGAGAAGCAATGGAAAAAAGAGATAAAAAATCTATTCAAAATAAATTGATTGCTCTCGGTGTTGCTGTTGTTATTCTTTTTGCAATTCTGGGAGTTAACCTTTGGCGCCTGCAAATAGCCAATGCCGCGGTCTATGAAGAACTAGCGGCCGGAAATGTGATGAAGAATATTACCACTCCCGCCATGAGAGGTAAAATTGTAGATAGTAAAGGGGTAGTGCTGGCCCGAAGTGTTCCCCAATATACTTTGTCTTTGGATTGGACCGACCTGCAGCGAGTAAATAAGGATGACTGGAAGGACGTAGTAGCTAAACTAGCGGGCTATATAAAGCCCTATTGGCCTTATAAAAACCAGTCCGTGGAATTAATTACCGAAGATATTTTCGTGATGATTCGTAACCAGCAGTGGCAAAGCTATCGGCCGGTTACTATCTTGGAAAAGGCGCCGGTCGAACTACAGGCTATTATTGCCGAACATAGCAACGAATTGCCCGGTGTGAGTATAGAGCCTGTTCCGGTTAGGGAATACCCTCAGAAAACTCTGCTTGGACAGGTACTGGGATATGTGCGGGAAATAAGTGAGGCCGAAATTGAACAATTCAATAAACAAGCTGCAGAATCCAACGATCCGTATAGATACTCCCAGGGTGACCTGGTGGGCAAAATGGGTGTGGAAAAGAGTTATGATAGTTGGCTGAGGGGAAATCACGGTAAGGACAGGATTGGTGTGGATCGCAATGGGAGACCAATAGCCAGAGAGACTTTGAGTGAACCCCAGCCGGGATATACTATTCAGTTAACTACAGACACTAGTCTGCAGAAGGTTGTGGAAGATGAGCTGACTCGAGTAATTAACGAGGTGGCGAGAAAGCACCCTTATGCCAAAGGGGGTGCAGCCGTGGTGCTGGAAGTGAAAACCGGCAAAGTTCTGGCCATGGCTTCCAAACCCTATATGGATCCCAATGAGCTTATTGGAATAATTTCTGATGAGACTGCAAATAGGTATTTTACCGGTGAAGATAAGGCTTCGTTTAACCGCGCCATAAGCGGGGCCTATCCTCCGGGTTCAACCTTTAAAATGATTACTGCTATGGCAGCTTTAGAAGCAAATTTAGTTACTCCCGAAGAAACCTTTTACGATTCTTTATCAACCCTAGGGGGAATTGGTATTGGTGAATGGGGCGGCAATAATTTTGGCCACGTTAATCTTTATCGGGGCATGGCGAAATCATCCAATATTTATTTCCAAGCTATTGGCCGGAGAGTGTTCGATAAACAGCCAGAACTGATTAGAAAGATTTGCCATGAATTTAGTCTGGGGGTTCCTACCGGAATTGACATCCCCGGAGAAGCTACCGGTATGGCTCCTTCGCCCCAATGGAAAAAAGATTATTTCGGCCCAATTTATGAGAAACAATTGCAGGAACAACTGGAGGCCATTGAAGAAAAATATGCTACTTTATTGGCGGAAGCAACGGATAATAGCCAAAAAGACAAGCTTCTGATGCGAAAAAAACAGGAGATTGCTACTGCCCAAGCTTCTTACCAGGACAAAGTAAATTATTATGTGGACTGGATATTGTTTGACAGTTTTAATAACTCCATTGGCCAGGGTTACAACTCCTATACTTTGATTCAATTGGCGAACTATGTGGCTACCATTGTAAATGGGGGCTATAATTACAAGCCTTATGTTGTGGATAAAATTCTCGACCCAATTACAGGTGAGGTCGTGCTTCAAAAAGAACCCCAGCTTAATCATAAAGTTACTGTATCCCCGGAAACATTGGCCATTATTAAAAAGTCCATGTCTCAGGTGACCAGCGGGGACGGCACTGCTGCTTGGCTTTTTACTGATATGCCCCAGTACAGTGGAGGAGGCAAGACCGGAACCGCCCAGTTGGGTTCCAGGAATACGGAAAAAGGAAACCAATATAACGGTATGTATGTCGCTTTTGCTCCCTACGATGATCCCGAGATTGCTTTTGCCGGACTTGTGGAATATGGCGGACATGGGAGTGAAACTGCAGGATATGTCGCTAAAGCAGTGTTTAAAAAGTATTTTGGTTGGTAAACAGTTTATATGCTTGAAAAACCGAGGAATTTAGACCTCGGTTTTTTCCTTTTCCTAAAGGAAATATAAGGCGTTTGTAGAATATTTTTCCAGAATAATTTTTTATTATTTATTATCTGGTCATGGTTTTGTAACGAGAACTGCTGCTTAAAGTTTAGTGAAAGGTAGGCTTGGGTATGGGCGAAATAATTGTAGTTACTTCAGGAAAGGGCGGCGTAGGTAAAACAACCACTACTGCAAATATAGGCACGGCATTGGCCTCGGAAGGTTTAAGCATAATTTTGATAGATACTGATATCGGGCTGCGTAACCTTGATGTAGTAATGGGTTTGGAAAACAGGATAGTATATGACATTGTTGATGTCACCAATGGGAATTGCCGTCTTAAACAGGCCCTTATAAAGGATAAGAGATTTGAGAACTTATATTTGTTGCCGGCAGCTCAGACCAAGGATAAGACAGCTGTATCACCGGATGAGATGGAGGACCTCTGCAGGGAATTGAAGGATGATTATGATTACATAATTATTGATTGCCCAGCTGGAATCGAGCAAGGTTTCTATAATGCTATTGCTGGTGCGGATCAAGCTATTGTGATAACAACGCCGGAGGTGAGTGCCGTTCGGGATGCTGATAGGATTATCGGTCTTTTGGAGAGCTCGGATCTGCGCAATCCCAAACTCATAATCAACCGGTTCCGTCCGCGTATGGTTAGACAAGGCGATATGATGGATATTGAAGACATAGTGGATATACTTGCGGTAGATCTCCTGGGAGTGGTTCAAGAAGATGATAGAATTATTGTGTCTACGAACAGGGGAGAGCCTGCAGTAATGAATTTGATTTCCCCAGCCGGGGAAGCATACCGTAGAATTGCCAGGAGGATCAGAGGAGAAGAGGTTCCCCTGATGAATCTAGAAGAATCTTACGGTATTATGAATAAATTAAGAAGGTTAATGGGCCTTTGCTAAACAGATGCGGGGGGAGGAGTAAATAATGTTGTTGGAGTATATTAATCGTGTGCTGGGCAAGGCAGCATCCAGCAGTCGAATTCATGCCAGAGAAAGGCTGCGTTTAGTTCTTGTTCACGACCGGGCCAATATGTCCCCCTATTTTATGAATCAACTAAAGGAAGATCTTAATAACGTAATCGCCAGGTACATGGTGATCGATTTTGATAAATTTGAAATAGTACTGGACCAGTCTGATAAGGTAGTTGAATTGAAAACCAGTGTTCCTATCAAGAAAATTAGAAGGGATTATATGGACAGGGTCAAGAAAAGTTCTTAATGAACCATCGCCCGGTTAGGTAGCTAAGAACCAAAAAGAGCAGAAGTTCAACGTCTACTTTGTTGCAGCTGAAAGAGGGGCTATGCTATAATTTAGAACGAGAAAGAAGAGAGTCTCACAATAAATACAGAACCGGGGAAAGAAGATGGCTAAAAAAAATCGCAGAAAGTCTATAGTTGGGCTTGATTTGCCGATGTTAATAACGCTGGCTTTTCTTTTGGGAGCCAGTTTGCTTATATTAAGTACAGCTTCTTATAACGTAAGTCCTTCCGATCCTTATCATTATGTAAAAAACCAAGTGGTGTGGATTATTACCGGTATAATAATTGCGACCTTTGCTGCTGCTATTGATTATGAATATTGGCAAAAATTGCACTGGTGGATTTATGGGTTTACAATTTTGCTACTGCTGCTCGTGTTTTTTGTTGGCTCTACGGCTAAAGGTGCCCAGCGCTGGATTCCGATTACTTCTAGTATTGGAATTCAGCCTTCCGAGTTTGCCAAAGTATTTATGATAGTTACTTTTGCCAAATTTTTATCCGATCGTAAAGGGAAACTAAATAGTGTTAAAAGCTTTATTCTCCCCCTTCTTTACATTTTGCCGGCAACTTTCCTTATATTTTTGCAGCCGGATTTAGGGTCAGCTTTAGTTTTTGTGGCTATTTTTATCGGTATGATGTTTGTAGCAGGCGCTCATCCTATTAAGTTTGGGGCAATAATTATCGGCGCTTTGGCTTTGGTGGCAGCAGCCATATTTTTTCATATATCCACAAATCTGCCCTGGCCTTTAAGTTACTTAGAGGGTTTGCCACTGCCTATCAAGGATTATCAGTTGGACCGGCTGCTGGTTTTTATCAATCCTCATCAAAACGCCTCTGATGATGCTTATCATGTTGTTCAATCCATATGGGCTATCGGTTCCGGTGGGCTTTGGGGCAAGGGTTATATGCAGGGTACGCAAGGGCAATACAATTTCTTACCGGAACACCATACTGATTTTATTTTTTCGGTGGTAGGCGAAGAATTTGGTTTTATCGGGACCTCGATTCTTTTATTTGTTTTTTGTATATTTATTTTGCGCATTATTGCTATTGGCATGAGGGCCAGGGATCATTTTGGAATGTTGATTACTGCCGGTGTAGCTTCTATGCTGGTTTTTCATATATTTGTTAACGTAGGAATGGCTTCGGGAATTATGCCCGTTACAGGTATTCCCTTACCCTTTATTACCTCCGGCGGAAGTTCGATGTTGGCCAATATGATGGCTGTAGGTTTAGTAATTAATGTCGGACTAAAAGGAGAGCGGCCCATGTTTTAACCAGATCCGGTGCCCCGAAAGGAATACCTAATAAAGGTGTTCTTTTTTTTTTGTCCGGCTCATATGTTCTTTTAGAGGGTTGTCTTAGAGGAAAGTAATGCCAGTTCAAGGTGGTGGGCCAATGGATCCGCTTCAAAGATGGGATGATTGGGAATGGGAGAGGGCTGCCCAGGAATTAGGACGTTCCAAAAAGCATAATGCCTATGAAAGGGATAGCCGCGGCAAGAAATATTATTTTACTGAGGAACCGGTTAGAAGTTTTGCCGATAAATGGACCGGGAGCCAAAAAAGAGTTATGCTTTCTGCACTTCTTTTGCTTTGCATAGTATTCAGCTCCAGGGGAGATGATTTTTTTTCCCAAAATATATATGCGTTTTATAAGATGGGTATGGATAGCGGCAATATATACGCATCTCTTAATACCATGGCCAAAGAGGTAATCGGCATAACGGGTAATGAGAGTCTGGCTGTTAATGCCCCGGTCCAGGAAATCTTTTATCCCCCGGTGGCTGGGACTGTCAGGGTGGGCTTTCATGGCAAAAGTTTTACCGGGTTCTTAAGTGACGGCATTGAAATCGAAAGTGCGTTAGGTACGCCGGTTCTTTGCCCCAGGGAGGGGGTAGTCATGGAAGTAGCGGAGCACGCGCTTTGGGGAAACATGGTCCGGCTTAATCTAGGAGACGGCTGGGAAGGGATTATTGCCAATCTTGGTGAGGTAAATGTTAGAAGGGGTGATCCCCTTTCCCAAAAAGCCCAAGTAGGCACTGTAGGCCTAAGTTCGGGGCGTCAGAAACCATGGCTTTATTTTGAACTAAGGCATAACGGAAAGGCTGTCAATCCGCTGAATTATTTAATTCAAGCTGAAAATAAAAATCCAAATTAAGGTGAGATGTATGCTGCTAAAAGGCATAAAAGTAAGAATTCATCCGACCTTCATCGCTTTGTTGGTTTTATGCGCACTGGGCGGGCTCTTGACAAGAGCTCTTCTTGTTTTTGGCTTGGTTATACTGCATGAGATTGTCCATATCCTGGTGGCCAAAGGATTTGGAGTTAAGCTCAGAAGTGTGGAGCTTTATCCTTATGGAGGAACTGCCGTGCTAGAGGACAGTTTTGAAGGCAAGAAAGTAGATGAGAGTATTATTGCCTTTGCAGGGCCGGCTTTTAATTTTTTGTTATTTATTATTTTTCAGTATCTGCGATGGGAAGGTATACTTCAAGGGTCTTGGACTCTGGAATTTGTCAAGATTAACTTCTGGCTTGCTTGCTTTAATTTAATACCGGTTTTGCCTCTTGATGGCGGGAGGATGGTTAGAGCCTTTTTGGCCGGCACTTTCGGTTTTGTGAAGACTACCAAATTCTTGGCTGTAGCGGGCAAGGTGTTAGGCGGTATATTTATCGTGAGCGGCTTTTTTTTACAGGCCTTTCAGTTTGTACAGCTCGAACCTGTTTTGTTTATTGTGCTCGGGGTGTTTTTCTGGATCGGCTCCGATAAAGAGCTGAAGAATGCCAGGATTGTTTTTTTAAAACAACTTTGTCGCAAGAAGGAAAGGTTATTAAGTAGGGGGCTTATGCCTAGTCGTTGCTTGACAGTAAATAAAGACACACCTTTAAGCGAGGTTGTCAACGAATTTACAACTGATCGATATAGTATAGTCAGTGTTATTGGGGCTAAGGATAAATTGGAACATACCTTAAGTGAAACTGAGGTTGTCCAGGGCCTGCTTGATAAAGGCCTTAAAGTTAAAATTAGAGATTTAATTTAAGTTTAATCTAGTCAGAGATTTAATATAGTCTACCACAAGTTTTTGAGGGGCACAGACAGGCCTTCAAAATTAGGATGGCAGACCGTATCTTCGTCCATCCCGGCGGCAATCAAGGCGTAAACCCCATCGCGCAGGGCAAAGCACTCCAGTGTTTTTTCTTCAGGATTTAAGAGCCAGTAATGTTTAACTCCGGTTTTCTGGTAAATCATTAATTTTTGCAGGCGGTCCCTACGATGGCTGGAAGGAGACATAATTTCCACGATAAGCTCAGGCGGGCCGTCAATTCGTGTCTCTTTAACTATTTCTTTTTGTTTTCCGGATATATAAAAGATATCCGGCTGAACAACGGTACTCTCCTCTAAGGTGGTGTCCAGTGGGGCATTGAATATCTCGCCTTCCGGGTCATATTCCCAGAAAAAGTCTTCCAGCAGGCGCTGAAGTTTTCTGGAAACACGCTGGTGTCTGACATTAGGAGAAGGTTCTTTAATTAACATACCTTCCAGAACTTCATAATGATAGCCGGGTTCTTCAGGAAGATTCAAATAATCTTGGTAGGTGAATTGTTTGGCTGAAGCTGTTTGATAAGCTGCAGGACTGTCTTTTATTGTGGAAGAGCTTAATGCTCGGACTACATCTTTCAATATATAGCGGTATTGCTTATTGCCTAGTTCGATATAGGGGATTTTTTTTTCTCGGGTGTATTTCCAGATTGTTTCTACTGAGAGATCCAATTCTTTTGCTAATACCTGGGCTGTGATCAACTCTTTTTCCGAGGACATAACAATCGCCTCCTACAAAAATCAATTTAAATTACTTAGTATTGTATAACTAAAACTAATAATAATCAAGTATAGACAATATAAATTAAGTACAATCAACTTAAACGTTATATAATAATGTGTCATTTTAAAATCGCTCTGTTTTGCCCTCGGCAGGCGGGTTATGATATAATTATTTCTCTAAGTTTTCCCGAAGGGAAGAAAAAAACATGAATTATAATCTTAAAATTAACAGCGCCGAAGAAGTACGCCGAACAATAGACCGCATTCTCCCCCAAGTAATTAAACCCGGCAGATATGTGGGCGGGGAGTGGAACATGATCCGCAAGGATTGGGCTAAAGCCGGGGTCCGAACAGCATTTGTTTTTCCTGATGTCTATGAGGTGGGGATGTCCAATCTGGCTTTACGTATACTCTACGGTTTAATTAACTCCTATGATGATTTTTTGTGTGAAAGGGCTTTTTCCCCTTGGCCGGATATGGAAGAAAAAATGAAAGAAGCGGGTTTGCCGCTCTATTCACTGGAATCTTTTCATCCTCTAAGCGAGTTCGACGTGGTGGCCTTTACTCTTCAATATGAATTGAGTTATACCAATATCTTAAATATCCTCAATCTAAGCGGAATTCCTTTAAGAGCGGAAAACAGGATATCCCCTGTCGGCGAAGGAAAAGAGTATCCGCTTATCCTGGCAGGGGGCCCATGCGCCTATAATCCGGAACCTTTGGCGCCGTTTTTAGATTGTGTGTTGCTGGGCGAAGGGGAAGAACAATTTCCCGCTATCTTGGAAGTTATTAAAAACGGTAAAGCGGCCGGCAAAACAAAAAATGAAATCCTTTTGGAGCTCAGCAGTTTGCGGGGAGTGTATATACCGCAGTTCTACGACTTTGAATATTATCCCGACGGAAAAATTAAGCAAGTGATTACTAAGGAAGATGTTCCCGGAGTTATTAAAAAAGCGGTAGTTAAAGATTTCAGCTCTGCCTATTTCCCTGAAAAGGTAATTGTTCCTTATACGGAAGCGGTGCATGACAGGGTTATGTTAGAAGTAATGAGGGGCTGCACCAGGGGCTGTCGTTTTTGTCAAGCGGGCATGATTTACCGTCCTTTGCGGGAACGGTCGCCGGAGCTTTTGCTGGAGCAAGCGGAAAAGGCTATTGATGCTACGGGTTATGAAGAGATTTCTTTGGTCTCTCTTTCCACCAGCGATTATACTTGTATTAACGGGGTTTTGGAGAATCTGATGGCCAAGATGCAAGAGCGAGGAGTGAGTGTCTCCCTCCCTTCTTTACGCTTGGATTCTTTTGATGTCGAGATAGCGCAGCAGGTTCAAAAAGTTAGAAAATCCGGCTTAACCTTTGCTCCGGAGGCAGGAACTCAACGTTTAAGAGACGTTATTAATAAGGGAGTTACGGATGAAGATTTGTTTAGAACTGCATATGCGGCCTTTAAAGCCGGCTGGAGCAGTATCAAGCTTTATTATATGATCGGCCTGCCAACCGAGACTTATGAGGATTTGGACGGGATTGTCGAGCAGGCGCGCCAGGTTTTGGCTCAAGCTCAAAAAGCAGGACGCCGGGGGGCCAGGGTAACCGTGTCCGCCAGTTCTTTTGTGCCCAAGGCTTTTACTCCTTTGCAGTGGGTTCCGCAGGATTCCATGGAAGTGCTTCAGGCCAAACAGGAATACTTGAAGGAAAGACTTAAAAGTAAGCGTATTAAGTTTCTCTATCATGATGTTAGTGCCAGTTTCCTGGAAGCAGTTTTGGCCCGGGGTGACCGTAAAACAGCAGATCTCTTGGAATGGGCGGTTGAGGCGGGCTGTAAATTTGACAGCTGGAGTGAGCATTTTAATTTTGATCTCTGGCAGCAGGGTTTGGCTCAGACCGGTTTAGATGCTCATTTTTATGCCCACCGGCAATACCAACCGGAGGAAATACTCCCTTGGGATCATTTAAGCCCGGGAATAAGCAAGGAGTTTTTATTGCAAGAGTATAAGAATGCTTTACAGGGTACCGTAACACCTGATTGCCGCCGTAAATGCTCCAAATGCGGGGTGTGTCCTACTGTGACCAAACCTGTACTTAATCGGCACAAATAGTCTGGGCAATACCGCTAAAATATTCTGATTCGCGGATAATATGGCGAATTACGGTCTTGGCAACCGGTGCTTTTTTGACGGCCGGGCTTAAACTTAATATCTCAAATAAGAATTGAATCCAGCGGCTGCTTTGTTCCAGACTGTAACTGATCAGAGTTTGCACTTGATTAAGATAGGCCGGCGCATAATTGCCGGAGCGGATCATAGTTTCCGTGAGCTGAATAACTCTACTGTGAGTTTTGAGAAAAGCTGTTTCCCATTGTTTTAAATCTTCCACAAATCTTTTTTCCAGGTCAGGAACTATTTCTCTGATAACAACCGTATGTTCCTGTTCCTGATGTTTCCAAAAATTTGCTTCATCCAATAGCCTGATCGCTTTTGTTTCTCCGTAAGCGAATTGCATTAGTCTCTCCCCTTCCTCTATCTAAAAAATTATATTCATTAGGTGAGAAATCATACCGGAGGGATGATAAATACCAAGATAAGGCTATGAAGCAGGGATTAAAGTTGAAAGGATGGCTGTCTTGAAAATAAGATTAGCTTATACCAAGAAAAACGAAGCCAAATATATAGCCCATCTGGATTTGACCCGGGTTTTCGACAGGGCTTTGCGCCGGGCTCACATCCATGTTCATTATTCCCAGGGCTTTAATCCTCACCCTAAAATCTCTTTCGGTCCTCCTTTAGCGGTCGGGGTAGAAGGAGAGAGGGAGTATGTAGATATTGATGTTCAAGAGGTTGAAGGCCTTAGCCGGAAGGATTTGCTGGCCAAGATAGTGGAAAAATTGCAAGCACAATTGCCGGAAGGCATTAGCATAACGGATTCAGCTATCCGGCCCGAGGGCAGTAAAGCTTTAATGGCGGTTATCAACTTGGCCCGTTATAAGCTAATTTTCCCGGAGACCCTCAAATTAGAAGGGGAAGAAGTTGCAAAAGCCTGTGAGAGATGGCTGGCCAGGGATGAGGTCAGAGTAGTAAGATGGCATAAGGGCAAAGAAAGTGAGCGCAATATTCGATCTATGGTTAACAGCATCGAGATATTGAGTGCAGGTAATCAAGGTATTGTTTTACGCCTGGATATTGTCACCGGCAATAAGGGTTCGGTAAGACCCGCTGAGGTTTTGGCCAGCATAGCTTCGCTTGAAGGCCTGGATATAGACCAAGATGAAATGAAAGTTATACGGGAAGGGCTCTATGTGGCCGATGCAAACGGCCAGCTAAATGACCCGCTTAAGGAAAAATCATGAAACAAATTATTATTACCAGTGAGAACAACCAAATAAGGGCGGCAGTCCTGGAGCAGGGTAAACTGATGGAGGTTTTGGACGATAGCGGAAGGGAATCAAGACTGGCCGGCAGTATCTTTAAGGGTAAGGTTATGAATGTGGTGCCGGGTATGCAGGCTGCCTTTGTAGATATTGGCCTGGGCAAAAATGCTTTTCTTTACGCCGGGGATGTTTCCCTACCGGAGGACCGCTTTCCGGACAAAAATGTTTTATCTAAAATAGTTCCTACAATTGAAAACCTTTTGAACGAGGGCCAGGAAATTGTTGTCCAAGTTACAAGGGACCCGGTGGGCAATAAAGGGGCCAGGGTTACCACTAATCTCGCTTTGCCCGGGCGCTATACGGTCTTGCTCCCCGGTAAAAAAGATTATCTGGGAGTATCAAGAAAAATTGTGGATGAGGAAAAAAGACAGTATCTTTTAAAGCTGGCCCAAAAGCTCAAGCCTGAGGATGCAGGAATTGTTATCAGAACTTTAGCCGTTGAAGCAGAGGAAAAAGAAATAAGTAATGATATTCAAAAACTCTGTATGCTTCAGAAGCAAATAGAAGAAAAAAGGGCCGGGATGCAAAGAGGTTTGCTTTACAGCGGCAACGATGTTGTTAGCCGTCTTTTGCGCGATATTATTGATGATTCTGTGGAGGAAATAATTGTTGATAGTGGGGATTTGGCTCAATCATTAAGAGAAAGCCTTCTAAAAGTAGACTCTGCGGCGGCAGGAAAAGTATGGACCAATTTTAAAGCATCGCTATTTGATTACTATCAGGTTAATCAGGAGATAAAAAGTGCTTTGCAACCGAAAGTCGCTTTGGCCAGCGGCGCTTATTTGGTAATTGAGCCAACCGAAGCCCTGACCGTTATTGATGTCAATTCCGGGAAATTTACCGGCAAACGGATTTTGCAGCATACTATTTTAACTATTAATTTAGAGGCGGCTCTGGAAATCGGGCGCCAAATAAGGCTTAGGAATTTAAGCGGCATAATAATCATTGATTTTATTGATATGGAAAAAGAAGAGGATTGGCAAGCTGTAATTGACTGTCTAAATAAAGTTTTAGCTAAAGAAAAAACCAAATCCAGAGTATTAGGTCCGACCAAGCTAGGGCTGGTGGAAGTAACGCGCAAAAAGGAAGGCCAGACTTTAGCCGCCCGTTATACTATTCCCTGCCAGGAGTGTTCAGGCAAAGGGTGGGTTTGGAATTCCAAAGCCCTTGAAAATAATTGACTGCAGTTAATAATGATGTTAAAATGTCTTAATGTGGTTGCTCTTTTACCACAACCGCTCGAATTAGGTATTTAACAGGTTGTCATAACCGACCTAACAAGGCGAGTCTGGGTCGAGGAGGTGCAAAAAGTTATGTACGCTATTATTGAGACCGGAGGCAAACAGTATAAGGTTCAGCAAGGCGACTGTATAAAGGTTGAGAAACTTGATGTCGCTGAAGGACAGACTCTGGATATCGACAAAGTATTATTGCTGGCGAAAGACGGAGATATTACAATCGGTACACCCTTTGTAAACGGAGCATCCGTAACGGTCAAGGTTTTAGGCCATGGTAAAGCTGATAAAGTAATCGCTTTTCGTTACAAGCCTAAAAAGAATATACGGGTTAAAAGAGGGCATCGCCAGCCTTACACTGAGTTATCTGTAGAAACAATCAATGCTTAAAGTATTTCTTAAGATTTTTTCTTAAGGCACATTTTAATCAGGCCCAAGGAGGTGAACTTCATGGCTCACAAGAAAGGAATGGGCAGCACCCGAAATGGTAGGGACAGTCAGGCGCAACGTTTAGGAGTAAAGCGTGCCGACGGCCAATATGTTCTAGCCGGCAATATCCTGGTTAGACAACGTGGAACGAAAATTCATCCTGGTAAGAACTGCGGTCTGGGCAAAGATGATACTTTATTTGCTCTTATCGACGGCTATGTGAAGTTTGAACGTAAGGATAAGTATCGTAAACAAGTGAGTGTTTATGCTGATAATAAAATTTCTCAAGCCCAATAAGTTGCAGAATTTATCTACCCCTGGGGTTCCCGGGGGTTTATTGTCTACTGGAGGGTATTATGTTTACCTTTGAAAAAACATTGCTTTATAAGCAAATAGATAATTTTCAACTGCAGCGTCATGACTTTTTAAACTATTTTCAAGTGATTAAAGGCTATATCCAACTTAATATGCCGGAAAAAGCCTTGGATTATTTAGATCAAACAATTGCCGAACTGGTTCCGCAGCAGTTGATTTATAAAGTTAATCAAAAAGTCATGATTGCCATTCTTCTCGGATTCTTTTTCGACTTGCGTCTGAAAGGGGTTGAAATGGCGATTGAAATTCCTCAAGAAATGAGGGAAGAGGAATACTGGCAGACTAGATGGCAGGAAGAATATGCAGAGCAGTTCTATGGTTACACTAAGGAATGCTTGGATTCCATACCCGAGGATATCGACCCCGGAGCACTTTTGGTCGAATTCCAATTGCTCACTGCTCCGCAGGGATTTGGGTGTGAGTTTCGGCTTTTCAAAGAAAGCGAGCTTTTAGCTAAAAAGAGTTTTATGATATAAATTAGCTTTGTAAAAATTAGCTTTGTAAAATTAGCGTTGTAAGAAAATCTGCTGAATAGAGGGGCATAGTTATGTTTTATGACCGCACAAAAATTTATGTTAAGGCCGGCGACGGAGGTTCGGGAGCGGTATCTTTCCGTCGGGAAAAATATGTTCCCTTTGGAGGACCTAATGGAGGGGATGGCGGCCGAGGCGGAAATATTATTTTGGAAGCGGATGAAGGCTTACGAACTTTAGTGGACTTCCGTTACCGTAGGCACTATAAAGCCGGCCGGGGGGAACATGGACAAGGAAAGGGCATGCATGGCAAAGGGGCCGAGGATCTGGTTTTAAGACTTCCGGCCGGGACTTTGGTTAAAGATGCGGACACCGAGGAAGTGTTAGCAGATCTGACTAAGCATGGCCAGAGGGTGGTTATTGCTCAAGGAGGTCGTGGGGGGCGCGGTAATGCTCGTTTTATAAGCAATCAGAATAAAGCTCCTACTGTGGCCGAAAAGGGGGAACCGGGGGAAGAGCGCTGGTTGCTCCTGGAACTTAAGCTATTGGCCGATGTAGGTCTGGTGGGATTTCCTAATGTAGGTAAGTCTACCTTAATTTCTAAAGTTTCCGCTGCTCGTCCCAAAATTGCTAATTATCACTTTACAACGCTGTCACCTAATCTCGGAGTGGTTGAAGTGGAGGACGAAAGTTTTGTGATGGCGGACATTCCGGGGATTATCGAAGGTGCTCATACCGGTGCCGGATTAGGGCACGAATTTCTACGTCACATTGAACGTACTAGGTTATTGCTTCATATTATAGATATTTCCGGCTCGGAAGGACGAGATCCGCTGGAGGATTTTCAAGTTATTAATCGCGAATTAAAACAATACAGCCAGGCTCTGGCCGAAAGACCGATGGTTGTAGTACCCAACAAGATTGACCTTGATAATGCAGAGCGGAATCTGGCGCGATTGCAAGACTTTATTCAAGACAAATATGAAATATTTCCGATCTCCGCCGTAACCGGGGAAGGTATCCGAGAGCTTTTGTTTAGGATTATTCAGATTTTGCCTCAGGTGCCGGCGATTGAATTTTCGGCAAATCCTGACCAGCACAGATTAGTACAGGCCCAAAGTGATGAGCGTTTTTACATAAGTCAGGAAAACGGTATTTATATAATTAAAGGGCGAGAAGTGGAAAAACATGCGGCTATGGCCTATCTTGATACCCATGATGGATTGATGCGCTTTCAAAATATACTTAAAGTAATGGGAGTGGACGATGCCCTGAGAGAGGAAGGCATAAAAGACGGGGATAAGGTATTAATTGGTGATCTGGAAATGGAATGGATTGAAGGAGGCTAAGTAATGCTGACAGGAAAACAAAAGAGATATTTGCGCTCTTTAGGAAATACATTAGAACCCATTCTGTTGATTGGTAAAGAAGAAGTGACGGAAAATGTAATCCGTCAAGCCCAGGATGCTTTAGAAGCCAGAGAATTGATCAAAGGCAGGGTGCTTCAAAACTGCGCTAATGAGCCGCAAAATATTGCTCAGGAAATTGCCCGCAGGGCCCAAGCAGAATTGGTGCAGGTGATAGGACGTAATTTTTTGCTTTATAGAACTTCGTCGGATCAGCCTAAAATAGAATTGCCTTAGGAAAGTTATGTTAAAAAAGCTAGGGCGCCAATATCAACAGTGGGGGATAAAGATGGAAGCCAGTATTAGACGAGAGCTCAGCAGCGCTCAACGCCTGGGAATAATGGGCGGAACTTTCGATCCTATACATTATGGTCATCTCGTGGCCGCCGAAACGGCCAGAGTTGAACTAGGGTTGGATTATGTTCTTTTTATACCAACCGGAGAATCTCCTCATAAAAGTAATTTAAAAATTACTGATGCCGAAATGCGGTTTAAAATGGTGGAAATCTCCATCAAAAATAATAAATATTTTAAAGCTTCCAGGATAGAAATAAAAAGAAAAGGTCCTAGTTATACAGTAGATACTTTAAGAGAAATTCACAAACTTTTACCTAAGCAGGAAATATTTTTCATTACAGGAACGGACGCCATGATTGATATTTTGGCTTGGCGCGAACCTCAAGAGATTTTTAAACTGGCCCGAGTGATCGGTGCTTCCCGGCCAGGGTATGAAAGCCAAAAACATTTGGCCAAGATATTTTCTCAATATCCCGAAAGCAAAGATAGGTTATACCAGTTGGAAATTCCTGCTTTGGCAATTTCTTCAACCTATATCAGATCAAGAGTAGGGAATAATAAATCTGTCCGATACCTTCTCCCGGATGAGGTCAGAATGTATATTGAAAATAATAGGCTCTATTGTTAAAATTACAAAAATTAAAGAATAATCCTGAGTCCTTGAGCTAACACATGTTATTTCTAAAATTTGGGCTGAGAATGTTGACTACCGACCCTTGGTATACTATAGTATAAGTTGCTAATACTATAAACAAAATATTTCAGAGGTGAATCTAATGACAAAAACCCTGTATGTGGGCAATCTTCCCTGGAGTACTTCTTCAGAGGAACTGGCTGAGTTTTTCGGTCAGTACGGCAATGTTGTCGGTAGCAGAATAATTACCGACAGAGAAACTGGCCGCTCAAGAGGTTTCGGTTTTGTTGAAGTCGATACGGAAGATGCTGAGCGTTTGGCTGAAGAGCTTAACGGCAGCGATTTTAAAGGACGCGCACTGACGGTAAACGAAGCAAGACCCCGCCAGTCGATGTAATCCCGGTCGGGGCTTTGTTATTAAGATAAATTGTGATCTACTGATACCATTGATATTAAGTATACCATTGAGATAAAGGATACCATTGATATTAAGCTGGTGTTGTGAATTCTGGTTTATCTTATACTGCCGACATGGGCCCCAGGAATACGGTACTTTTAGGTACCGTATTCCTAATTAATCTTTTCCTCATTGCTATATAATTTTTACTAGATTTTCCGGAGGAAAAGAAAACTTAGGGGTGGTTTTTATATGAGTTATACTCCAGATTATTTCAGAACCCTGGCTGCTGAAAAACTGACCGCGGAGAGATTTCAACATACTATTGGGGTTGAAGCCTGGGCCGGTAAATTAGCCCTAAAGTTCGGCCTAAATAAGCAGGCGGCTGCCTTAGCTGCTTTAACTCATGATTTGGCTAAACAATTCTCTCTGACGGACCAACTGGCTAAAGCTAAGGAATATGACTTAATTTATTATCCCGAAGACCTAGACCACCCTCAGGTTCTCCATGGGCGTATAGCAGCTTATGTTCTGGAAAATGAATATCAAATAAGCGATAGGGATATTCTCAATGCCGTTGCTAACCATACTTTGGGTAGACCGAAAATGTCACCTCTGGAAATGTTAATTTATAGTGCAGATTTGACAGAACCGGGTCGGAACTTCCCGGGAGTAGACAAGTTACGCCAGAAGTTGTATCATGACCTTAGCAGGGGAACCCTTGCTTGTTTGGAGCATACTATGCAGTACTTAATAAACAACAAGAAAGTAATTCATCCTTTGACTATTCTTACATATGAAGATCTTAAACATGAATTGAGTAAATAAAGGAGGCTTCAATATTGGTTATTGCCCATAACCAGTTAAGTAAAGTTGTAAACTTAATTGAAGACAAGAAGGGCACACAAATTACAGTCCTTAATCTCCAGGGGATATCAATTATTACAGATTATTTTATTATTGTTACCGGGAATTCAACAACGCAGACTAAAGCGATAACGGATAATCTGGTTGAGAAATTGCCTGAGCTGGGGATTAAAATTCTGAGAAAAGAGGGACTTCCCGAAGCAACATGGGTGCTACTTGATTGCGGAGACCTGGTTATTCATATTATGACACCTGAGACTAGAGAGTTCTATAATTTGGAAAGACTATGGGGAGATGCCCAGGAAATAACGCTTTAATTCAAAAATAGGGGGACAAGGGATGGGTTCTCTTGTCCTTACTTTTTAAATGATAAACTTGGTCCCCTAAACAGGAGGTTACAAAAGTGCAAGAAAAATATCTATTTAGAGAGATCGAGCCCAAATGGCAAAAAAAATGGCAGGAAAGCAAAGCGGGAAAAACTGAAACTAACTCCGGGAAAAAGAAATACTATGCTTTAGCTATGTTTCCCTATCCTTCCGGTAATTTGCACATGGGACATGTTCGCAATTATTCCATCGTTGATGTTATAGCCAGGTTTAAAAGAATGCAGGGCTTTAATGTTCTTCATCCTATCGGCTGGGATGCTTTTGGTTTGCCGGCTGAAAACGCAGCGATTAAGAATCAGAAGCCTCCTGCTGAATGGACTTGGGAAAATATCGCTAAAATGAAAAAGCAACTTCAGGAAATGGGAATTTCCTATGATTGGGACAGGGAGGTAGCTACTTGCCACCCGGATTATTATCGTTGGACCCAGTGGATTTTTCTGGAGTTTTATAAACATGGATTGGTGTATAAAAAGAAGGCTAATGTCAATTGGTGCCCTTCTTGTGCTACGGTATTGGCTAATGAACAGGTTGTGGACGGAGCTTGTGAACGCTGTGAAACGACAGTAACTCAAAAAGATCTGGAACAATGGTTCTTTAAGATAACGGACTATTCCGAGCAGCTTTTGAATGATTTGGAAAAACTAACCGGCTGGCCGGAAAAAGTTAAAATAATGCAGCGCAATTGGATTGGACGTTCAGAAGGGGTGGAAGCTGTATTTAAGGTTGAAGAAAGCGGGGAACCTATTACGGTTTTCACTACCAGGATAGATACCATTTTTGGTGTTAGCTATGTGGTTTTGGCCCCTGAACATCCTTTAGTTGCTAAATTAGTCACAGGCACAGAGTATGAAAAAAAAGTGCGCGCTTTTCAGGAAAAAATGCAGGGTTTAAACGAAATTGCCAGAACTTCGAACGAAGCGGAAAAAGAAGGCATGTTTATTGGCCGCTATTGTGTTAACCCCTTAAGCGGCGAACGGGTTCCTATCTGGATTGCTAATTACGTCCTGTATGAATATGGCACCGGGGCAGTTATGGGTGTGCCCGGCCACGATGAAAGAGACTTTGAGTTTGCTAATAAATATAGTTTGCCGATTATCCGGGTTATTCTTGATCCTCAAATGTCCCCGGCGGATAAAGATAAGCCTATGGAGCAAGCTTATATTGAAGAGGGTATTATGGTTAATTCCGACCGTTTCGACGGTTTAACCAATAGTGATGCCTGGAATCAAATGGCGGATGAGTTGGTAGAGAAAAAGCTAGGAGAAAGAAAAATAAATTACAGGCTCAGAGACTGGCTTATTTCCCGTCAGCGCTACTGGGGTGCTCCAATTCCCATGATCTACTGCGAAGAATGTGGCACAGTACCGGTTCCGGAAGATCAGTTGCCGGTCCGTCTGCCTGATGATGTGGTGTTTAAAGCCGGTGAAAACCCGCTGCTCAGCTCACCAAACTATGTTAATACTGTTTGTCCTATATGCGGTAAAGCTGCTAAAAGGGAAACTGATACTATGGATACCTTTATGTGCTCTTCCTGGTATTTCTTGCGTTACTGCGACCCCCACAACAGCAGCCAGGCTTTTTCACCGGATTTGGCTGCGGAATGGATGAATGTTGACCAATATGTGGGCGGAGTGGAACATGCTATTTTGCATTTACTGTACTCTCGCTTTTTCACCAAAGCCTTAAGAGATTTTGGCTACTTAAAAGTTGATGAACCTTTTGAAAATCTCTTAACCCAGGGTATGGTGTGTATGAATGGGTCCAAAATGTCCAAATCCAAAGGTAATGTGGTTAGCCCGGAAGAAATTATCAGCAAATATGGTGCTGATACCGCTCGCTTATTTATTCTGTTCGCAGCCCCGCCGGAACGGGATTTGGAATGGAGCGATCAAGGGGTAGAAGGATGTTTTCGTTTTCTGAACAGGGTTTGGCGTTTGGTTGCCCAGTATGCAGAGGTGCTGCAAAAGCAGGAAACATTTAAGGAAAATCATCTCTTTGCCCAGCTGGATCCGGAAGCTAAAAAAATGCGCTTCCAAACGCACTCCACTATTAAGAAAGTTACTAATGATATAGGGTCCAGATTTAACTTTAACACCGCAATCAGCTCTATAATGGAACTGGTTAACGCCCTTTATCTTTATAAGGAGCAACCGAAAGTTAATCAGGCCGTAGCCCGTGAAGGTATAGAAGCAGTTCTTAAAATGCTAGCTCCCTTTGCTCCCCATATTACTGAGGAATTGTGGAGTGAAATTGGGTATAGGGAGAGTATTCACGTTCAGGCCTGGCCAACAGCCGACGAAAATGCCCTGCAAGAAGAAGAAATCACAATTATACTCCAAGTCAACGGCAAAGTAAGGGATAAAGTGCAAGTCCCGGCGACAATATCCAAAGAGGATTTGGAAAAGCTGGTCTTAGCTTCGGCGAAAGTCCGGCCCCATATAGAAGGCCGTAAAGTAGTAAAAGTAATTAACGTACCGGGGAAATTGGTTAATATTGTAGTTAAATAAACTAATTACTCCATTCACCCGGTCTTAAGCATAAGGAAAACCATAAGTAATCTTGGCTGGGTTACTTGAGAGGTTTTCGCTTATGCTTTATTTTTTAAGTTATTGAATTTCATGTTTTAAGAATAAATAACGAATAAAGAGAAAAAATTGAGATAAGAAATGTATTAAGCAGACAACCTATATGACTGCAATGGGGTTGTCATTAATGCCTGTAAGTGATAAACTATAAAAGCCAAAAATTCTTTTTTAACCATAATTTTCCTTAATTATATACTCGCTGAAGGAGGAGAACATGTCTGAGGAAATAATTGAAGTCCAAGGTTTAATAAAGGTTTTCGGTGCTAACCCTGATAAGGCTTTACGGGCTTTGGCCAAGGGTAAAAGCAAAGCTGAAATACTTAAGGAAACCGGACTAACCGTCGGTATTAATAATATCGGATTTACAGTTAACAAAGGTGAAATATTTGTTGTCATGGGGCTTTCCGGCAGCGGAAAATCGACAGTCCTGAGATGTCTTAACAGGCTGATAGAACCAACTGCCGGAACAATTATTATTGACGGTACTGATATTACCCAACTAAAAGAAAAAGAGCTTCGCAAATTTCGCCAGGAAAAAACAGCCATGGTTTTTCAGCAGTTTGCCCTGCTCCCCCACCGGACAGTATTGCAGAATACAGTTTTTGGCTTGGAGATTCAAGGTATATCTAAGAAGGAAAGGGAAGAAAAAGCGATAAAAACCTTAGAATTAGTCGGGCTTAAGGGATGGGAAGATAAATATCCTTCCCAGCTAAGCGGGGGTATGAAACAGAGGGTAGGCCTGGCCAGAGCTCTGACTAATGATGCAGAAATTCTGCTTATGGATGAAGCTTTTAGCGCTCTTGACCCACTGATACGTGAAGAAATGCAGGATGAGCTTTTGTCTTTGCAACAAAAAATGAACAAAACCATTGTTTTTATTACTCATGACTTGAATGAAGCTTTAAAACTCGGTGACCGGATAGCCTTTTTGCGGGATGGGGAGCTGGTTCAGGTTGGAACTCCTGAAGAAATAACTACCCATCCTGCCGATGATTATGTAGCTAAATTCGTAAGAGGAGTAGACAAGAGCAAAATTCTGACTGCCGGTGATGTGATGAAAAAACCGCAGCCTTTAATAACCTTACGTGACGGTCCCAACGTGGCTTTAAGAATTATGAAACAACATGGTATATCGAGTGTCTTTGTGGTAAATAGAGAAAGACAACTTCAGGGCATTATTACCGTAGATGCGGCCGTCGAGGCCAGAAATGCCGGCATTACCAATCTTAATGATATTGAGCTGGCTCATGGTCCGAAGATTAAGGAAGACGTTCCGGTCCAGGAAGCATTGGGAGTGATAGCAGAAAGTAAACTGCCTATGGCTGTAGTAGATGAGGAAGACAAGCTTATCGGAATTATTGTCCGAGGGTCTGTCCTGGCAGCCCTGGCCTCCATCAATCATTCATTTGACGTTCAAGATACTGAAGAAGCTATGGCACCGCCTGTTTCCGTGGCAGCTCAGGCAGGAAGTCAGGGAGGTGAAAGCAATGAATAGTATTCCCAAATTTCCTTTAGCTCAAATAATTGATCAAATTGTCGCTTGGTTGAAGAGTAACTTCGGACAGGCCTTGCACTCCTTTTCCAGGGGTTTTAGCGAAGGCATTGAGACTCTTGCTGAGCGCTTGCTTATGGTTCCCTGGTGGGTAATAATCCTTATCTTTGCCTTTCTGGCCTGGCGGGCTAAAGGGTGGAGATTGGCGATAGGAACTATAATCGGCTTGTATTTTATCTATAATTTGAAGCTATGGGCTCCCTTTATTGACACCCTTATTTTGGTCATTATTTCTGCTGTTGTTTCCATTGTTTTCGGGGTTCCGTTAGGGATTATTGCCGGTAGAAGTAGGGGCTTTCATACCATACTCACACCGATTTTGGATTTTATGCAGACTATGCCGTCTTTTGTTTATCTTATTCCGGCTTTGTTGTTTTTCAGTATCGGGAAAGTACCGGCAGTCTTCGCTACCGTGATTTTTGCGATGCCTCCGGCTATCCGTTTTACTGACCTGGGTATCCGCCAGGTACCGGTAGATTTGGTAGAAGTAGGGGAAGCCTTCGGGTCTACTCCGGGACAGCTTTTGTTTAAAGTCCAGCTTCCGGTTGCTTTACCGACCATTATGGCCGGTATTAACCAAACAATGATGCTTTCGTTGTCCATGGTGGTTATTGCCGCTATGATCGGAGCAGGTGGCCTGGGGGCCGGGGTTCTGGAGGCTATTAGCCAATTGAAGATAGGCATGGGTTTTGAGTATGGAGTTGCCGTAGTAATTCTAGCAATTATACTGGACAGGCTGTTTCAGGGTATTGGCCGTTCTTTTAGGACGGATGATAATAATAATATTTAATTTAAGGGGGAAAAAGAAATATGATTACTCGCTATAAAGGGTGGCGTCGATTTGCCGTTTTAGCTCTTGTTTTCGTTGTGGCTTTGACCATGACTGTTGGTTGTAGCAATAATGCAGGAACAGGTGGAAACGGCGATGCTACGGGAGATAAGGGAACTATTAGAATTGGTTATGTAAACTGGGCGGAATGTGTTGCGGTCAGCAACCTTTGGAAGGTTCTGCTGGAAGAACAGGGCTATAAGGTTACCCTGACGCAGCTGGATGTTGCCCCGTTGTTTACCGGATTAAGCCAGGGAGATTTGGATTTATTCATGGATAGCTGGCTCCCGATTACTCACGAATCCTATTGGAATGAATACCAAGAAAGCCTTGAGGATTACGGTGTGTGGTATGAACCGGCTAAAATTGGTGTTGCAGTGCCAAAGTATGTGACTATCGATTCCCTTGAGCAGCTGAAAGACGAAGCCGGCAAGTTCGGCGGCAAGATTATCGGTATTGATCCCGGGGCCGGCATTATGAAAGCCTCGGCCAGGGCTGTTGAAGATTATGCTTTAGATATCGAAGTGGTTCAAGGCAGCGAGGCTGCTATGATGGCCGAGTTAGACAGAGCATACGGCAACCAGGAATGGATTGCGATTACCGGCTGGAGCCCGCATTGGATGTTTGACAGCTACGACCTCAAATATTTGGACGATCCCAAAGAATCATATGGCGAAGCAGAAAAACTGCATACGCTGGCTTATAAGGAATTCAGCAAGGAGTATCCTGAAGTAGCAGCCATGCTTAAAAAATTCAAAATGTCCGATGCTGAAATCGGTAGTCTAGAAGCTTTGATCAATGAGGGAATGGAACCGGTGGCTGCTGCTAAACAGTGGATTCCGGAAAATCAGGCTGTTGTGGACAGCTGGATTAAATAACATAATCTAGCCTCGAACAAAATCCGATTTCGAACTAAACCTTGTCTCGCAGTGACGCCTCTAAATGGAGGCGTCATTTTAAATTATTACTCTCCAGATGGAGGATAATGGAACATAATGGAGAAATATAACAAAATATGACAATGGGTGTTGGGGAGGGGAAGTTTTGCTTGGACAGGAAGTTGAAACTAGTATGGTTGGGGATACTGGGAATTCTGCTGGTTGCAGCTGCCATGAAATTTCTCTTGCCCGTTAATTCCCCGGCTAATATGGAACTAACCCAAGAAAACAGGGAGATTGTAGTCTATATTACGGGCGCTGTCAAAAACTCCGGTCTCTATGCTTTGCCGCTTGATTCCAGACTCGATGATGTACTGAAGTTAGCAGTCCTAGTGGCCGATGCCGATCAGGAGCTACTCAATCCTGCCCAAAGGCTCAAAGACGGACAAAAAATTATAGTACCCTACAAAATTATTGATAGCGGACAGGAAGCTGACTCAGCAGACTCTACTAACAGCAAACAGGCTAAGCAAGCTACTGTAAACTCCGGAAATTCGTCGGGCAAAGTGAATATAAACAATGCCGGCTTAGCCGAATTGGATACTATTCCGGGCATAGGCCCGGTTTTAGCTCAAAGGATTATTGATTATCGTGAACAGAACGGTTTGTTTTCCAGTCCGGAAGAAATTCAGAACGTATCCGGCATTGGACCTAAAACTTATGAGAAAATGGCAGATTATATAACCATTGGCTTTTAGGACAAGAATGAAAACGGTGGACCATGAAAGATAAACTTACCTGTCTGGCCGCCTCCGTGATTATCGGGGGAGCAGCATGCTTATATTGCCCGCAGGAAATCAGAATTCTGGGCCTAATTATTTTAATCTTGCTGCTGGCAGGATTATATTTTTTTTGGCAGCCTAAACATTTTTACGGCAGGTTTAATAAACCCTACCTGTTAATATTAGGTTTAGGATTTATAATTGGCTTTTTTTACGGAATGAGTGCGGAAAAAGCCTTTGCTCAACCAATGAAATTAGATAACGTCCATTTGGAAGGGCGACTCGGTGCTTGGAGTTTGGATGAGACGAGCGGAAGAGGTATTCTGGTCCTAGACAATAAGCTTAAGTATTCCTTACGAGTTTACCCTGACAGTAAGGGGGGCTTTCCCGAAGGCTGGAACAATGTTCGCCAGAACGACCGGATAAGTTTTAGCGGTAAGTTGGAACAACCTCAGCTTCCCGGGACGGAAGGAGAGTTTAATTATCCTTTATATAATGCTACCCGGGGTTTAAGCGGAACTATTACTGCCAAGGGAAAAGTTATGTTGCTTACTAAAGGGGTTCCGGATATACCTTGGAGGATCAGGCACAAGGTCGGTATGGTTTTAGCTGCGAGTTGGCCGGCCCAGGCAGGGGTCTTGGAAGGGATTTTGTTTGGTGATTCCTCTCATATTTCCGCGGAAGCTTTGGAAATGTACCGGGCTACAGGAGTTTTGCACATATTTGCTGCTTCAGGGGCTAATGTGGCTTTTGTTATGGCCTTAGTATGGACCTTATTCTTTTTTCTGCCTAACCGTTTGAGGATACTGGGTGTGCTTTTGGCAATTTTGCTTTATGCCGCCTTATGCCAAGGCAATCCGCCGGTTTTAAGGGCGACAATTTTAGGAGCGGCAGTTCTCTGCGGGAGGCTTCTGGGGCCGGGTAAAATATCTTCCTTACGCTGGCTGGTGTTGGCAGCCCTATTTATGTATATTTATAACCCTTTATATTTAAGGGATATTAGTTTTTTGCTGTCTTTTGCTGCAACCTGGGGAATAATTGTACTTACGCCCCATTTAGAAAAGCTGCAGGCTATAGCCCGTTTACCTCAAGTGTTAAAATCTGCGGTGGCTGTAACTCTAGGAGCACAGCTGGCGGCTCTGCCGATTCTGATCGCTGTTTTTCATCAGGTATCTTTGATCGGCTTAGTAACCAATGTCTTTATTCTCTTTGTTTTTGGTGCGGTTTTGCAGCTCGGTCTTATAGCTTGTTTATTAATCTGGATTCCCGTTTTGCATCTTATATTTTTCCAAGGGGCTTTCTGGCTGCTCCAAGTTACGGATGTTGTTTTAGAGTTAGCGGCTTCTTTTCCCTTAGCTTATTTTTGGGTCTTAAAGCCGGGGATTTGGTTCTGGCTAATATGGTATGGGACTATCGCCATCTTGCTTTTAGGAAAAGAGAAAGTTCTATTTATATTTAAGGTACAATTGCGCAAGTTATATAGAATAGGCAAGATGTTAAATAAAAGGTATACCAAGAAGAAAGCTATTGGCCTGGTTACAGTTTTTGTTTTAAGTGTTGCTTTATTTTTGTTCGTTTTTTTAGATTCTAAGCATGAGCTGACGGTTACTTTTCTCGATGTGGGACAGGGAGACTGTATTTTGGTCCATACCAATAATGAAAAACTCATGATTGATACCGGGCCAAGAGGCGATAGCTTTGATGCCGGGGCCAGGATTATAGTCCCTTATCTTATGGAAAAAAGAATATCTTCTCTGGATATGTTATTGCTCACTCATGAAGATTTAGACCATGTGGGAGGTGCAGGCTACCTTTTGGCCAATATCCCGGTAAAAGTCGTGGCTATCCCCGAGGTAAGAACAGAGGCGGGATTAGACATTTGGAGGGATAGTATTCCTCCAACTATTCTGTATAGCAAAGAAAAAATAATCGGACTTAAGGCGGGAGATTATCTTGATTTTGCTTCCGGTTTGAAAATAAAAGTACTTGCTCCTGTAGACGTCAGTAAGGAGGCTGTTTCTAACACTCATTCTCTGGTATTATTGTTGGATTATCTAGGCTACAAAATTCTTTTAACAGGCGATATGGATAAGGAAGAAATGCAGGAACTCATGAACAGGGGTGAGTCTTGGGATGCAGATTTTCTTAAAGTCCCCCATCATGGCAGTAAAGGATCTTTTGATGCTCATTGGTTTGATAGCATGGCCCCTCGTGCCGTATTTATTACGGTAGGGCCTAACAGATTCGGTCACCCTGCTCAGGAAGTTTTATCTTATTGGCGGGATAGAGGAGTAGCTGTTTATCGAACCGATACTCAGGGTACAATAAGGCTGATTATTGGTAAAGGGGGATATAGCATTATTACGGGGAGAGACAGTGAGTGACAGCTCCGGCATTTGCCTTTGCCTGACGCTGGATGGTAAAATCTAGAAATATAGAAAATGTAAAATGTAAAGGAGTACTGCCAATGACAATTCCTATTGTAACAATTGAAATGGAAAACGGTGATTTGATTAAAGCGGAATTATATCCGGAAATTGCCCCGAATACGGTAAAAAACTTTATTTCGCTTATTCAAAAAGGCTTTTATAACGGGGTAATATTTCATAGGGTAATCCCAGGTTTTATGATCCAGGGGGGAGATCCAGAGGGATCAGGAATGGGAGGACCCGGGTATAGTATTAAAGGTGAGTTTGCCAGCAATGGATTTCCTAATGAACTTAAGCATACCCGGGGAGTATTATCCATGGCTCGTTCGGCGAGGCCCGATTCGGCCGGTTCTCAATTTTTCATTATGGTGGCTGACGCTCCTCATCTCGACGGGCAATATGCAGCCTTTGGCAAGGTTTTAGAAGGAATGGAAAATGCAGATAAAATTGTCAACACGGAAACTAACTACCAAGACAGACCGCTTAAAGAGCAAAAAATTAAAAATATGACTGTAGATACTAAAGGGGTTGAATATGAGGAGCCGGAAAAGCTTTAAAAATAAAAATTTGAAAAAACATGAATAAATAGAGGAAGGGCATGGAAATAATATCAATGAACATCTCTTTTCTCCTCCTCTTTCTTTCCCCTTCACTTGTGAGGGGGGACTTTTTTTAGTGGGACAACCTAAAAGGTCTGTCCCTTTTTTTATGGATCTAGTCAGTATTAGTCATTCATTCAAAAGTTTTTTATTTGATCAGGAGTATGGTAAAATTTAAATGGTGATAATATGTCTTTGGAAACAGTGAAGAAAAGTATTAATAACGATTCTGTGGCACCGATATATCTCTGGTATGGTGATGATCGCTATTCTATTATTGAGGCTTTGCAATTTTTAAAGGGTTTTTTTCTAAAGGAAGATCCCTCGGGAAGCCAGATAGAAATGTTTTCTGCTAAGGAGACAGACCTCGCCGCAGTAACTGAAACAGCTAATACTTACTCCTTTTTTTCTCGCAAACTGGTTGTAGTTGACGATTTGGACTTTAATGAGGCCAGCGAAGATGACGGCCTGCTTACTTATTGCCGCAATCCTAATTCTGCAACTTGTCTGGTACTGATTGCGGAGAAGATAAACCGGGGGCGAAAGCTGTTTAAAGAAATAGCCAAAGTTGGAAGTATAAACGAATTCGGCTATCCTCGAGGCCAGGCTGAATGGCGAAATTGGGTCCAACAGCAGGCCAAACTAAGGGGAAAAAATATTAATCCCTCAACAGCCTTATTTTTGCTGGAATGGTCCGGGCATCAGCCTGGGATATTGTGTCAGGAGCTAAATAAACTGGAAGTTTATACAGGAAACAAGCCAAATATTACCCAAGAAGATATTCGGCAAGTATGTATTCCTTTGGCCGAAAACACTGTTTTTACTATGGTGGATGCTATTGCCGCCAATAAGGCAGCGGATGCTCTGCGGGAGCTTAAAGCGGTACTTAATCAAGAGCATTACCTGAAAGTGTTTACTATGATTGTCCGTCAGGTCCGCTTGCTTTTGGCCGCAACCATAATGCGAAAAAAGGGGGAGCCGGTGGACAGGTTTATGCAAGTTACCGGGATACGCTCCCCCTATGAAGGTAAGAAAATTTACCGTCAGGCGACTAATTTTACGCCTTCCAAACTTGCCAAAGTAATGGAAGACTGTTTAAAAACGGATCTTGCTTTAAAAAATAGTGGGGGTAATCCGCATTTTCTTTTGGAGTTAATGGTTATCCGCTTTTGTTTTGATCTTTTTTAGGGTTGAATAATTGTAGTTGAATTTCTTCTCAATAGGAAAGGGGCTGTTGCCAACGAAAAATAATTCGTCGAGCAATAGCCCCTTAATTTTTGTATTATTTATTCTTGAGTCTTGAGTCAAACCATTCTTGATTTTTTAGACATTGGGATGTCCCCCAAATTAATACACTCGGAAGTTTTAAGATTGTTAAAGAATTTAGGTTCATAGCCCGGGGCGGAAATAACCAGGTTAAAAACT
>JAAYOJ010000063.1 GCA_012520405.1 Peptococcaceae bacterium
TCTATTTGGATGTAAGCAATAATCTGTACACTTTCCGGTTTGTCTTTTCCTCTTACATACACAGTACCCTTCGCTGACGTCATCATAGAAGATGAGTCAGCGCGTACGGAAAATCCTTTAAGTTGAATAATATCATCGTTTGCTACTATATCATTATTACTATGTTGGCTGCTATATCCGCAAGAGCTAACAACTATCAATATACCTAGCAAGATAGAAAATGCTAAAACTGTTCCCATTATTTTTCTCATTATCTCCTCCTACTAAATCCCCCAACAATTATTTATTCCAAAATACGACTCCGCGCCAAGAATGGCGCGTCCTGTACACGATATGTCGTAAAACGTTCTGCAAATTGCCGACGCGTCCGGACCACATTTATTTTGACGAAGTGTCGGCAATTCGCTGTTCTACGACGTATCGTGCCCCCAGACTCAGCATTACCACGGACGGTGCTGCCTTATACATAATTAACGAGTATCTGGCTCAAAAAATAGAACCATCTTTTCGCAGTAAGATTATCTGCTTTCACGGTATTCTTTATAAGCTTCTAAAACATCACTAAGGTTAGCTTTTTTGTCGTATTTGAACCCGTCCTCATCATCTAACCACCACAGGGTATCTTTTAAATGGGCTTCACCTTCAAAACTCAGATTCTCATCTGTATTAAGCAAAACCATACTGTCTTCCAAATATGCGTTTACCTCATTCATAAAGGCAGCAATTTCTTTCGGGGTAAAAGAAAGGTGAACTGGGCTACCAAAATTTATATCAAAATCTATAGAGTTGCTGTCGACTGTGATTTCATCACCGGATGAATTAAGAAAAAACAAGTCGTATTGATAGTGACACATTCCTTGTGACATATAAGGGCTATATCTTAAAAGATAATCTACCCCATTTGACTGGCAGAAAAAAAGGGAAAGCCAGCCAGCATGAGCCTTGGCGGCCTCAGCTTTCCATATGATATTTTCTTGAGAATTGCAGATTTGCAATTCAAAATACTGTCCATCATCGAAAGCCACCACTTTTGCCGTTTCCTTGACTCCATCGTGATTAAAATCAGCAATCGATGTGAATTCTTCCACAACTTTACCACTAACGGTGTTATCAGTTTTTTCTTGCGGAATGGTTTCTCCGACATTGCTTTTAATATCGTCTTGATAAGCATTATTGTTAGTTGATCCACTTTTATTTCCACATGCAACAAGCGATACAATCATTGCTAATATTATGATAGGCACAATCCTCTTTTTCATATGCAAACTCCTTTTTTCTTACCTTTTAGTACGGATAAAACAGTAAGTACTCTAGCCCAAACAACAATAAATGTCTCTACAAATGCAACAGAATTTTTCATCCGTTCCGCGCCAGGACGGCGCGGCCTTTGCACGATATGTCGTAGAACGTTACCGCCATTCCCGCAGCACCTCAACCACATGCATTATTTTCAGTTGCGGGAATGGACGTGTTAGGTGAAGTTGGTTGCCCCAAATGCACTCCTAAAACAGGTGAAAATTATATTTTAGATTGTTACTATCTGCTCTTTGGAATAAGACTCTCCTTTATCATCTTCCCAAGTTGTCGTAACTACAAATTTATCCGGGGTACCGAAATGCACTAAAAAATGTTCTTCGAAATTCTTACCTGTCTCAAGGAACTCATAAGGAACCTTATCTCTAAATACCATACTTTCACATTCTTCGGGAACTTTAAAATTGACATTATAGGCAGTGGCTTTACCGGAATTCCATATTTTTAGCTTATAGCTACCTTTAGATATTTTAATAATTCGAGCTTCAACACATGCCTTTGTTGCCTCAATCTTTTCTTTCTCTATTTTTTCTAGTTCATAGCGTTTAAGCTTTTCTTCAACTTCGTTAAGTCTATCTTGTATTTTATTTGCTTTTCTGGAATCTCTATACGAAAGTAAAGATACCACTATTGCGATTACTGGAATTACATATGTTACGATATATGTAAAAACCTTGTCTATAGGTAACAGTACCTCCGGCAAATTATATCCTCCTCTATTTAAAGATTTTCTTTAAATCTTTTTGTAATTGCTTGATTATTTCTTCTTTAAAATCCTCTATATTCGCCTCAATTATGTGATTATTATCTTTTATAAGCTGTTCCTTAGTTGTAATTAGTCGTAAGCGTCAAACAGCCCCGCACCTTATTTAATATTGGTATTAATAAAATCCTTCATCAGCAACATTTTTTACCTTGTTATACTGCTTTCTGATCAGTCGTTTAAATTCGGTGTCTGACAATCCGTCACCGGCGTCAACACCGTCTTCCGAAAGCAGATCATAAAAATATTCGGCATAGTACCTGTCTTCTCGCACCATTTTTTTGTAACGGGCTAAAATCTCAGTCTGAAAATCCAACTCAAATATGTACCTAGGAGTTTTTCCGACCAGGTAGTCATTAA
>JAAYOJ010000165.1 GCA_012520405.1 Peptococcaceae bacterium
ATGGGGTAGGATTTCCATAATTTCTTTAATGTTTAACATAAAAAACCTCCGCTTTATTTCCCCGCAAATAAGGGCTGCCCATATTCCACCATTTCGCCATCAGCTACTAAAACTTCAATTATCTCCATGTCCTCGTCGGCTTGAATCTCATTCATAAGCTTCATAGCTTCAATTATACAGACGGTTTGTCCCTTTTTAACTTTAGAACCGGGTTGCACAAAAGGTGTCGCGCCCGGAGCAGGGGCAATATAAAAAGTACCGACGATCGGGGAAGCTATGACTTTCGGATATTGAGGAGTCTCCTGTTGAACAACTTCCTGGGAAAATATCTTATTAGTTTCTTTGTTTATAGATATTTTGAAGTTTTCTTTTTCCATTTCAAATGAGGTTAAGCCGGTATTGTCGATGAGTTTAATTAATTCCTGAATCTCTTTAAATTCCATATTATTTATCCTCTGCCCATTTTTTAAAGATTAATGTACCGTTATGCCCTCCGAAACCCAGAGAATTGGAGAGGGCATAGTTTATGCTGCTCCTTCGCCCGCTATTGGGAACATAGTCAAGGTCGCATTCTTCATCCTTCACTCTGTAGCCGATGGTGGGTGGGATGAAGTCTTCTTGGACTGCTTTGACACAGATTATGGCTTCCACAGCACCTGCTGCACCTAATAAATGTCCGGTCATGGACTTAGTCGAGCTCACTGGAATATTATATGCAGCTTGACCAAATACGGTTTTAATTGCTTGAGTTTCATATTTGTCGTTATACTCGGTACTTGTCCCGTGGGCGTTAATATAGCTTATTTGCTCAGGTTTTAACCCGGCATCCTGTAAAGCCTGAAGCATGGATCTGGCGGCACCTTCCCCGCCGGGAGCCGGTGCGGTCATATGATGGGCATCGCAAGTTGCGCCGTATCCTACCAATTCCCCATATATTGGGGCCTGTCTGTGCAGAGCATGTTCCAATGATTCCAAAACCACAACCCCTGCTCCCTCCCCAATTACAAAACCGTTCCGTTCTTTATCAAAGGGTATGGAGGCCCGCAAGGGGTCTGTACTATTGCTTAAGGCCGTCATGGAGGAAAAACCGGCAACTGCCAGAGGGGTCACCGGAGCCTCAGCCCCGCCGGCAACAATAATTTGGACAGCACCGCTTCTGATTTTATGAAAAGCCTCTCCGATAGCATGAGTGCCGGAAGCACAAGCGGTTACTATAGAAGTACACACTCCCCTGGCGTTGAGTTTTATGGCGATATTGCCCGCAGCCATGTTGCTGATAGCCATGGGAATAAAGAAAGGTGAAACTCTGCCCGGGCCTTTTTCTATAAGTTTGGAATGCTGTTCCTCTATAGTTAAAAGTCCCCCTATTCCGGAACCGATAATAACACCAATCTCGTTGCGGTCGATTTCGCTTTTTTCCAGGCCGGCATCGTGGTAAGCTTCTTGGGCCGCAGCCATGGCAAATTGACAGTAGCGATCCATGCGCCTGGCCTCTTTCCTATCTATTAGGGCTTCAGGGTCAAAATCCTTGACTTCCGCACCTAATGTTGATTTATAACCGGTGGTATCAAAAGAAGATATGGGGGCAATTCCGCATTGACCGTTCTTAATGTTGTTCCAAAAACCAGGGACCTTATTGCCAACTGGAGAAATAACTCCTAACCCGGTTATTACAACCCTATTCATCTAAAACTCCTCCTAAAAGCTCATTCCGCCGTCCACGCTTATTACTTGCCCGGTAATATAGGCGGCTTTTTCCGAGGCAAGAAAACAAACGGCATTGGCAATATCGACGGGTGTGCCTAATTTTTTAAGGGCGATGTTTTCTTTAGCGTCCTCTTTCATTTTTTCATTGAGACCTGACGTCATATCCGTCTCAATAAACCCTGGAGCTACGGCATTGACCGTAATTCCCCGGCTGCCGATTTCTTTAGCCAAAGATTTGGTTAAACCTATGAGACCTGCTTTGGAGGCGGCATAATTAGCCTGACCGGCATTGCCTACCAGGCCGACAATAGAGGTAATATTAATGATTCTGCCGCTACGCTGTTTAACCATGAGGGGCACAACATGACGGCAACAGTTGAAGGCTCCTTTGAGGTTAACTTCAAGCACTCGGTCAAAATCCTCTTCCGTCATTCTCATAATTAGGCCGTCTTTGGTAACCCCGGCGTTGTTGACCAAAATATCCACCGAACCGAATAGCTCTTTGGCTTTACCGACCAGGGCTCCGGCCTCCTCAAAATTACTAACGTCCGCGCAAACTGCTAAGGCTTTCCCGCCTGATTCTTCAATTTCACGAACCACTTCTTCCGCTAAAGAGCGGTTATTTACATAATTGATAACTATGGCCGCACCTTCTTCGGCCAGGGCAAGGGCTATTGCTCTGCCAATTCCCCTGCTGGCACCCGTGACCAGCGCAGTTTTATTTTTAAACATAAGTTATCCTCCAAACGAAATTGTTTTCTCCAGGGAATCCATATCCTCCACGTTTAAGAGCTTAACATTTTTATCTATCTTCTTTATAAATCCCCTTAGGGTCTTGCCAGGGCCAATTTCCACAAAAACATTCACCCCGTCGGCTATCATTTTTCTGATAGTCATTTCCCAGAGAACAGAACTTTGCACCTGCTGAGGGAGAAGTTCTGCCAGATGGAAAGCGTCCCGGACATAGTCCGCTGTGACATTAGAGATCAGGGGATACTTGGGCTGACCAAGCTTGAGATGGGATATTTCCTGCCGCAATTTCTCGGCAGCCGGCTCCATAAGGGAGGTATGAAAAGGGCCGCTTACTTGTAAAGGTATAAGCCGCTTGGCTCCCCGCTCTAATAATTTTGGTTCTATAGCTTCCAAAGCTGCTTTTTCACCGGAAATTACGATCTGACCCGGACAATTATAGTTGGCAATGCTGATTATGCCCATGTTTTTTACCTCTTGCACAAGCTCTTCAATAATAGAAGCTTCCAGTCCCAGGACCGCCGCCATCCCTCCCCGGCCTTCGGGAACTGCCTGCTGCATAAAGAGACCTCTTTGACGTACTAGTTTAACAGCGTCCTGGAAAGTTAAAACTTCGGCACACACTAAGGCTGAATATTCACCCAGGCTAAAACCGGCTACGACATCAGGGAGGATACCGCTTATCCTTAAAGCCTGGTAAGCCGCAATACTGGTGGCGAGGATTGCCGGCTGGGTATTTTCCGTCCTGTTAAGTTCCTCCTGGGGACCCAGAAAACAAATCCGGCTTAATTCATAACCCAAGACCTGGTCAGCCTGTTCAAAAATTTCCCGGGCCACAGGACAATTATTATATAAGTCTTGGCCCATACCGGCATACTGCGAACCCTGGCCGGAAAATAAAAATGCAATTTTACCCATTATTTTTCCCCATTTCCACCAGGTCCTGGGCCTCGCGGAGGCAGTTAGCAGCCTGGCTGAACAGTTCTTCGATGATTTCCTGACAGCTTTTTTCTTCTTTTATCAGGCCTGCTATTTGCCCGGCCATTACCGAGCCGTAGTCAATATCCCCCTCGAGCACGGCCTTGCGTAAAGCTCCTAGGCCTAAGGCTTCGTATTCTTCTAAGTTAGCGCAGTTTCTCTCCAGTTCAAGAAACTTTCTGGTTAGTTTATTTTTCAAGACCCGGACGCTATGCCCAGTAGGTCTGCCAGTGACTACACTATCCGTGTCCTTGGCTTTCAGCACCCGATTTTTGTAATTTTGGTGAACGGTACATTCTTTAGACACCACGAATCTGGTGCCCAACTGGACTCCGCTGGCACCTAGCATCAAGGCTGCCGCTATCCCCCGACCGTCCCCAATTCCTCCGGCAGCAATAACCGGTATACTGACCGCATCCACTACCTGGGGTACCAGAGCCATGGTGGTCAGTTCACCCACATGTCCTCCGGCTTCTCCCCCTTCGGCAATAAGGGCGTCGGCCCCTTCTTTCTCCATTCGGCGGGCCATGGCCACTGAGGGGACGACCGGTACCACTGTTATGCCAGATTCTTTCCATCTAGCGATATACTTGCCGGGACTGCCGGCTCCGGTGGTAACCACTTTAACCCCTTCTTCGCAGACCATATTAGCAATTTGTTCTGTACATTCATTTAAAAGCATGATATTAACGCCGAAAGGTTTATCCGTAAGTTGTTTGGTTTTTCTGATTTGGTCTCTCACATAATCTACAGGTGCGGTACCGGCAGCAATAATACCCAGCCCCCCGGCATTGGACACAGCTGCCGCTAACGAGCTGTCTGAAACCCAGGCCATACCGCCCTGAAACAGCGGATATTTAAGACCCAGTCTATAAAAGAAATCAAACTTATTCCTGTTCATGACCGTTAAACTCCATTCCCCTTTTAATAATTTGCTTTGGTCCATTTTATTAGATGAGCCCCGTAAGTCAGACCGGCTCCAAAACCGGTAACTACAATCAGATCTCCGGGCAATAATTGCCCCTTTCTGGACATCTCATCCAGAGCGATTGGAATACTGGCGCTGGATGTGTTGCCGTATTTGTCGATATTGACATAGAATCTATCCCTGTCAACTTTGAGTTTTTTAGCTGCGGAATCAATAATTCTGATATTGGCTTGGTGAGGTATAAAATATTTAATATCATTCAGAGTAAAGCCGCTGCCTTCAAGCACTTTAAGGATACTTTCAGGCATAATATTGACGGCAAATTTAAAAACCTCCCTGCCGTTCATGACAGTATAGTGAGGCTGGGTATCTTTCACAGGCACAAGCTGATTGCCAAAGGGGACACCATGACAATACAAATAATCAGCTCCCCTACCGTCTGCCCCGGTAAAACTGGCAATAATTCCGGCCTTTCCTCTCTGCAAAACCGCCGCACCCGCTCCATCCGCAAAAAGAACACAGGTCTTGCGATCCGACCAGTCCGTGATCTTAGAAAGGACCTCTGCCCCAACCACTAGGGCCGTTTTATACGTTCCACATTTAATAAACTGAGCGGCAATGTTTAAAGCATAAATAAAACCGGTACAGCCGGCGCTGATATCAAAGCTGGTAGCCTGACCTGCGCCTAATCTGGTCTGCACCAGACAGGCGGCAGAAGGAAAATAGTAAGTGGGGGTCACTGTTGCTAAAATTATTAAATCTATTTCCTCTGGCCTAAGGCCTGCGTCTTCAATGGCTTTTAAAGACGCTTGAACCGCCATTTCTGTCGTGTCTTCCCCCAGGGAAATTCTGCGCTCTTTTATTCCCGTCATTTGAGTTATCCATTCATCGCTGGTATCCACCAAGGCAGCCAGATCATGGTTGGTCACTTTATTTTCCGGAACATATCTTCCCGTGCCGGTTATTTCAATATCAAACATTTTTTCAGTTCCTTTTGTCACTAGAATTTTAAAATAATCCTAAACCCTGTAGCACTTAAAGAAATATTACCCCATTTATAATTTGGTTGTCAAATAGTTTTATAATCAAACTAACTGTCATAGTGTCAAAAAAAATAAAATATTAGGAGCTGTCCTGTTGGCAGACAGACAAGGGTAACAAACATAAGATAAATAAGGAATATTTTATACAGGAGTGAGCTTCATGTCCCCATGTCCGAGAGGAACTATTTCTTACCGCATTAAATCCGGTGACACTTTTCATAACATCGCCCAAAGGTTTAATACGCAAGTGGCTGCCATAATATCGGTCAATCCCGGAGTGGATCCCAAGAACCTACATGTCGGCCAAAATATTTGCATTCCTGTAAGAAGGAAAGTTGTTCCCTGTTCCCCGGCAAACAGGTATGTTATCAAAGCCGGTGATACTTTTTCGAAACTGGCTCAAAGATATGGTTTATCTGTAGCTGCTTTAACCGCTGTCAATCCGGGAGTAGATCCTTTGAATCTTCAAGTAGGGCAGATTATTTGCTTGCCGGTAAGAAGGCGGAGACGTCATTAACTTCTGGGTTCGATATTAACGAGCCGCTGCGGGGGACAAACATGTAACCTGCAGCGGCTTCTAATATTGCCAAGTATTTATACCACTAAAGACACAATTAAGCTGAGTACATATAAATTAAACAGAGCTTCTATTCCAGCCAAAACTTGTACTCCAGTATCGGCAACATTTACGCCGAAGCTTTCTCCAATAGAGACACTTCCTATGGATAACATCAAAAAAGACAAAAACTGAGTTAGAGGGGTTTTACCGATAATACCTTCAAAGGTATGCGGATATAAGGAATAGATTAAATTAAAAGTAGAACCGTAAAATAAGATAATTATTGCTGAGGCCCAAACTACAGTGTTAAACTTTAGGTTGTTGTCACCTGCCTTGAACAATTGGTAAACATAAATTGCGCTACCAAAAGTGACAAGCAAGCCTAAAATATTCATAAAAGTAATAAACTTTTTATATCCTGCCTTTAGAGGGCGACCAAAGAATACAAACCCTAAGATAAAGGTTGCCGCTCCTCCGAAAATTACCGGGGCTAATAGCAGAATATTGGCCTGGGAAGCAGCAGGGACATATAATTCCCTATAATCCGGCTTTAAGGCCTTTTTATTGTATGGAGTTAAATTACCTGTAAACAGCGAATTAGGAGGGCAATATTTTCGATAATAATATGAAGTAGCTTTCATCTTGTTAGTCTCCTTTACTTCATCACCCCTACATAGTATGCAGCCGGAATATACGGCCGGACCACATTTATACCAATTTTTAGAAAAATATTAACCGGGCAACACATATATAGTGCCAAATACATAAAATATGGTAAAACTAGTCCATATCTCCTGCGATGTCTCTCAACTTTTAATGTTTGGGGACATCTTTTTTTAAATTTCAGTCCATAATAAGATAAACAGCTTTCAAACCTGTTTATTTTTTAAGGAGGGAAATATTATGGGATCAATTAAGTGTACTGTTCATGAATGCCAATATAATAAGGACGTTATGTGCGATGCGCCCATGATCCAAATCAACCATAACGGCGTTCGCCGAGCTAACGGATCGGAAGAAACTCAATGTGATACTTTTAAACCTAAAAGATAAAAATAAACATTATTGGGGACGGTCCTGCAAGGCAGAGACCGTCCCCAAAATTTTACATACTATTCTACACACTATTTTGCATGCTAGTTTCCATAAATATCCTCATAAGTTTAGCCTGTCATACTTAGCAGCTACTAAGACTTGAACATATCATATTATAAATACATTTTAAACATAGGTTTTAAACATATTATTAACTTTGAATATTAATCCCATTTGTAGTTTTCTTAAAAAATGTTTTTGTTTTGTTATTATGAGGAGGGTTTAACTTGGGTGTTCAAGATACAGGCTGTTTATGGCGTGTACCTGCCGGCCATGGTCTTATCAGGGAATATGACGGCAGATGTACCTACCACTCTGATTGAGCCTTTGTGGCTCCGAATTTCAGGATGAGAGAATTTAATCCTGCAGGAGTACGTCCTTATGGAGTGATGAGGAAACTGGTTGACCAACTACAGAATATGCGCTGGTCCCTGGGAGCCCCGATTATTATAACCAGCGGCTATAGAAGCGGTAGTACCCATGGTTCAGGTCTAGCCGCAGATATCTCCGTGCCCAGAAGGACATTTATTCAGGTGGCTCAAGCGGCTTACAACGCCGGATTTCGCAGAATAGAAGTAATTAAACGTCCGGGAACTTCTTATTGGAACAACATGAGCGTAGGCGGTCATATCCACGTTGATGTGTACGATGGCAGTGGCAACACAACCAGAGGAACTATTTATGATTGCCCCTCTTGCTCTTCTATACCGTGTTTTCCATGGTATGCCTGGGGATATGGTTCAGTATGGTCCACCAGCCAGCCCAATACTTTTTCCCAGTTGATGGCTAACCTCAGAGCTGACCGTAGGGTAACCGGGTATAGAGGATGCTAGGGTATAAAGCAGGTTAGCTTGCGAGTTAGGCAATTATTAAATCCAGAAAATAATAAATGTAGTAGATAAGAGCTATATTATAAATAATTAATACAGGCACACCATACTTGAATTTAGCATGTTTGGTTTTGTGCCTGAAAATCTGCATTCCTATGAAAACTCCAAGCGCTCCGCCAATTAAGCCCAGGAACAGAAAATGCTTTTCCGGCGTTCTTCGCTTGTGTTTTTTAGCTTTGAATTTATCCCTGCCAATGCTTAAAAGGGCGTAAATGTTAATGCCAATAAAATAAACATAAAATAATATAATCGGCCACTCGGCCTGAATTATTAAGTTATACATATTGTACCTCTTGCCGGTCCTTTAGATTACTTACCATTTCTTTAGGATAATTGTAACACGAGCGGCAAAAATTTGGGAATTGCTTTCTCGAATAATGCATAATTTTGGCAAATAGGTACAAGATATCAGTAAGACTAATAGCCAAAGACAGAATTTATAACAAATACTAATCATTAGTACTAAGCAAGCGGTGGAGTGTTTTGAAGAGAATTACTATCTTAATCCCTGCCTATAATGAAGAACAAGTACTGAATAAACTTTATACCCGTTTACAGGGGGTTTTAGCCGGTTTAAGCAAATACCGGTTTGAAATTTTATTTATTAATGATGGCAGCAAAGACCGCACTCTGGAAATAATCAAGGAGCTGAAGCGTAAGGATGCACGTGTTTCCTATATCAATCTTTCTCGCAATTACGGGAAAGAAATAGCTATGATAGCGGGTTTGGATTATGCCACAGGAGATGCTGTGGTGATTATAGATGCTGACCTTCAAGATCCTCCCGAATTGATTCCGCAAATGATTGCTTACTGGGAAGAAGGATATGATGATGTCTATGCCAAAAGAAGAAGCCGCCAGGGAGAAACATGGCTGAAGAAATCTACCTCGAAGTTGTTTTATAGATGTTTGCAAAAACTCAGCAATATCCCGATCCAAGAAGATACAGGCGATTTCCGTTTATTGGACAGGCGCTGCGTGGAGGCCCTCAAACAACTGCGAGAGACTCAACGCTATACTAAAGGTATGTTTAGTTGGATTGGCTTTAAGAAAAAAGAATTGCTTTTTGACCGCGAGCCGAGAGCAGCCGGGCAAACCAAATGGAATTATTTTAAGCTTTGCGACTTAGCCATAGAAGGCATTACTTGTTTTACAATTACTCCTCTGCGTTTTTCGAGTTTTCTCGGTGCTCTTATTTCGTTGTTTGCGTTTATCTATATGATTGTTGTAATGGTCAAAACAATTGTTTATGGAGACCCGGTACAGGGTTATCCTTCCCTGATGGTGATTATACTTTTCCTGGGCGGTATCCAGCTTTTATCTCTGGGCATAATCGGTGAATACATAGGCCGAATTTTTAATGAGTGCAAAAGGCGGCCGCTTTACTTTGTGGACGAGTACAATGGAAAGAAAATACCCGCACGCCAATTAGTTTATGAGTAGAAAAAAAGACTTGAACAAAGAAATAATTTTGTACGTGGTCTTTGGTGTGTTAACCACTTTGGTTAATTTCCTAAGCTACCTTATTTTCATAAAACTATTTTCTGCGGACTATAAGGTAGGCACAACTGTGGCCTGGTTTTTATCAGTCCTCTTTGCCTTTGGGACCAATAAAGTCTTTGTCTTTCAGAGCAGACAATCAAGTATTGTAGTAATAAGCAGAGAATTCGGCTCTTTTTTATTTTCTAGGGTCTTATCCTATGGTTTGGATATTATGACTATGATCTTGCTTGTCAGCCTGATAGGGATTAATGATGTGGGGGCCAAACTAATAGCCAATATTCTGGTTATTATCTTCAACTATATGGCCAGCAAATTCTTTGTTTTTAAGAGCCGCCGGGGGTAATACATGCTTAATTCAAAACCTTTTGTTCTTTATGTTTGTTCCTTTTTCATTCCTGTTGCAGTTTTATTTCTTATCTATTGCCAATTGAATATTGGACCCTACGGGGATAAAACTATTTTGATTTCTGATCTCAGCGGCCAATATGTTGATTATTACTCAAGCTATTATCAGATTTTAAGCGAAAGAAAAAGCCTGCTTTATTCTTGGCAGGCAGGCCTGGGACTTAATTTCTTAGGTATTTTCAGCTATTACCTGGCCAGTCCCTTCTCTCTTTTAATTCTCTTGGCCGGGCAAGACCGACTGCCGGAATCTTTGCTGCTCATAACCTTGTTGAAAGTCGGCTGCTGTGGTTTAAGTTTTGCTTTCTCAGCAAAGAGGATTTTTAAGATTACCCACGGACCCTTATTTATATTTGCCACTTTGTACGCCCTCTGCTCCTATACTATTGTTTACAGTTTCGATCTTATGTGGCTGGATGGGGTATTTATTCTGCCGCTGCTTATTTTAGGCGTGGACAAAATCCTTAAAGAACATAAATTCCTGCTCTTCTTTTTTTCTCTGCTCTATATCCTGGTGGCCAACTTTTATATTGCATACATGATCGCTCTCTTCTCCTGTTTTTATTTTCTGGCCGCCTATTTCTCCGCTCATTCTTGGCGGGAGATTCGCCACTTACTATCTAAGCTGAAACTGTTTGCCGGTTCAGCTGTTTTAGCAGCCGGATGTGCTGCTATAGTGCTTCTGCCAACATTTTTTGCCTTGCTAAACGGGCAAGGAGGACCCGACCCTTCTATTTGCAAATGGTGCCTAAATTTTAAGTTACTTGATTTGGGGAGTAAGATTTCTCTTGGGGCTTATGACTCCTTGAAAAGTCAAGGGCTGCCTAACATTTATTGCGGTCTTTTGCCCCTTATTTTATCCCTTTTATATTTTCTCAACACCGGCATCAGGTTAAAAGAACGTCTGATTTATGCTGCTTTAGTTGGATTTATGGTTATTAGTTTTGCCTTTAGCAATATTAATTTAGCTTGGCACGGATTCGACCATCCCAATTGGTTCCCCTACCGCTACTCCTTCGTTTTTTCTTTTTTGCTTGTTTTCTTAGCGGCCAAAGGGTTTTCCCAATTGGAGCAATTGCCGGTCACTACAATTATTAAAGCGGGGGGATTTTGGGCCTTGGTCATGCTTATCCTGCAGAAAATGAATTACCCCTACCTGCAGGATATGTTGCTCATGCTCAGTGCTTTTTTTATTATTTTCTACGCATTATTGCTGGCGGCTTTAGGAAAATTTAAGCCTCCTAAAAGCCGCAGCGGTATTATTGCTCTGTTGATTATTTGGGTCCTGGTAGAAAGCCTGCTTAATTGCCGCTACCTAGTCAGCGGTTTAGACCATGAGTTTACTTATGTAAGCAAAGATAAATACCAGCGGGTTTTACCGGAGCTAAGGACGGTAATAACTCAAATACATTCCCAGGACCAAGCTTTTTATCGACTGGATCGGATTGGCGGCAGAACTTATAACGATCCCATGAATCTTAATTATAAAGGGATTACTCATTTCAGCTCCATGGCTAAAGCTGACCTTAACAAGACTTTACATCAATTGGGTTTTTTGACCACTGCCAGCTATAAATCTATAAACTTTGCCGGGGCCACCCCGCTTACCGAGTCTTTATTGGCTGTTAAATATGTCGTCTCTGCAGACCATAAAGGATTGGGATATATCAAAGTTATTGACGGTGAAGATTTTGCGGGCTATAAAAATATGTATGCCTTGCCTATAGCCTTCCTGACTGACGAATCACTTTTAACCTTGGACAGCACCAAGGATAACAATCCTTTCCGACTGCAAAATACCTTGTTTAATCTTGCCCTAGGTAATGAGGAGCGGATCAACTTTTTTCTGCCGCTCGAAGTCATGGACCTTGAACAAGAAAAAAATCTTGACGGATCAGTGGAATATACCCTCTTAAACCCTGAAAATCAACAGGTCTATGCCTGCTTCCATACCATTAATGATGAAACTTGCCGGATCTTTTTAAATGAAAAAGAAATCAAAGAGTACTTGCCAATTTATAATAAGAGAATAGTGGATTTAGGATTTCATGAACAAGGTGCGGAATTAAAAGTTAAGGTATCTTGTGCCTCCGATAATTTTTATTTAAAAGAAAAATATTTTTACGGTTTGAATGAATTGAATCTTGCCAAAGCTATCGCTCCTTTGCAAGCCGGAACAATCCAAGATCTGGTGGCCACGGAAACCCTAGTGCAGGGCAAGGTTAACGTACAAGATAAAACATTGCTTTTTACATCCATTCCTTATGATCCCGGCTGGAAGGTATTTGTTGACGGCCAGAAAACTGCTCCCAGCGTAATTGACAATGCTTTTCTCGGGGTAAAACTTAAACCGGGAGTACACCAAATAGCATTGGTTTTCAGGCCACAAGGTTTTTATGCCGGGCTAGGAATTTCAGGTCTTAGTGTGGCGATAACAGTTGTATTGTTAATTTTTCGTAAATTCAAAAAAGTTTCATAATTATACCTTTGACATTTGCCAATTATTCGGATATACTATATACTGCTCGTAGATCTTGTGGATTTAGTAAGACCTTCTCGATTGCCTCAGGCTCAGGGAAGATCACGTACTTCCCATGTAGACGGGTAATAAAATCTAGGAGGTCATTAAATGTATAATGACAAGACTTTAGTTTGTAAAGACTGTGGCCGGGAATTCATTTTTTCCGCATCTGAACAAGAATTCTATGCTGAGAAAGGATTCACTAACGAACCAGGTCGTTGCCCCGAGTGCCGTGCAGCCAGAAAAGCTCAAAGAAATGGCTATACTCGCGCTCCACGTGAAATGTTTCCTGCCGTATGTTCCGATTGCGGTGTAGAAACCACAGTTCCTTTCCAACCTACAGGCGACAAACCCGTTTATTGCCGTGATTGCTATCAAGCTCGTCGCAGCAGCAACTGGTAAAATTGTAATGCCAGCACCCTCCTTGGTCCTAAAACCGGGGAGGGTTTTTTATTAGTCGAATTTCCATAATGTACATAAGATTAATTTTTATGCTCATACTATAGATGAAAAATACTCTATAGGAGGATGGAAATGCTATCTGTAAAAGAGCTGAATTACATCAAAGACTTTCTTTCCTGGGAACTGCTCATGACCAAAAAATGCGCTCATTATGCACAACAAGAGGTGGACCCTAATTTCAAAGGGGTTTTTGAAAATGCCCGGCAAGTACATCAGCAAAACTATGATTCTCTATTGTCCTACCTTCAGCAAAACTCCAGCCAAGGAACACAGGGAAATACAAGGCAACAGGGAGGGATTATGCAATGATTGATACCAACTCAATAGTAACAAGTCAATTTGGAGTGCAAAAGATTGGCAAAGACAAGTCCCCTGCTCTCCCCAAAGAAAAGGACCAGACTTTTAATGTTCGGGACAGGCTTAACGACACGCTGTCCAGTGAGAAATATTTGATTGAGGCCTATACCACGGGGTCTAAGGAAATATTGTGCCAGAAGCTTTACAAGTTAATTAATGATAATTTAAACGGCGTAAAACAGTTGCAGCGCAATTTATTTGATCAGCTATTTAATCTGGGAGAGTACCAAGCTGATGTAGCTACCCCGCAACAGATTGATGATGCTTTCGATATGTTTTTCAAATATAAAGTTCAATTCCCTCAATAATACTCCCTGTCATATGTTGAAATAAGGAGATGTCTTCATTTGAAGGCATCTCCTTTAGCGATTGAACGAAATTGTACTTCCTTTCATTTTATGAAACCCAGTAGTCGTCTTCATCAAAAACCTCTTCTCTTAATCGGTATATAATAAACTTTTCTTTTTTATCACTCCCTCCAGGCACCCTTATTTTATTTATAATTGAAAAGGGTGTACTGGTTTTAAGGAAATCCTTATATTCACGTATTGGATAATAAAGAATTAAATCCACTGTTCTTCTGTCTTTTTCTACAGAACGCAAAATATTATGAACTACTTTTCTAAATATATGCACTGAGAATGGATTAAAAAAGTAAAAACAGTTATCTTTCTTGTCAATTTTATAATGCTGAGCAAGACCATATTTAAATTTAAGAGGTGCATTGATATGCTCGGCCCTTAATCTGTAAAGGGCCTTGTTTTCAAGCGCTTCTTCATAGGTTTTATAATTGGCTTCTATTCCTGTTACCGGTAGATGAAAACGATTATGTAAATAAAATACCACTCTGCCTCGACCACATCCAAAATCTACAACTTTATCAACGTCTCTAAACTTATAATTTTCAAAAAGTATATTTAAAGCCTTGTATGGTGTGGCCTCATAACGGTTATATTGAACCTTATTGTCTGTCCATTCTCTTATACCTACCGTTCTAATACCAAGTGATTTATCTAGTTTTCTCTCTCCCATAAAAACGCCTCTTTGTTTTGTGTCTTAATTATTATTATATCTACGAAGTTTCTAACAAGCAAATAATCAGTCAGTGGGCTTGTATCCGGTGCGGGATGGTAGGTTCCTTATTTATTCCCACTTAATACTTTTTTGCGTATACTAGTACTATAAATATTAATAACTAGCTATTATTCAAATATTAATAAAGCCAAAAAGAATTTCAGGAAAGGTGAAAAGAACTATGCAGGACAATCTAACAAAAATAAAAGCTAAACTCCTAGAACTGGCTACGTTGGTCAAAGATCAAACGATGGAAGAAACAAAAGGTGTCAGAGATGAAATACTGAAAAACGTGAACGAGATGAAAACGGTAGTTGAAGAGCGTTTTCAGGGGGTGCAGGAAAAATACGGGGATAATATCCAGGAGTTCTGGGGAGATTTAGAAGACAAGGCCTTGAAGGTTCAGGAGCAAATTCAGGAAAAGCTGTCGTATGGGCTGTCTCACAGAAACGAAATTATTGATAAAACCGCAGATTCTCTGATAGAAGTTATTACAAAAGCTAAAAAAGCCCTTCAGGCAAAGGAAAAGTAGGATAACAGGTAAAATGGACGTAAACTATAGCAAAATATTTTAGATGGAGCAAAAACTTTGATGGTTATAGCTCCTTTTGTTTGTATTTTTTTTATTAGCCATGAAACAATAAAAAGGAAGCATTTATCGGCGTGAATAATAAAGATAATGAGGTGGCATATAATGAACGATAAAAAAATTACGAAGTATGATAAAAAAAAGAAAGACCATTTTAACGCCCTTCCGGTGGAAAATCACCAAACGGCGGCCTGGATTCAAAGCTCGAAGGAAATGAAACCAGAGCCCCAGGTACTTATCCCTCGTATTCAGGATGTGGAGCATGCTAAAGAATGGGTTGACTCCAACGAGCTATAGGCAGAAAAATAGACCTACCCTACCGTTTAGAATAAGGGGTAGGTTTTTTTGTTTTAAATAATCTACAATATTTTTTAATTTTTTTTAATTTTAGCACAATGACCGAAGCTTTATTGTGTGATAATATTTGGTCAATGGAAGAAACAGCTCATCTTGAAAGAATAGGAGGAAAGGCATGGATCACAAACCCATTGATATCAAGGACAAACGCAAAACTTTCAAAGGCACCAGTCTCATCGGGCAACAAGGGGGAGCTATCTCAGTCGTTGATACCAGTGACGATAAAATCGTTAGAATCAGACCTTATTACTATGACGAATGGATAGAAGCCAATGATGTTGAGCCCTGGAAGATCGAAGCCCGTGGCAAATCTTTCGGGCCGCCCAATCGTTCCCCATATTCTTTTGTGGGCCAAGCATATAAGAAACGTGTCTATTCTGCTAACCGTGTCAGTTATCCACTTAAACGGGTAGACTGGGATCCTAAAGGCGAACGTAATCCACAAAATCGTGGTAAATCAAAATATGTTCGCATAAGTTGGGACGAAGCTACCCAGATAATTGCCGATGAACTGCTGCGCATTAAAGAAACATACGGACCGTCGGCTATCCTCTCGCAAGCAGATATGCACAGCGAAGGTAAACATATTGCTCCCGGTCACGGCTGCGCGAACCGTTTACTCTCACTTTTAGGTGGCTATACCATTCAAATGCGTAACCAGGATAGCTGGGAAGGATGGTGCTGGGGAGCAAAAAATGTCTGGGGGGCTGAGCCTGTAGGCCAAATGACGCCGGCGGCCAACCTGTATCCGGACATTGCCGAACATTCCGAATTGCTGCTTTTCTGGGGATGTGACCCGGAAACCACCCCGCTCGGAATTGATGGCATGATGGCCAGCCGTCTTTGTTACTGGCTTACTGAAATCGGTTTAAAGAGTGTCTATATCTGTCCGGACTTAAACTACGGGGCTGCAGTTCATGCCGACAAGTGGATTCCTGTACTGCCTAATACGGATGCCGCTCTCCATCTGGCTATTGCCTATGTATGGCTGACTGAAAACACCTATGATAAAGAATATGTTGAAACTCATGCCGTTGGCTATGAACCTTTCTTCGATTATGTACTTGGCAAAGAGGACGGCATTCCAAAAACCCCCGCCTGGGCATCGGAAAAATGTGGAGTGCCGGAGTGGACAATTAAAGCACTGGCTCGGGACTGGGCAAATAGGGTTACCAGTATTATCCACGGTAATGGCGGACCTGGTATCCGCGGCCCCTACGCTACCGAACCTGCCAGGCTGGAAGCCATCCTCTTAGGAATGCAAGGCCTGGGCAAGCCCGGGGTACATCAAGCCAAAATGATTGAATGGGCTTATTTTTCTGAGAATTATCCTGTGCCCTATAAGAGCAAGGTAGCCCCAAGAGTACCTATCTTCTGTGAGGCTGTCAGACCCGCCAACACGGAAGGCGCCGGCCGGTTCGGTCTCTCGGAGCGGGCCAAGAAAGTGCCTGAGCTTGCTGAACTTTGCAAGCCAATGGATATCCCCCCCGCCCAGTCAATTCCCAGATGTCTTGTTCATGAAGCAATATTAAAGGGATCGGTCGAATGGTGGGGTCTTAACTCCTTTTGCGGGCCTGCTGAAGAGCAGTGGGTAAAACATAAATTCCCTGCAGACGGCTGTTCCCGCATCCACATGATATGGACTGATGCGCCGTGCAATGTAACCTGCTGGAATGACGGCTATAAATTTGTAAAAGCCATGCAACACGAGTCTATTGAGTGTATTGTTGCTCAGCATCCCTGGCTGGAAAACGATTGTTATATGGCTGACATCATTCTGCCTGTGGTTACAAAGTTTGAGATGGATGATATTGTCGAAGATATCAGCAGTGCAACTTACCAATCAGTATATCGGGAATTTCCCGCTTGTCCTCCGATCGGAGAATCAGTCTCAGATTTTGAAGCTGTGGCCAGAGTAGCTATGAAGTTAGGGAAAAAGTACTACGATGCCTACACCAAAAATGCTTCTACGGAAGAGATTATTGAGCTCTTTTACAAAGGTTCCGGAGCTGCTGAAGTCACAGACTACGAAGAGTTCAAAAAAGATAACATTATTATTTTTCCGCCTGATCCGGATGTGGTCAAAGTTCCTCCCGGATGGCGCCAATTTTATGAAGATCCGGATAAAATGCCTCTGTCTACACCAACCGGCAAGCTGGAGTTTACTTCTACAGATTTAGAAAAATACTTCCCTGATGATGAGGAGCGCCCGCCTTATCCCAAATGGATAGAAAAGGGCGAAAGTCATGACGAAAGCCTTTGGGGTGAACGGGCCAAGAAATATCCGCTGCTCTGCATGTCCAACCATGGTCGCTGGCGCATGCATGCCCAATGTGACGACATTACCTGGACCCGTGAAATAGAGACCATGAAAATACGCGCCAAGGACGGCTACCAGTATGAACCTATCTGGCTCCATACCAGCGAAGCTCAAAAGCGGGGTATTAAACATGGGGATATTGTCAAGATCTTCAATGAGCGAGGGATTGTTCTCGGTGCGGCTTATGTAACTGAGCGTCTAATCCCCAGTGTAGCCTATATGGATCACGGTGCCCGCTTTGACCCGATCGACGTGCATGGTATTGACCGCGGAGGGGCGATCAACCTGATTACGCCTGCTACTATTACTTCTAAGAACGCTACAGGTATGGTTGTTTCCGGTTTCCTGGTCGAAGTACAGAAAGTTACCGATGAGGAAATGGCCGAGTGGAAGCGCAAGTATCCTGAAGCTTTTGCCCGTAAAGTAGATTATGCAGCCGGCGTCTGCCTGGATGGCTGGCTGATCGATAGTTCCAGCAACAAAAAATGAGGAATTTAAAAAATTCCTCATTTTTTTACACTTTCATACCTTCCGCCAGGCGGCGATAAGTTTCATAGCGGATGCGGGCGTGCTCTTCCGCAGCGACAAACAAATCCTCGGCTATTTCAGGGAAAACAGTTTTTAGAGAGGAATAGCGGACTTCGCTTTGCAGGAATTCCTGGAAATTTGTTTTTGGTTCCTTGGAATCCAGCATGAATGGATTCTTGCCCTCTTTTTGCAAATCGGGGTTATACCTGTAAAGATGCCAGTATCCCGCTTCCACTGCATTTTTTTGCTGACGCAGGCTAGTACCCATGCCGTTTTTAATACCATGGTTAAAGCAAGTGGAGTAAGCAATGATAAGTGACGGTCCTTTGTATTTTTCGGCTTCTGTTATGGCTTTTATGGTCTGTTGCATATTGGCGCCCATAGCAATTTGGGCCACATACACATAGCCATAGCTTATAGCCATCAAGCCCAAATCTTTTTTACGAATTCTTTTGCCGGCGGCAGCAAATTTGGCAATGGCGGCGGTCTGGGTAGCCTTGGAAGCCTGTCCGCCCGTGTTAGAGTATACCTCGGTGTCCAGGACCAACATGTTAATATCGTCGCCGGAGGCCAAAACATGGTCAACCCCATTATAACCAATATCGTAAGCCCAACCGTCACCGCCTATGGCCCAGACAGAAGGTTTTACTAAATAATCCTTGTACTTAATTATTTCATCAAGGACAGGGTTGTTAGCTTGCGGATGATGATGAAGTATCTGCAGAACCTGCTGAGAGGCTTGTTCGGATAACTCACCATCGTCATAAACTTCTAACCACTTTGCAAAGGCTTTTTTTAGGGAGTCATCAAGCTCCATGCTTAAAGCTTGTTTCATGAGCTGGGCTAACTTCTCCCGCAGCTGGTTGACGCCTAGATACATACCGTAACCGTATTCAGCATTATTTTCGAAAAGGGAGTTAGCCCAAGCGGGTCCTCTGCCTCCGGCCGTGGTACTATAGGGGATGGAAGGGAAACTCCCCCCCCAAATGGAGGAACAGCCCGTGGCATTAGCTATCATCATGCGTTCCCCAAAGAGCTGGGTCAAAAGTTTAACATAAGGGGTTTCCCCACAGCCCGGACAGGCCCCGCTAAATTCTAAAAGGGGCCGGACAAATTGACTCCCTTTGAGGGTGAAGCGGCTAATCTTGTCTTCTTTAGGTTTAATACTCAAAGCATATTCCCAATTTTCTGCTTCCATCTCAATTTCTTGGACTGCCGGTTTCATAACCAGGGCTTTACCTGGAGCAGGACAAATATCGGCACAGTTCATGCAACCTGTACAATCCAGCGGATCGACCTGAATACGGTAATGAAGTTGTTCCAGCCCTTTGCCAATGGCTTTTTTGGTTTTAAAGGTGTCCGGAGCATTATCTTTTTCCTCCTGGTCTAAAAGGAAAGGCCGGATAGTAGCATGAGGACAGATATAGGAACATTGGTTGCACTGAATGCATTTGTCGATTTGCCATTCAGGGATAAAGACAGCAATACCACGTTTTTCATAAGCTGTAGTGCCTAAGGGAGCCCGGCCGTCTTCTATTCCTTTAAAAGTGCTGACCGGTAGTTCATCCCCTTCATAGCGCATAATAGGCTCATGGATTTTGGAGATAAAATCGGGTACTTGTTTAAGCTTTTCTTTGGTGAAGCTGTCCGTGGTATTTGAGGTCTCATGCTGTAAGTTAGCCCAAGATTCAGGTATTTCTACTTTTACCAGTCCGGTAAGTGCGCGGTCAACCGCAGCTTTGTTCATGTTAACAATTTTTTCTCCCTTACGGCCATAAGCTTGCTCGATAGACTTTTTTAGATAATCAACGGCGTCTTCGATTGGAATTATGTTGGCAAGTTTAAAGAAGGCTGCCTGCATAACCATATTTATTCTTGAACCAAGGCCCAGTTCTTGAGCTATGCCTACAGCATCGATAATGTAAAAGGAAATATTGTTTTGAGCCAAATATCTTTTTAAAGGTACCGGCAGGTGTTCTTCCAGTTCCTCCGGTGTCCAGGGACAATTGAGAACAAAGGTGCCGTTCTTTTTAAGCCCCTTAACCAGATTATACTGGTTAATAAATGACTGGTTGTGACAAGCTATATAATCGGCGTTATATACCAAATACCGCGATTTTATCGGTTTAGGGCCGAAACGGAGATGAGATACCGTAGTCCCTCCTGATTTTTTACTATCATAAGAGAAGTAAGCCTGTACATAAAGATCCGTATTGTCCCCAATAATCTTAACCGCGGATTTATTAGCCCCTACTGTGCCGTCCGAGCCTAACCCCCAGAATTTGCAACTTACTGTGCCGGAAGGAGTGGTATCCACAATTTCTTCCTCCGGCAGGGAGGTATGGGCTACATCGTCCACAATACCGATGGTAAAATAGTTTATAGGATTTTGTTGCTTGAGATTGTCAAAAACCGCTATAATCTGGGAAGGTGTAGTATCTTTGGAGCCCAAACCGTATCGGCCACCGACAATTAACGGCTTAGCAGTATGATTACTGAATAACTCGACGATATCAAGATAGAGAGGTTCCCCGGGAGCCCCGGGTTCTTTGGTTCTATCGAGAACTGCGATTCTTTTTACTGTTGGGGGACAGACCGCAAAGAAATGTTTCGCGGAAAAGGGTCGGTAAAGATGGACAATCACAACTCCCACTTTCTCTCCTTTAGACCGGAGGTAATCGACGGTTTCCTCAATGGTATCGCAGACCGACCCCATGGCCACAATAACATATTCAGCATCTTCGGCTCCGTAATAATTAAAAGGGTGATACACCCGGCCTGTGATTTTCTCTATATCGCGCATGGTTTGTTCTACAATATCCGGTACCTCAGCGTAAAAAGGGTTAGCTGCTTCTCGCATTTGGAAATAAACATCGGGATTTTGGGCGGTACCTTTTAACACCGGATGTTCCGGACTCAAGCTGTTGTTTCGGAAATTCTCAATACCCTGAAAATCCACCAAGGGCCGGATTGTTTCCTGATCAAGGACTTCAATTTTTTGGTATTCATGGGAAGTCCGGAAGCCGTCGAAGAAATGCAAAAAGGGAATTCTGGCTTTCAGGGTAGCTAAATGAGCTACATAACCCAAGTCCAAAGCCTCCTGGACATTGGTAGAGGACAGCAAGGCAAAACCTGTTTGCCGACAAGCCATCACGTCCTGATGATCCCCAAAAATGGAAAGAGCGTGGGTGGCCAAAGCCCTGGCACTGACATGAAAAACACAAGGCAAAAGTTCCCCCGCAATTTTATACATAGTCGGAATCATGAGCAATAAACCTTGGGAGGCGGTGTAGGTAGTGGTCAGAGCTCCTGAGACCAAAGAACCATGGACCGTTCCGGCTGCTCCGGCTTCGGATTCCATTTCCACCACTTTCACCTGCTGGCCGAATAGGTTTTTTACCCCATGGGCAGACCATTCATCAACATTTTCAGCCATCGGTGAGGAAGGGGTTATCGGGTATATAGCTGCAACTTCGGTTAAGGCATATGAAGAATAGGCTGCGGCCTCGTTTCCATCCATGGTCGACATTTTTATAGACATTGTGTTTCCTCCTGAGTATTGCTTGTCATTATTGATTACCTAGTTATTATTTAGTTTTTTGGCATAAAAAATGTATAAGAAAGAATAAGATCTTTGTATGCTACAATAAGGCTAAAGTAAAAAGTAATAGAAAAGAATAGGAAAAGAATAAAAAAGCATTAAGAAAGTATTAAGGTATAGTGGGATGACGTTTAATATTTTCGCCAAGATTGCCCTGGCCAAAATTGAAGAAGCTATAAAAAACGGCGAATTAGATAATCTTCCCGGACAAGGCAAGCCGTTAGATTTGGCTTACTTGGATATGGTTCCTCCGGAGATGAGACCGGCTTACTCCGTGCTGCGCAATTCGGGCTACCTGCCTGTGGAAGCAAGCCTTTTAAAAGAAATGGCTAACGTTAAACAAGAATTGGAATTAGGCACTCACACGGAAGAGCAAAAAGAAGCCTTGATCAATAAACTCAGAGATCTGGAGCTAAAGTATAATCTGGCTAGGGAAAGCTTAAGGAAAAATAAAAAATCTCGTTAATTTTCTATTAAGAATAAGAAGCTTCTCGTTTTGCATACAGAAGCTTCTTTTTTTATTTTATTTTTTGATTATATTTCTTAATTCTTATTCGGAAGCCCTTTTTACTTCCAGCTTATCCCCTAGTTTGCCGGTCTTTGTAATTTGGGCTTTGACAATAACCTCAATATCCGCCGTAGTAAAAGCCTGTCGCCAGTTGCTACCGAAGCTTTTCCATACCTTGGGTTTGCTGCGATGCAGAGCCTGTGAAAAACCAAGAAAATCGGAATCGTATTCTTTGGCTTTTTCTATAGCGGCCAGTGCTTTAGCTTTAAGCTGTTCGCCCACAGCTGTTTCTAATTCTCGAATTTCCTTAACCCCTAAGGTAAAACCAGGCTGGTCGTTCACTCCGCCCGCAGTTTGAATAATGACCTGATAGGAAATCCGACCGTTATTCACAAGGGGTTTGATTTTGCTTTTAGACTTGAATAGGAAATAAGTAAACAGCTGATTGTCATGCTCTACTGCAATCGCCATTTCCCCTTTGGTAATTTGGCGGGAAATCAATAAGCAGCCTTCGGTTTCTTCCCGGTTCAAATAGCCGACCAGTTTATCATCCCGAAACACCCCAATTCCTTCTACAAGATTTTCCTGAGTGCTATTGCTTTCTTCACTACTTGCTGAATTGTTCTGTTTGCTGCCGGATTCATTACCCCCCTGAGCTTCTTCCCCCTGATCCTTTCCCGGCTTATAGCTCGCTTCGCTAGCCGGTACGGTTTGAATAACACCGAGAACCGCATCTCGGTCATTACTGGCCAGCCATTTTTCAAATTCATAGCGATAAACGCCGATGGACCGCCCGGTTGCAGTTGCCCGGTGATCCGTAAATTCCGTTAATTCGATAGACAGCCTGTTGTCCAACGATCCCCCGGCTTTTAAGACCTCGCTGGCCTGGCCACGGGCTAAAAAATAGACATTCCTAGGGCGTGTCTGCCAATATCTGGAAGCGCTTTCTACAAAATGAATAAGGTTTTCTTGGGCTACAGTTTCCCCAATTATATACCCGCTGATATAACCATAAAAGGGAGTACGAGACATAGCCCTGGAATAGGCAAGAATAGCGGTCTGAGGAGTGGGCCCTTCCCCTTCATAATATCTTTCCCGGCTTTCTTGGCCGGCTTGTTCGCCCTGGGTCTGACTTTGCGGGCATAAAACTAAGGCTGAAGCTTTCCAGATTTCTTGCCCGTTTTCTATCCTTAAGTCCATTCCTACCAGGGTTACCAAAGCCAGATCTTCAACCTCTTTACTGCTCCAGCAGCCTGAACACCAAACAAGTGAGCTGAGAATAAAAGGCAGTATAAAACATTGGGCTAAAACGCGGCTTTTTCTTGTCACTTCCTTAAAACCACCTTTTGTCCTTTAAGTAGAGCTATAAACAATAGCCCGGCAGGAACCACCAGTTCAAAGACAAAACTTATCAAGGGCCAAAATTTAGTCAATACCAAGTTTGTTTCCTGAGGATTGCTGAAGGGTAAAGTTGCTAAAACAGTATGGACCATAAATAATAAGCCAAATATTATTGCTTTGTTCTTGAGGGCAAAAATTTGCATGATGGCAACACTCTCCAGATAAAGGAAAATGGAAACTTTAACTACGATTCCGGATACCCAGATAAAAACCACTAAAAACTCCAACCTTTGAACCGTGACAAACTTAATATACCTAGCCAGAGTGACAAAGGGGAAAAGCAAATCTCCGGGCAATTTGGGGCCAAAAGCGGCTATAGAGATAACAGTAAGCAAGGTTAGAAATATTCCACTACATACTAAAGCTACTATTCCCGCCTTTGCTACTTTCTGAGGGGTTCTGATCATGGGAAAGAGCATGGTTACGATAATAATCTGACCTATCAAGGTAGCCGGCAGAGTAGCGCCGCTTATTACAGGCACCAGCCCATGCTCCATAAACGGGAGAAGTTCCCCTAGCTTGGCATCAAATAAGGCCAAGCTAGCTATAATGATGATTGATCCCAAAAATAGGGGCAGAATAAACTGGGCAATCCTGGCAATAACCTCCAGGCCCTTTACGGCAGCATAAATTGCAATTACGAGCAAGATTACATTTAAAAGTATTATCGGTGTTTCCGGCATTAACATAATATTAATATAATCTGAAAACTCTCTGGTCACTATAATACTGACCGCAAAAAGAAACATTAGAAAACCAAAAGCCGCTAGCTTGCCTAAGTATTTACCCAGGAGGGTCTCGCAATACTGAGCCAGGGTTTTCCGGGGAAACCTTTTACCTAGGGCATTGGCCAAGCCCAAGGAAATCAAAGCTACGGGCAAGGAAAGCAGAGCTGCAAACCAGGCAGATTGTTCAGCCCTTTCTATCGTGATACTGGGTACAACTAAGACACCGGTGGACATAATTACCACGAACATAAGCATGGCTAATTGAGTTGCTGAAATCTTCTCCGGATTTATGACTGGCCCCCTCCTTTCTTGGGCTTACGCGGGCCTTGAGATTCTCCTTGTCTAACCACATCAGACGCTCTGTTGGTCCGCGGCCTGGTGGTTAAGAACCACCAGGGGGCACGGATTATACTATCCTTTAAATCCCTGAGAACAAGGGGAGCAAAGGGTGCCAGGTAAGGAACCCCAAAGGAACGCAAGCTGCAGAGGTGGATCAAAATACCCATGAGACCGAACATAATACCGATACCGCCAAATAAACTGGCCACGAGAACTAGGGAGAAACGTAAAAGTCTTAAAGAAATAGCGGCCCCAAAATTGGGAACAGAAAAAGAAGCAATAGCGGTAATAGCTACAACGATCACGGAAATGGGGGACACTATTCCCGCATTTACTGCTGCCTGACCAATGACCAAACCACCAACGGTACTGATGGCTTCGCCGATTTTTTTGGGCAAACGAACCCCTGCTTCTCGTATAAGTTCAAAAGTAAATTCGAAAAGTATAATTTCCAAAGCAATGGATAAGGGCAGACCTTGACGAGCACCGGCAACGGTACTGATCAACTCAGGGGGCAGCAGCTCCTGGTGAAAAGAAAAAACCGCAACGGTAATCGCCGGCAGCAATAAGGCCAAATTTAAAGCAATTATGCGCAAAATTCGGATCGCACTGGCCGCGACGGAATTGTGATAATAGTCTTCCGCTGCTTGGAGCATAGTAGCAAAGGTAGAGGGCAAAATAAGCGGCATGTTCGAGTTTTCTACTAAGATAACCACCCGTCCTTGAAGTATTGATGAGCAGGCCTTGTCGGGCCTCTCAGTATACTGAATGAGTGGAAAAAGGGAAAATTTTTCGTCCATAATCATTTCTTCTATATAGTTTCCTTCCAGGATACTATCGCTATTAATCCTGGCAATACGCTGCTTAACCTCCTCAACTACCTTCGGATTGGCAACGCCTTCTATATAACAAACCGCTATTTTGGTTTTTGTTAATTCCCCTTTTTCCATGATTATTGATTTAAAGCGGCTAGTTTTTAAACGCCTGCGAATTAAAGTCATATTGGTTTCGAAGTCTTCGACAAATCCATCTTTAGGGCCCCTGATACTGGGTTCATTGTCAGGTTCGCCTATCGCTCTTTTTTCTCCGCCTCTAACATTAACGATTATGGCTTGGGGCGAGCCTTCAATCAGCAGGGCTGCATATCCCTGCAAAACCTTATCTTCGATTTCCTTCAGGGTGTTAACAATAACAACCTCCGCTAAGCTAATCAGTTTTTCTTTTAAAACTTCAATAGCATTGGTCTTAGTTATTTTTACTCCCTTTGGATCGTGGCTCACTAAAACACTATTTAGCAATTGTTCGCATATTATTTGGTAATCACATAAGGGGGATGCATAGAGAACAAAAGTCCTCAGCGGATGTTCGGAATTAATAATAAATTCATGAAAAACAATATCTGAACATAAATTAAAAACTTGACGCAGGGCTTTAATATTTTCATCATAGCTAATCGATATTGACTGTTTTTGCTGTGCTTTAGGAGCAGGCCACAATTCTTTTAACATATGTCACCAAACTACCCTTATTCATATTGCTCAATATCTTATTCTCTTCCAATCTTGGTTATTTTATGAACTCATAATGTTAAAAAATAAAGGGGCTGTTGCAAAACGAAAAGTAATTCGTCGAGCAACAACCCCCTTTCTACTGGGGAATTCCTCTCACCGACGTAAGCAGGCAGTAGCCTCGCAAACTTCTACCATTCTTTTGGCCAGTATGCCGGTTCTTTTCAAAGCATAGCTGTCTTCCTGGGCCGGTCTTTGGGCACTAACTCCATGGTATCCACAGTCATCTTCCCTATAACCGTCGCCGACAATGATCATTCCATGGACAAGCATGATGTCATGCAGGGCCCGAATGGCCAGTTGCTGTCCCCCATATTTGGCATTACCCACTGTTAGCCCTGCACCTACTGTATTGCAAAGGCTTTTTTCCGCTCTTAATTGACGGGTTTTGTCAAAAAAAGCTTTAGTCTGGCCGGTTATACTGCCAAAATAAACCGGTGAGCCTACGATTATACCATCTGCTTTTTTAAGGAGATTAAGTGCTTCTTCTAAAGCTGTACCCTTATAACAGACAGCGGCACATGGACTGGTGCAGACCGTACAAAAAGCATGTTTGGCACTATTTAATAATTGAGCAATGTCCAGAATTTCAGTATTCACTCCTAAATTATTAATTTTTTGGAGCGTTTCCTCCAGCAAAAACTTGGTATTGCCGTTGGGAATGGGACTGCCATTTAGGCCGATAATCAACATATTCTATCCTTCTCTCACTTTGTTTTTAAAGGAAATATTATTTTAATTGCCTTTCCAATAACAATTATACAATCTTCCTAAGTACATTTTAAGTGTATTTTTCTTTTAGGTGCGGACTCGAAAAATATTGCTGCAAAATGGTAAAGGGGATAAAAAAAGGCATAATTCTTCTCTCTTGAGCCACACTAGCAATAAAAACATCTAGAGGTGATTATATGTCCCTGAATTCCCGAAAAGCATTATTACTAGGTGTAATTTTCCTTGTTGTTTTGCTGGTTGTTTCCTCCCTCAGCTACGCTGCCCTAGGTGACAGACTCCTGGCCAGGGGATCCAGGGGGCCGGAGGTAACTGAATTGCAGAAACGACTGCAAATGCTTGGATATGTGGTTGGCCCTATTGATGGCATTTTTGGTAGGCAAACAGAGGCTGGAGTCCGTCTCTTCCAAAAAGAACACGGCTTGGCAGTTGACGGATTAGTCGGAAAAAATACCGTCCGGGAACTAAAACGTTTAACCGGGCAAACCGTTACCACAGGTGGCAAGGCCGTAGGCTACAAAAATTCTGATGTGAATCTTCTGGCTCGCTTAGTTAGTGCCGAAGCTAAAGGTGAGCCTTACAGAGGGCAAGTTGCGGTAGCAGCGGTGGTCTTAAACAGAGTCAAAAGCTCACAGTTTCCGAACTCAATTTCCGATGTAATTTATCAGCCGGGAGCTTTTTCACCGGTTGCCAACGGCCAGATTTGGAAAGAGCCGGTGTCTTCAGCTATCAAAGCAGCCAATGAAGCTTTAGCCGGGACGGACCCCTCCTATGGTGCCCTGTTTTTTTTCAATCCGGCTAAGACTACAAATAAGTATATCTGGTCGCGTCCCCAGATAATTCAGATCGGAAATCATATTTTCGCACGCTAAACGGATAAATTTTAAACAGTGAGAGGGATAAAGTATGAGAAAAAAAAATTTTTGGATAAGTACACTGGCAGTCTTGCTGACCTTCTCCTTGCTTTGGGGTTTTAGTGAAAATCGGCGAGCTGCTGATTTTAGAATCGCTTCCGAGAATCAAAACCAACGTTCCTTTAGTGATTTTGTCTCCAACCTTGACGGCTTGGAAACCAATCTGGCCAAAAGCAGAGTTGCCTCTACCCCCTTGCAACAACTGTATTATTTAGGGCAAACTTCCCTGCAAAGTGAAATCACCGTAAAGGATCTTTCGCTTTTGCCTGCTGAAGAGGTCGGGCTGGCTTACGTAGACCAATTTTTAAATCAAATAGGGGATTTTTCCTGGTCTTTGTCCCAACAAATTGTCAAAGGGGATCAACCTGACTCGAAACAAGAAGAAACTCTGGCTGCCATGCATGACCGGCTTATTGATGTCAACCGCAAAATTCAAGAGCTAGCAGTTAATCTCCAGACTAACAATATTGTCTGGGTAGACAAACCCTCACCACCTTGGATGCCCGGAGTAAAAACAGCTGCGGCAGCAAGCCAAGCCCAGGAAGCCGGGGCAGATGAACCCTCTTCCTTAAGAGCCAGCCTTGAACAGCTTGACGCTTCTCTCCAAAAACTGCCTCCCTTCACTTACAGCGGTCAGACTGATACCCATGCTGTCCCCGAACCGCTCGGCTTACCCGACTTAAAGGTGAAAGAAGAGCAAGCCCATCAGGCAGCCCAGGAGTTTATTAAATCCATAGGTTATCAAAATACGGATTTAAAACTTAGCGCCACCACCAGCGGGGTTTTTGAAGGATATTCCTTTACGGCTGAAAATATATCTATCGATGTCTGCAAACGGGGAGGAGTAATCACCTTTTTCAGAGATGAACGACCGCTAGGGTTACAGAAGCTGAGTGCCAAGCAAGCGGCGGCTAAAGCTGTTCAAACTTTGCAAGCTATGGGCTGGAAGTCTTTTATCGCCACTGCAGTAGAAGACTTTGGCGGCTACATTCAAATGGATGCTGTTTACGTTCAGGATAATGTACGGATTTATCCCGATAAAATTCGTTTGGTGGTGACCAAAGACAATGGTCAGATTATTGGCTATGATGCTACCCCATACTGGCTTTTCCATCATCAAAGAACTTTAAAACCACAAATTACAGCTAAGCAGGCTAAAAGCAAGCTGCGCCAAGATGTACAAATTAAGGAAAACGGTATGGCTGTAATTTCCCTGCCCGGATATGCAGAAGCTTTTTGCTACGAATACCGTGTGCATAAAGATGGTGAAGATTATCTGATCTATATCAACGCTCAAGATGCTACTGAAGAAAAAATTCAGCGTATTGTTATAACCCCCAGAGGAGAGTTTCTCCAATAAGGGGATAAAGGGACGGTTCTCTGCCCCGCTCCTGGCTTAAAGGAAAAACATCCCCGGATAGAGAATTATATAGTATAAGATTTATACTTAAGGTGGAGTGGAAATGGAGAAGAAATGGTTGGACGTATTATCCGGCTGTCCCCTGTTTGAAGGTATTGAACAAAGTGACCTCCAATCTATCCTGGGATGCCTGGAAATAAAAACAGTAGAATACGAGAAAAATGAATACTTGAAAATCGCAGGTGATAAGCTGCAGCAAATTGGAGTTGTCTTAAGCGGAGTGGTAGCCTTATCTAAAGAAACTTCTTCCGGTAACAGGGTAATCATTAATCTCTTGGAAGCCGGTGAAATATTCGGGGAAATGGCCGCCTATTCGGACCAAAAATCATGGCCCGTCACCGTAAGCGCTCATACTGATTGTACTGTAATGTTTTTTTCTACGGATAAAATTGTTGGTTGTTGTGGCAATGTGTGTTACTGTCATCAAAAGTTAATTTTAAATATGCTCAAAATAGTATCCAACAGAGCGCTGCTTCTTAACAAAAAAGTGGAATACCACTCTCTGAAAACCCTACGCTGTAAGATAGCCACCTATCTACTGGATGAATATGCCAAGGGCGGTAAAAGCACTTTTCAGTTAACTCTGAACCGAAACGAGCTGGCTGAATTTGTCAATGCTACGCGCCCTTCCCTTTCCCGAGAGCTTGGCAAAATGAGAGATGAGGGACTAATCGATTTCTTCAGCACCGCGATTAAAATCAAAGATCTGGAAGCTTTAAAAAAATATTGCGAATAATATGTTTAGAAATTATTTAGAGTTCTTTTAAAAAAGGAATATTATCCAAATATCAATCGTATACTAAAACGATTTGTTTTACTTTTGTTGTAAAATGAATTCAAATATTCATAAAGGAGATATTTATGACTAAAGACCATTTTGCTCATGCTTTTGGTTTCCAAAATTATGACAAAATGCTTAGGCACAGCATGATTGTTTATGAAGAGGACAATGTTTGCTGGTACGTGACCAAAATCCCCCACGGTAACTTTTTAACTTGGAACAGTGCTGAAATTGCTGATGATCGAGTAGAATTATTCTTTACCAAAGAGGAAGCGCAAGACTATGTATTCAAATTAAAAAATGCCTTACAACCAGGGCTTTAATTAATCCCTTGTCAACCATTCTAAGCTAAACAGAGCCATAAATAAATGGCTTACAGCAGCGTAATTCCGGTTATTGAATATGTAGACAGAATAAAGGGGGCGTGTGAAATTTGAGTTTTCACACGCCCCCTTATTAGCCTATGTTTTCTTAAGGCCGCATATAAATTATTGATTCAAATCCAACGAAATTATTATTTTTATACTTTTTAATTGAGATACTTTTTGGTACATTTATTTTATTGGTTTGGGTATAACTTTTATTAAACAATAAATTGAGGAGGATCCGAGTATTGAACTGGTACAGTGAAGCTCTCGACGAGGTGCTAAAAAAACTGGAAACAGATGTCCGGCAAGGACTTTCCGACGAGCAGGCTGCTGCCAGGCTGGAAAAGTATGGACCGAATAAGCTGCAGGAAAAACCGCCTCGTACTTTTTTAATGCGTTTTATTGACCAAATGAAAGATGTTATGATCCTTATTCTTCTGGCGGCGGCGCTAGTTTCTTTAGGCATGAGTATTTATCACTATTTACATGGTATGGAAGCCGATTGGGTAGAACCCATTGTGATCGTGGTCATAGTTCTTCTGAACGGGATTTTAGGCGTCATCCAGGAAAGTAAGGCGGAAGCCGCTTTGGAGGCTCTCAAAAAAATGTCTGCCCCCCTGGCTCGGATCTTGCGCAACGGCACCGAAATGGCCGTCCCTTCCGCCGAGCTGGTACCGGGAGACATAATCTTGCTGGAGGCCGGAGACTTTGTCCCGGCTGACTGTCGCTTAATCCATTCCGCTTCTCTTAAAATTGATGAAGCGGCGCTTACGGGCGAATCAGTGCCTGTGGAAAAGAACGCAGAAACCCTTATTGAAGAAAAAGCTCCACTGGGAGACCGTTTGAATATGGTTTACTCCGGCTGCGCTGTTTCTTATGGCCGTGGCAGTGCCGTGGTCGTAGAAACCGCAATGAAAACGGAAATGGGGAAAATAGCCTCCATGCTTGAAGGTGAAGGGCAGGCTATGACACCCTTACAGGTTAAACTGGCCCAGCTGGGAAAATATTTAGGCCTGCTGGCTCTGGCTATTTGTGTTGTGATTTTCTTTATCGGCATTATCGAAAAACTTTCTATACTCGACATGTTTATGACTGCGGTTTCCTTAGCTGTGGCTGCTATACCGGAAGGATTACCCGCTATTGTCACTATTGTGCTGGCCATAGGTGTTCAGCGCATGGTGGCCAAAAACGCTATTATCCGCCGTTTGCCGGCAGTAGAAACCCTGGGCAGTACCTCTGTTATTTGTTCTGATAAGACCGGCACTCTAACCCAGAACCGCATGACTTTGGTCAAAGTATATACCGACGAACAACTTTATTCTCTGGAAGGCGACTTGCGTGACCTGCCGGAAAACGTGTATAAGCTCATCAAAATGGCAGCACTCTGCACGGACGGAACTGTGGAAATTATTGAAGGCCAAGAAAAACATATCGGGGATCCAACTGAAACCGCTATTGTTGCTGCGGCTCTACATATGGGAATGCCCAAACAGGATTTAACGGCGCAATGTCCTCGTACCGGAGAAATTCCCTTTGATTCGGACCGCAAGCTTATGACCACAATCAATACTATAGACGGCAAAAACGTAGTGATTGTCAAAGGAGCACCGGACATTCTGTTTGCAAAATGCATGAGCGGCGATATGCAGAGGGCAACCCAAGCCAATACGGACATGGGGCGAGAAGCACTCCGGGTGCTGGCCGTAGGCTATAAAACTATGGAAAGCATTCCCCAAGACTTACAGCCGGAAGATTTGGAAAGCGGTTTGACTTTTGCCGGCTTGGTCGGCATGATTGACCCGCCTCGTCCTGAAGTACTGGATTCCATCCGGGAGTGTGACGAAGCGGGCATTAAAACCATCATGATTACCGGTGATCATGTAGTGACTGCTTCCGCCATCGCCAAACAACTCGGTATCCTGAATAATGAGGATGAGGCGATTGATGGTGCCCGACTGGCTGCAATGAGTGATGAAGACTTAAATGCCAACATACGCGAGCTGCGAGTTTATGCCCGGGTTACACCGTCCGATAAGATTCGGATTGTTAAAGCCTGGCAGCAACAAGGACAAATAGTAGCCATGACGGGCGATGGGGTAAATGATGCTCCGGCTCTTAAAGCGGCGGATATAGGCTGTGCCATGGGAATTACAGGTACGGATGTGGCTAAAGGCGCTGCTGACATTATACTTACGGATGATAATTTTGCTACTATTGTGACCGCGGTGAGAGAAGGGCGCGGCATCTACGATAATATTCGCAAATCTGTGCATTTTCTGCTTTCCTGCAACCTGGGGGAAATTGTAGCCGTCTTTTTTGCCATGTTGATCTGGAAAGAGACACCGCTTTTGCCCATTCACCTTTTGTGGATTAACCTTATTACTGACAGCCTCCCAGCGCTATCGTTGGGTGTAGAACCTATTGAACGCGATGTTATGCAACGTAAACCCCGGGCCAAAAACGAAAGCATATTTGCCCATGGGGTTGGAATAATGGCCGGTTTCCAGGGCTTTATGATCGGTATCTTGACGCTTATCGCTTACTTTATCGGCACAAGAACCGGTATCGAGAATGCAGGTCTAGCCCTGGGAGAAACTATGGCTTTTGCCGTGCTGGCAATTTCTCAGCTTGTTCATTCTTTTAACGTTCGTTCCAGGCATTCGCTGTTTAAAATCGGTATCTTTTCTAACAAGTACTTGGTAGGCGCTTTCTTAACTTCTTTAACCCTAATGTTGCTTATTCTTTTTGTTCCAATCCTGCAGGGAATTTTCAAAGTAATTACCATGCACTCTACAGCCTGGATTATAGTTATTGGCTTAGCCCTTGTACCCCTTGTCGTTATGGAAATTGTTAAGCTGTTTACCGCCCCCCGGGAAATAAAAAATATTAGGTAAAATATTCCTCAAGCCCAGAAAATATATTGCTATTCTATTCCATTTGTGTTACACTTAGTTTCGTTAATGGGGAGTAGCTTGAAACCAAAAAGCCGTCAATCCGGATTAGAATCCCGGTTTTTTGGAGCAACTCTGTTGCAAGCAAGACCTTAACCTTCTGGTTAAGGTTTTTATTTTTATAAGATCTTAACCAAATAATATTAAGGAAGGGGCCTTAAACAAATGGAAATCATGGGACTGACACTTTCCCAATTTCTAACCGGATTATTTTCAATTATTATTATTGATCTAGTCTTAGCTGGAGATAATGCCATTGTTATCGGACTGGCCTGCCGTAACCTGGATAAAAGTGTGCAGATGAAAGCAATTGTCCTTGGGACTTTAGGAGCTGTAATTATTAGAGTTATCGCCACTATAGCCGTGGTTTGGCTCCTCCAGATTAAAGGTCTCATGCTGGGTGGAGGTCTCTTACTGGTCTGGATTAGTTATAAGTTGTTAACTAAAAATCAAGATGACAGCAAAGTAAAATGCCAGGATAGTTTGATTTCGGCTATAGTTACCATTATTGTGGCTGATGCTGTTATGGGTATTGATAATATATTAGCTGTAGCCGGAGCCTCGCACGGAAGTTATGTATTGGTTATTATTGGACTCGCAATTAGCATTCCGATTATGGTCTTTGGCAGTACTCTTCTTATCCGGCTAATGAACCGTTTCCCTTTGATTGTGGATATCGGAGCAGCTGTTATTGCCTATACAGCCGGCAAAATGATTACTGAAGAGCCTTTCCTGCATGCAATTTTCTTCCGTCCGGAATTAAAATATGGATTTATTGCCATAATTGTTGCTGCTGTACTACTGTTAGGACGAATGAAGAGACAAAAAACAGCCAACGCTTCAAAGTAACTCTAATCGAAAAAGAGCTTCCCTAGCCAACTTAAAACCTAACAAGCAATACAAGGGGACGGCTCCGCTGTACCACGCAAACGTGGATAAGACAGCGGAACCGTCCCCTTGTCCCAGTGGGCCTTTTAAGGTCATGCCCAGGACTAAATACTACAACCCTCTTTACAGTGGGCTACTTCTCTAAGCATCCAATGTTTGGTAAACATATTCATATTAACTAACCCTCCTTTATCCTACTCATAAATTTCTGTAATTTAGTTAAATTAAACATGAAAGACTTATACATTATATGATTGATTTTATGGTATTATGAAAAACGTCCCTATTAGTTCTATGGCTATTTTTTACAGTTTAACATTTGAGAATTTAAATGTAAATATACTTTTGGAAAGGAAGAAATTGCTCAATGTCCAATTTTAACGAATTAAATCTTAGCAAGGCTTTAATGCAGGCGATTTCCGAAATGGGTTTTGAAGAAACAACTCCTATCCAGGAAAAAGCAATCCCTCATGCTCTTCAAGGCAAGGATATTATAGGCCAGGCTCAAACAGGAACCGGAAAAACAGCTGCCTTCGGTATCCCCATGATTGAACGAATAACGCCGGAAAGAGAGAACATTAGAGGTTTGATTATTACCCCGACTAGGGAATTAGCCATTCAGGTGGCGGAGGAGTTAAACCGAATAGGCCAATTTAAAGGAGTACGCGTCCTTCCTATTTACGGGGGCCAGGATATTGAACGCCAAATTAGAGCCTTAAAGTCCCGGCCGCAAATAATTGTGGGCACTCCCGGGCGTCTTATGGACCATATGCGGCGCAAAACTATCAGACTCCAGAATATTGAGTTTGTTATTCTTGATGAAGCAGATGAAATGCTGAGTATGGGGTTTATCGAAGATATTGAAAACATTCTTAACGAAATCCCTACTGAAAGACAGACCATGCTCTTTTCTGCTACTATGCCCAAAACAATTCTGGATCTGGCTCAGCGTTTTATGAAGCATCCGGAGTTTGTTAGCATCAAGGCTAAGGAAATGACTGTGCCACAAGTGGAACAATACTATCTGGAAGTCCAGGAAAAATTCAAATTTGATATTCTCTGCCGTTTATTGGATATTCATTCTCCGGAATTAGCTATTGTTTTTGGCCGGACTAAAAGGCGGGTCGATGAGCTATTTGAAGCCTTAAGCAAGCGCGGTTATTCAGCTGAAGGTATCCACGGAGATTTGACTCAGGCCAGACGGGATACTGTTATGAGGCATTTCAAAGAAGGATTGACCGAAATACTGGTAGCAACCGATGTGGCAGCCAGAGGGCTGGATATCAGCGGTGTTACCCATGTCTATAATTTCGATATCCCTCAAGATCCTGAAAGTTATGTCCATCGTATCGGCCGAACAGGACGTGCAGGGAAAACAGGTATTGCCTTTACCTTTGTAACTCCCCGCGAAATTAGCCATTTACGGCTGATTGAACAGGTCGCACGCAAGAAAATAGAGCGTAAATCATTGCCTACTTTACATGAAGCTCTGGAAGGCCAGCAACGTATAACAATGGAAAAAATTCTAAAAACCCTGGAAGACGAAGATATCTTTAAATACAGGGAATTGGCCACTCAACTTTTAGAAGATAATGACTCTGTTTCCCTGCTTTCAGCAGCCTTAAAGCTTTTAACCAAGGAACCGGATACAACTCCTGTGCGGCTTACAGAAGAATTGCCCCTTAGGACAAAAAAAGCTTCACAGGAAAGGTCAAGCAGAGAAAGATCAGGCAGAGAGAGATCAGGCAGAGAGAGATCTGGCAGAGAGAGATCGGCCAGGAAAAGCACAAGCAGGCCAAATTATCGTCGCAGACCAAAATTCTAACCATATGGAAATTCTTAATTCTTGAGAAAATTCAATAACATGATATAATGAGCTTACCTACCTCGCTCGTAAAACTTTTTAAGTTTTGATCCTATGTTTAATACGGGAACCGAGTACTGTTTTGAGTACAACAAGCCTTACACGAAGGAAGTTGGAAATTTCAGTTTAGGTGCCCACCTGCGTGAGGCAGGGTCATGAAACTTGAAAGTTTACGGCCAGGCGGCAAAGACAAAAGAGCTTCGCTTACCCACAAATAAGGAGGTAAGTGAGGTTCTTTTTTTTGTTCATATCCTGTTTCATTTTGATTTTATTCTCTCTTACTTAAGTCATATTGCTACCAATTATTGTTTCTGTTTCGCTCTAAAGTCAGCAAACTTCACCTTTTTAAAGTTGTCATATGTTGGCATATTGCTTGCATCGTAGTAAATATGATAGTATCGGTAAGACAAAGTGGTTTTATTTACTTATAGGCCTTGATAATCAAGATAAAATATGGTAAGACAATTTGGAAAGGGGGTATAACAATGGGTAATTTGCGTCCAATCACCGTTAAACTGCAACCTGAGTTATTTGAACAAATTAAAACCATTGCTGAAAAAAATGGTATGTCCTATTCGGACACTGTCCGCTACCTAATAAGCCGTGGCCTGGATGAGAAAATTCATCGCGAAAATGTCGAGCTTATTTCTCAAATTGTCAGGGAGCAGATCGAACAGGCCTTGAATTCCTACATGCCGGTTTTACAGCCTGGACCTCGATATCCCAGGGAAGTCGACCCTCGAAGACTTGCTCTTTGTCGTAAAACAGGTTGATGACGCTTACTATTCTTACCTTTATTGATCTTGATCTTCGCTGACCTTGATCTTTACTAACCTTAACTTTCAACTTTATTTTGTACTTTTGTACTTATCTTAAGGAATAAGCTGGCTTAATCAATAACCTTTAGTTTAGCGATTAGCGTAGATTTTGCTTAATGTTATACATAATATTAAGCAAAGGAAGGCTGAATTGGTTTTTGCAGCGGCGCAGACTCTTTTATAGCCGTTAGCTGACCACGGTCTATTCTCAAGATTTGGTCGCCTAGGATTTCCGCTTCTTGAAGATCATGAGTAACAACTACCACCGGGATTTTCCATTGTCTTTGGATTTTTTTCAGTTCTTGCTGCAGCTCGCTTCTAATATCCGGATCCAAAGCTGATAAAGGCTCATCCAAGAGCATAATTTCCGGTTCAGTCATTAAAGCTCTGGCCAAAGCCACTCTTTGTTTCTCTCCGCCGGAAATATGTCCGGGGTAGCGATCTTTGAGGTGCAAAATGCCCAGCATTTCAAGCATTTTATCCGCCTGCAAGCCAGCATTTTTCTTCTTATTTTTGGGCAAGCCATAGAGCACATTTTTTTTCACAGTCATATGAGGGAAAAGCGCATATTCCTGGAACACATATCCCACTCTTCGCACCCGAGCCGGAAGGTTAACCTTATTAACTGAGGAGTAAACGGTCCGTCCGTTAATCTGAATACTTCCTTCTGATGGTGCTAATAACCCTGCCAGGCATTTTAAAATTGTTGTCTTACCGGCACCGGAAGGACCAACCAAAACAAGAGTCTCTTCCGCAACCTGAAGGCCGGCTTGCAATTCGAAGTGCGGTAATTTTAATCTAAAGTCTGCCTGAAGCAAGATTCATTTCCTCCCTTCACCTTGTATCATGCCCTTTTGCTGGCGCTTTGACCACCGATTGAGCCAGAACACTACCAAGAAGCTAAATATGGTCATAATTAAAACTAAGGCCACAGCGGTCCTATTATCACCGCTTTCACTGGCCATATAAATAGCAATCGGCATGGTCTGGGTTTTTCCCGGTATATTACCTGCAATCATTAAAGTGGCCCCAAATTCGCCCAGGGAACGAGCAAAAGAAAGTATAAAACCGGATACAATCCCCGGCCAGGCTAAAGGCAAGGTTATAGTAAAGAAAACCCTGATTTCTCCCGAGCCCAGAGTACGGGCCGCATTTTCTAATGTACGGTCCACACTTTCTATGGCAGCCTTAACAGACTGATACATAAGCGGAAAGGAAACCACAGCGGCGGCTATCACAGCCCCGGATAGATGAAACACTACACTGACGTTGAAGGTATGAGCAAGAAATTGGCCAAGAGGTCCGTTCTTGCCAAACAACCAAAGAAGAATGAATCCTACGACAGACGGGGGTAAAACTAAGGGTAGGGTAAATAAGGCCTCCAGAGCATCTTTGCCCGGAAAATCCCGTCTGGCCATTAACCCGGCTAACGGAATACCGCATAGCACAACAAAAAATACTGCTGTTATGGCAACTTTAAGCGATAGAATAATCGGGGTGAAATCTACTCCCATGTTTTACTCCATAGATTAAACTAAGATTTTATTATGAGATTTTATTTCATTATAAGATTTGAGTTTGTAATAAAAGTTATCATGAAATTATTTTAAAGATCTAAAACCATGTTTCTCCAAAACGGCCTGGGCTTCCGGAGTGCTTAAGCTACCCAGAAAATCTTTGGCCTCTGTTAGATTGGCTGTAGTGTTTAAGACCGCTCCGGGGTACACAATGGGACTATGACTATCCGACGGAGCTACGTCCACAACTTTTACTTTATCTGAAGGTTTGGCATCGGAACCATAAAGTATTCCGGCTTCCACATTGCCATTTTCCACATAGGTCAAAACTTGCTTAACGTCTTTGGCTTGCACGATCTTTTCTTGCAGACTATCCCATAGTTTCAAGTATGTCAACGTTTCTTGGGCGTATTTTCCTGCGGGTACTGTTTCCGGAGTTCCAAGGCTCATGAGATCAGCCTTGGTAAGGTCCTCAAAGCTTTTTATATTTTGGTTGTCTTTGCTGACTATAAGCACTATGTCATTGCCAATAAAGTCGACACGAGTATCTTCGGCTAAAAGCTCTTGCTTCTCTAAGGCATCCATTTGGGACTTACCCGCTGATAAAAAAATATCGGCTGGGGCTCCCTGCTCAATCTGTTTTTGTAAGGATCCCGAGGAACCAAAATTGAATATAAGATCTATGTTTTGATTTTTTTCTTCATAAAGTTTCTCTATTTCAGTCAAAGGACTTTTCAGACTGGTTGCTGCCGATACAAGTATTTGTTTGGGAGCGGACTGTGAGGGGTTGGAGTCCAGATTCTTATCGTTGTCGGAAGCTGCCTGACCGCAAGCAGATAAGACCAGGATAAAGGTCAGAATAAAGGCCATCGGCAACGATACCATGGCTTTTTTCATTTTTATCTTTCCTCCTAAATTTGTTATAAAATGCGAGTTCTAAGTTTTATGTAACTAAGTCCTATGTAATTAAGTTTATGTAATATGGAGCGAAGATTAAGTTCAAGCTCAAGTTCAAGTCCAAGTTCAAGTCCAAGTTCAAGTTTAAGCTTAAATTCAAGTATAAGCTTGAGTTTAAGACGTACCTAATATGGGTTAACATAGGCTAACACAAACCAACATTACCAAGCATAATCATTATAATACAATCACAAAGAGCATGCAATAACCATTTTTTCAAACTAACAAGAATCAAGTGCTACTAATTCTGCTTGGTTGCTGCTTCTAATTAG
>JAAYOJ010000178.1 GCA_012520405.1 Peptococcaceae bacterium
CGTACCGGGAATCCCACTGATAATTTCCACAAAATCGTCGCCAATTTCTTTCAAGGTATCAAGATCATCGCCCTTGATGATAATACTGATCGGGTCCCCCATACTCATCATGGTCTGGGAAGAAAGAACACTGATTTTAGCGCCGGGAATATCCACAACTCGGTCCCTGATCTCGTCGGCAACTTCTGCTACTCCGCGTTTTCTCTCATTAAGAGGCAAAAGGTTGACGTAAAAGGAGCCTACATTGCCCTGGGAAGCTCCCAGACTCATCATGCCTCCGCTACCGGCGTCCAGGAAAACAGTGTCGATTTCAGGAATATCCGCTATGTTGCTCTCGATCTTATCCATAATTTCTTCCGTACTGCGAACATGGGATCCGTCAGGTAGGGTTACGCTGATCGTAATAACCCCTTCGTCGGCAGCAGGGATGAACTCAGCCCCTACTACGCCAATGGAAAGCAGGGAAACCAGCAGAATCACGGTTGTAATTACAACCACCCGCCGCCTATGGTTTAAGGCTGATTTAAGCAGCCCCCGGTATTTATGCAAAAGAGCCTGGTAAGCGGCATCAAACTTATCCTGAGCTTTGATCACAAAAGTCGGAGTGCGGAAAAACCCGCGTTTTCTTGTCTCCTCGGTACTCTCTTGCCGGCGGTCAACTTTAAGCATCTTGGAGGAAAGCATAGGCACTACAGTCATGGATACCACCAGCGAAGCACCAAGGGAGAAGGCTATAGTCAAGGCAAACTGCTTGAACAAGGTAGAAGTTAAGCCCTGCACAAAAACTATAGGCAAAAATACTGCCACGGTGGTCAAGGTAGCCGCCATTACGGCCACAATCACTTCGGATGAACCTTTAACCGCTGCTTCAAAGCGGGAGTAACCTTCCTGCCGGAAGCGGTAAATATTCTCCAGCACCACGACCGAGTCGTCCACCAGCCTTCCTAAGCCCAGCATGAGCCCGCCTAAAGTCATCATATTGATGGTTATATCAAAGAAATAAAGCAGGCAAAAAGTAGCAATAATGGAGATCGGAATGGAGGTGGCAATAATCAAAGTAGAACGTACATTATGCAAGAAAATATAAAGAATCAAGATTGCCAAAATAGCTCCCACAATCCCGTTTTCGGCTGTGGAACTCAAGGCTTTTTTAATATAGTCGGCATTATCATAGATAGGAGTAATTGTTACCTCGCCTAATTCCTGTTCAATTTTGGCCAATTCTTTATGAACCGCATCCGACACCTGGACAGTATTGGAATCGGAACGCTTTTGCAAAGAAATACTAATGGCGGGGTTGCCGTTAGCTTTGGAGATCGTGCTTTGCTCATCTGCTTTTAACTCGATATCGGCCAAATCCTGAAGCTGGATTGTGCCTCCGGTTGGCAAGGGAATAAGCATTTGCTTGATTTCTGCCAGAGACTCGAATTCTCCCGTAGTTTTAACGGCTAATTCCTGGCTGCCTTTCTTGACCGTACCTCCGGGTAGGCTGACGTTTTCCGCCCGCAGGATATTAGCCAGATAATCCAGGCTTAAGCCATAACCGGCCAGCTTTTCACTTTTGGTCCGGATTTCAATAATATCTTGAATTCCGCCGGAAATAGATACCGAAGCTACACCCTGGGTTCTTTCCAGCCTGGGCTGAACCGTATCTTCAGCCAGCTTTTGCAGTTCGGAAAGAGTTAAATTATCGGAGGAAAGGGATAAGGCCATCATCGGCATCATATCCATATTGGCTTTAAACACCATAGGAGCCCCTACACCGTCAGGGAAATAACCCTTGACCATATCTATTTTTTCCCTGATGTCCAAAGCAGCCTGGTCCATATCCACTCCAAAATCGAGCTCAAGAAAGACTATGGAATTGCCTTCCGAAGAAATGGATTGAATATTTTCTAAGCCCTGCACGGTGGAAAGCACCTGTTCAATGGGTTTGGTTACTAAGTTCTCTATTTCCTGAGGCCCGGCACCACTGTAAGAAGTGGAAACTACGGCATAGGGTAATTCCATTTCGGGCATGAGGTCCAGGGGCAAGCGGCTAAAGGAAACAAACCCCAGTATTACAACAATGAGGACAATCATTAAAACGGTTACCGGGCGCTTAACCGAAGTTTCAGATAATCTCACTATTCAGCGCCTCCTCCCGTTTGGTCCAGGGTTACCACTTTGATTTCCGATCCGTCTTTGACAAAATCCTGTCCTTTGATAATTATAATCTCGTCTTCCTGAAGGCCGCTAATTATTTCGGTTTCTTGGCCGTTATCCAGCCCGGTCTCAACCACTTTTTCCACAGCGGTACTTCCTTCCGCCACATACACTACATATCTGCCACCATGGTAAACTACAGCGTCGGTGGGCACGGTGAGCACATTGTCTCTGGTGGCGGTGCTTAAGCTTACATTAGCAAACATACCGGGTTTAAGCACACCGTCTTTATTGTCCAGATTAACTTTGAGAGTGTATTGGCCCTGCATATTGGCCGCCAGACTTAGGCTGTCAATCCGGCCTTTTAGCTCCATAGAGGCGGCGGGCACGTTAACTTCTACTTCCTGTCCGGCCTTAAGATTGTTAATCTCATTTTCACTTACATTCACCGTGACATAAACCTGGCTCAAATCCACCACTTTGACCACGGGCATAGTATTGACCGCAAAAGTCCCCTCACTGGTATCCACGGCAGTTACAATACCGTTAATAGGGGATTTAATATCCATATCGTCGAGAGCTTTTTGGGCCATATCTAAGGCAACTTTAGCCTGAGCAAACTGGCTCTCAAAAGTCTGCCGAACATTCTCGGAAGCTGCCATTTCGGCCTGTTCCAGCTCCAGCTTACTTATAGCCCCGGCTTCATAGAGCTGTTTGGCCCTTTCCAGATTTTCTACGCTTTTTTGGTAATTATCCATATTAGTCTTATAAGCCGCTTCCGCCAGCTCGTATCCGGCCCGGGCTTGATTATAGGAAGCCATGATATCGCTTTTATCCAGGCTAAGTAACACTTGGTCTTTTTTGACTACATCTCCGACCTTGGCATAGATCGCCGTTACCTTGCCCGGGGTTTTAACCATGACTGGAGCTTCTTTATCGGCTTGGATTTTACCGCTTAAGGTAATGGTGGAAGAAATGCTCTTCTTCTCAACCGTCTGGGCCTCAACCGGGGTGTAAGTTACACGGTTCATTTCCGCCTGCTGCTGCAGAGCAGCCTGTTGGGCTGACATCCCAATACGGATAGCCACCAGTAAGACAAGTATTATAACTACGGCAATTATGATAATTTTCTTTTTCATTCGGGGTTTCTTTTGGCCCATTTCTCTTCCTCCTGTTATTTCACGAATCAAAACCGACCGGTCAGTCAGTTTACTCTACTATCTTACTTCCTATTTTATAGGGACGTCAATCCCTTTATTAATACTTTATAGAATTTACCAAAAATATTTTTAACATTAACCTTATGAGCTGCATACCCTGATATAGGGACAAGCGTTGAGCACCAAGCAAACAAGAAAGGGAGGAATAGATATGCCGTTAGTTTCCACGCAGTTAGATTCAGCTTTCGTAGCCCGCTACCAGACCGGCACCACGGACAGCGGAGCTCCGATCAGCAAGCAAAAGACTTTTGGCGGTGTCAAAGCAACGGCCACCAGTGAAGATATTTATGAAATAGTTGTTGCCTTATTCGGCCTTCTGCAGTACCCGTTGCTTGAAGTTCGGCGTGATGACCGCTTTGACCTGGCAGACGAATAGGCAATAAATTATGAAGCAAGTATTTTTTAGGGGATGGTTAAATGTCAATAACAAATCAAAAGGTATTGCGTATGACCTTTGGAACCGCCAGTGGAGGCACATCGAGCATGACCCTCCCTGCTCCCAGAAACGATGTCACTTCAGAAGAAATCCAGACCGTAATGCAACTAATCATTGACAAAAATATATTTACCGGCAGCGGTGGGGATCTCAAAAGCATCCAAGATATTAAAATTATAGATACAACCACCAATGATTTATATGATCCACCCGTAGCCTAAAGTACCGGCATCCGAAGAATAAAACAAAGCTCACCTAATAACAATCCGCTTGTCCCGGAGTAAAGCCGGCAAGACGTCTCCCCTCTCGGAGGCGTCTTGCAATATTTATCTATTGTTAATTTCTTTCGAATATTGCATAATAGAAAAAAAGGTATTTTTTTGATCGGGGGAATTTTCGCTATGACTAACGAACAATTCCAAAATGTAATACTTAAGGAGTTCAAAGAGCTGCGTAAGGAAATGAATCAAAGGTTCGACGCCATAGATCAAAGACTTGACAGGGTTGAGAGCCGACTGGACGGCGTTGAGCAGAGACTTGATGGTGTTGAGCAGAGACTCGATAGTGTCGAGCATAAGGTAGCTAATATTTTTGAGCAATTATCCATTATTCAAGTTTTGGGCGAACATGAGATCAGTATCCGTACTCTACAGAGAAGGCCTGTATAAACTAATTTATTTGAATTAACCCAACCGGATAATAATAATTAGATGGGGAAGTGTGAAACCGCTGATTTCACTCTTTCCCTTTCTTTAAGATTTGTCTAAAAGATTCGTCTATGGAGGTCCTACCTTGAGATTAATTACTATACTAATTACCACCCTAGCTCTACTTTTAAACATGCCGGCAGCCGTCTTAGCCTCCCCAGAAAAACTTCCGGTTCCGGAAATATACAGTGAAGGTGCAATTCTAATCGATATCACCACAGGGCAAACTCTTTTTGCTAAAGACCCGGACAAGCAGTTTGAACCGGCCAGTACTACCAAAATTATGACCGCTCTTATTGCCCTGGAAGAAGGAACCTTAAGTGATATGGTAACCGCCGGTCCCTCCATGCAAAACCCAAAGCTTATCCAGGGAACACGTATTTATCTGGAACCGGGTGAGCAAATGACCTTGAGCGATCTCCTCTATGCCCTGCTGCTTAATTCAGCTAACGACGCCGCAGTGGCTATTGCCGAACATATCAGCGGCGATGTGCAAACATTCGCCGGTTTAATGAATAACAAGGCCAAAGAAATCGGCGCCCTCAACACCACTTTTAAAAATCCCAGCGGTTTAAGCGAAGAAGGACATGTCACTACAGCCCGGGACCTGGCTATAATCGCCCGTACCGCTTACCAAAATCCTCTCCTTAGGGAATATGTCAAGACGAAAACAAAAATCATCCCCCGCAACAGAGAAGGCATTCCCACGGAAATGTATAATATGAATGAATTTATCTGGACGGAGCCCACAGTAACCGGCATGAAAACCGGTTATACCTCTACCGCCGGCAATACTTACGTGGCTACGGCAGAAAAAGACGGACGGGCCTTGCTGGGAGTTGTTTTAAAGTCGCCTACTAAGACTGCTATATATACGGATATGAGAAAACTTTTGGAATATGGTTTTACTAACTTTGAAAACGTAATCTATAAACCCAAAGGTACATCTCTTTCCAACCTGATAATTCATGATACCCCGGTTAACCTTATTCTAAGCGAAGAGATTGTTTATACCAGAGAAATAGGCAGCACCGCACCGCCGAATATTTCTCTTGAAATACTGCCGGTTGCTTCCGAGCTTAAGGAAATAATGAAAGATCAGGTTGTAACCACCGTTCAGGTCTTAGAAGAGGATATGGTTTTAAATTCCCTGGCCTTAAAGGCTGACAGCACTGTTGTGCCCTCCCCCCAGTCTGAAAAAAATTCCCTAATCTGGGCCCCGATTATACTTGTTCTTTCGTATATTACCTATAAAATACATAGGAAAATTACCATTTTAAAAAGAAGACGCCGCAGAATGGCGCGACGAATGGCCGCCAAGAGATAAAGCTGGGGTTCAACCTGAAGGATATAGGAAATATAGGTCGAATATTATTCTTTATTCTCGGATTTTCGAGACCATATAAATAGGAGGATAAATGATAAATATGCCAGGCCAAAAAATAAAAAAAGACCCGCACTCATTCAGCGGCAGGCCATCCGCCTTAGCCTTTACTTTTGTTTTTTCTTTAATATTCACTTGCGCCTTAGCCTTTACGGCTTTGCCGGCCATCATTAACCCTAAACCGGCCTTAGCCGCGGAAAGATTAGCAGGCTCGGACCGCTATCAGACTGCGGTTAAGATATCTCAAGCCGGCTGGAATGAATCAGAGTACGTTATCCTGGTCAGAGGGGATGATTTTGCCGATGCTCTCTGTGCCGGCCCTTTAGCCAAAAATCATAACGCCCCTATTCTTTTTACAGAAAAATACCGTTTAAACACTTCTACATTAAAAGAAATTGAACGCCTGGAAGCGGAGAAAGTTATTATTATCGGCGGGCACAGCGCAATCCTAAGCAATATCGACAAAACCTTAAAGTCCAAAAACATTGATACTGAGCGTATATACGGCAGCGACAGGTACGAGACCTCGGTCAAAATCGCGCAAAGGCTTGGAGGCAAAGAAGCGGCCCTGGCCACCGGTGAGGATTACGCCGATGCCCTGTCCATCTCAGCCGTGGCTGCAGCCAAAGGATTCTGTATCCTGCTCTCCCCGTCGGATAAACTGCCGGATGTTGTTTACCAGCACTTAAATAACTACAGACTCACCAAAACATATATTATTGGCGGGGAAGGAGCAATCAGCTCCGCTATTGAAAAACTGGTCCCTTCGCCGGTCCGGTTGGCCGGGCCTAACCGTTATGCCACTAACTGTGCTATCCTGGATTATTTTGGCCGGGATTTGAATTTTGATAAAATTTATGCTGCCCCGGGTGAAGGCCAGGGTAACTATACCTATGCCCTGGCAGGAGCAGCCCTGGCTGCCAAGACTTCATCCCCACTGGTGCTCAATAGTTACAGCCTGCCGCGCTCAACTGCAGACTTTCTCCCCAAATACATGACCGTAGCCAGTAAGGTGATCGCCCTGGGCGGAAGAGATGTAGTCCCTTCCGCGGTTATTGACCAGTATAAATACAGCCATAACAAGGTAATTAAAAGCGTCTTTGACCAGAAAGGCATTTATGGGCCGACAACAGGCACCACAACTATTGCCGGAAGCCTGGCCATCGAAAGTGAGGACATTTTGGTCCAAAACACAATTATTGAAGGCGACCTGCTTCTGGGCGAAGGGATAAATGACGGCACGGTAGAACTAAGGAATGTCACCGTTAAAGGAAAAACTACAGTCCGGGGAGCATGGGACAGCAGAATTACCGCCGATGGATTTAACTCCAAATCCATGGTTATAGATATTCCTAATAAGCATGAACGAGTAGTAATGGCCTTGCTGGGAAAATCCTCAGTCCCTAATGTCCAAATATACTCAGACGCCCGTTTGGATGACTCGGAATGCAGCTCCGCCGGTTTTGCCAATGTGGATATTATATCCGGTAAGGATGTTTTTCTGGAAGGGAATTACAACACCGTAAGCTTTTCTTCCAGGGGACTGGATCTCAGATTAAGATCCGCTGAAGTCAAAATTCTTAACGCTAATGCCCGTGGAGATGTCTGGGGTACAGACAAAATCCATACTGCCAACATCAATGCTAATAACGTGGAACTCGGCCTTATTCCCGCGACTACCAAAGTTGCCCAAGGATGCAGGGCCTATGTAGACGGAGAAAGAGTATCGGAAGGAACCTACAGGGCAGCGGACATTGAAAAACTACAAGCAGACCCCATTGATAATCTGAGAGCCACAGCGGGCGACGGCAAGGTCAGCTTTACCTTCAGCAGACCTACCGGGGCTACCAAGGTGGTTCTTCAGCAGTCAACAGATAAATCCAAATGGACAAATGCTTCCACTGAAGCCCTGGATAAATATTCTTCTTCGGCCACAGCCACAGAGCTTACCAATGGCCAGAGATATTATTTCAGACTGGTAGTCACCGGCGGATCCAGAGCCGGAGAATCCAATATCGTATCCGCAACCCCGTCAGACTAATATTAAACTGATCTTGCCAACCTAATTCTTAATAAGAATTTAAAGGGGCGTGTCGCAAAACGTTAATTTAAAATCGTAGGGCGACACGCCCTTTTTTCTTTGTCAGACCAGATATATTGGCAATACATACCAAATAGATGTAGTTTTGGGCATAAGAAAACAAGGGAAGGGC
>JAAYOJ010000054.1 GCA_012520405.1 Peptococcaceae bacterium
CCACAACCCAGTTGAAAGACTCAGTCCACAGATTGCACAGATTATACAGATGCCGCAGATTTTTTGGGGCTCACTTTGAAAATGCGCTCCTAAGACAAGAAAACTGCGCCCTAAAAAATCTGCGCTAATCTGAGTAAATCTGCGGATAAATTAAAAATCGAAAATGGTTTTTTGAAAAAAGAGGTTTGCCCAAGCGTGAAATCCGGCTAAATATGCCGTTTTTTACCGCCTATGGGATTCATAAAAGAATTTGTATGCCAACAACTTAAAGAGTAAGAACCGATAATTTCATGAAAAAAAGTTGAATTGTTAAAATTCAGGATGTATAGTATCACAAGCGCTTGTGATAAGATTGAATGAACTGAGCGATGTATCTGTGGCATGCCCTTATTGTCACAAGCGCTTGTGATAAGATTGAATGAAACGTTATCTGTTAAAAGAGTTAACTTCCATGGTGACATTAAAGACCATATCAGAGAAGACCGGTTTTTCATTGTCGGTTGTATCCCGCGCCTTAAATCCTTGTCCGGATCAGCGTGTAGCTGAATCTACCAAGCGTAAGATTGAACGTGCTGTACAGGAGTTAAACTACCGTCGCAACCATACCGCTTCATTACTTGCGCGCGGGAAAAGCACAGCAATTGGCGTCTTCCTGCCGTATTATCCGGATTCTTTGTTAGTTGATCTGGTTGTCGGTGTTACGGAGAAAGCAAACGAGTGCGACTTCCTTTGCAACTTTTATTTTGGCATGAACAGTCAGGATTACGTCGAGTTCATGGGGTCCGTCGAGGAGGTTGGCAGCAGCGGGATATTATCATATCTGCCCCACGTTGGTTTTTCATCGACCGAATTGGGTAGAATTTTACAGAAATACCATCAGGACGGCGGGCGTTTGCTATTTATGAATTCTGCGGAATATCCGGAATTAGGCATTCAATCTCTCAACATCGACAATTTTTCAGGGGGGCTTCTTGCTGCAGAGCATTTGTTCGGGCGGGGGTGTCAGGATTATATCTGTATTTCCCCTTCCAGCGAATCTTGGCAATCCGAGCAGCGACGCGCTGGTTTTTTTTCATTTCTGGAAGAGAAGTGCGTCCATCCTGAAATTTTTTATGCTGAGAGCCGTAGTGGCTATCAGAATTACCTTCTACAGACAATCGAAACAATGGTTTCGTTGAATTCATCCCGCAAGGTGGGCATTTTTGCCTTGAGTGATTACCTTGCGATGGATATCGCGGGCATGTTAATCCAGAGAGGATTACATGCACAAATCGGACAACGTTTTCTGATCATCGGCTACGATGATCTGCCAGCTTGCAGGCATTGTATTCCTGCTCTGACTACCATTCGGCAGCCATTCCGTGAGTTGGGTCGACGTGGAATTGAACTTCTGGTGGGAATGATCACTTCTACAGAAACCGGGTCAAAAGACATGTTGCAACCTGAACTGGTCATCCGGGAAAGTGCGTGAAAATATGCAAAAAACGTTTCTGACAAATCGGCTTGTTCCTTTTTCGATTTAACGTTAACAAATAAGAGTTTCCACAAAAAGTCAAGCAAAAGAGGTTCGGTATGAAAAAAAGTTTTAAAACCTTTACCTTGATAGAGTTACTGGTAGTAATAGCTATCATTGCCATCTTGGCTTCGATGCTGTTGCCGGCTTTAAGCAAGGCTCGCCAGAAAGCACGAGCCATTGCCTGCATCAGCAATATGCGTCAGGTGAATTTAGGCATGCAGGGTTATCTTGCGGACTGGGATGACATCTATCCGGCTGGCGACTATGGCGGCGGTAACGACTGGCCTTGGATAGCGGCCGTTTTTCCATATACCACTGGACGGCAAGCAACCTATATTTATGGGGTTTACCAGATTTTTAAAAATACAACTCCTTTTCAATGTCCTTCGCAGATCAAGTGGGATCAAACCGCCAGCTATGTTTCTTACGGATTTAATTATGTTTCGCTTGGAGCATCGAGTTACGTTTATCCCGGCAATAATTACTATGGCTCTCCTGTTTCCTATCCGATCCGGATTACCAGTCTGAAAAAGCCCAGTCTGCAATTGACGCACGCAGAGACCTGGCATAGCAGTACGAGTGCGGCCAACCGTGAACGCGGCAATTACCTGCTGACTCAGGCATCACTCTGTTTCCGCCACAATCGCAAAGCCAACAGCCTTTACGCAGACGGGCATATAAATCCGGAAGATCAACACTGGCTCTACATCAGTGATTCTCGCTATTTGCCTTTCAATTGTGCACAGACAAGCCGCGATTGGACAGCCAGAACCGCTACCGACTGGGCGATTTCGCCAGGATATCACCCATACAATTGAAAATCCCCCTCCTGCCCCCTGCCTTGCACATCGCGACTGGGGCGGTCGCGTCACCTTTTATGAGGCTATTCGTATGAAAAAACACTTTGTTTTTCTATTTGCTCTTCTGGCAGTAATGAATGTATTTGCAGGAAAAAACAACATCGATCTACTGCAACAGGCCACCACCGGAAGCAGGCTTAAAATTCCCGGCATTTATTCTCTCGGAGAAATGCTCAAGCCCTTTCGCGAGGGATTTCTATGGTATTTCCCTGAGGGTCCACAGGTTCCGAACAAAATCAGCCTAGGAGAAACCCCTGTCAAACCGATGACGCATTATCGTCTCGAATGGGCAGTGAATCCGGCGCAACGCATGCAGATGGGAATCAATCTTTTCTATCCGGATGAAAATGGCGAGGCAATGCCTCTGCATTTGATGACCTTCTCCAATTCCTCCGCATACACCTTGCTGAGCAAAGATATTTTCACGCCGCCGGGAGTCGACACGCTCGAATTGGAATGTTTTCTCTATGACCACAAATTCAATCCCGGCGCTCATATCGGTTATATGGATCGTTTCCGTCTGGTGGAAGTGGCTCCTATCGCCTGGCGGCAGGAGCTGGCTGATTTTTATGGTAAAAATCTGTTGCCCATATCTGATTTTTCGCAGTTTGAACTTGGTGAGAGCGATCAGAAGAAGCTGGGGCTGATGAGCCATGGCATGAAGCCTTTTGCAGCAGAAGTAGTCTCTGTTGATGCCTCTTCACTTAAATTCGTGGGTAAGGTCAGGTTCAGGCAAGTTTCCAAGTTGGTGATACATAGCTACTTTTGCAATGTTTATCGTTCTAAAACCAAAGGATTTTCTGATAGTCA
>JAAYOJ010000211.1 GCA_012520405.1 Peptococcaceae bacterium
TGTCTGAAAAGACGTGTCGGTTCGATCCCGACCTTCGGCACCAATAACGAAATCAAGCGGACTTGTTGATGTTTTATTATCCACTAAGTCCGCTTTTGTTTTATAACACTGCTAAGAATCTAAGAGGTCTTATGATTCTGTTGATTGATTGCAGAGGGGTATTCTTTGAATATAATATCCTGCAGCAGCGGGATACATGGGTTTTGGCTGTTTTTAAGCCAAGAGACACAGAAGTCGATGGTCATATCGCTCTCGAGATCAATGAAGCAGAGTTCCGGGCTTGTATATGGTTCCAGACAGCGCGGCAGGAGTGTAATGCCGATTCCCGATTCTACCATCATGATCAGATTGTTATAAAGGACCGGCCGGCTCACGATATTAGGCTCAAAGCCGTTGCGCTCAAAATCCTTTAGCAGTTTGATATAATCCTGCGGGTCTTGCATATCCAAAAGAACAAGCTTTTCCTGATTAAGCCGTTTAGGGCTTATTTTTTTCTCTTGGGCTAAAGCATGGTTTTTGTCGACCACAACACACTGAGCGCTGGTGTCCAAAAGAGTGCAGGAAATATCTTCCCGGCCTTGAAAGGGATAGGGAGAAGAAAAAACAACGTCGATAACTTCCTTTTCCAGCCGCTCAATCAGAGCTTTATTGTTGTCCTGGGTGATTGTCAGCTCTATTTTAGGGTAAGTTCGATGAAAACGGCCCAGTAGTTTGGGGATAAGGATTTGTTCATAAGGCCCCCAATAGCCAATTCGTAGAGTGCCTTCCACCCCGCTGGTTACTAGTTGGGCTTTTTTTACAGCTTCGTCAAACTTAGCGGTAATTACTTTAGCCTCCTCATAGAAAACCTTACCCGCCGGGGTTAAGGCAACGGTTCGGTTATTACGGATAAAAAGCTTAGCGTTTAGCTGTTTTTCCAAAGAGGCAATAATTTGGCTCATGGAGGGTTGAGCAATATGATGATCCTCGGCTGCCTTTGTGAAATTCAGATGCTCCGCGACGGAAATAAAATATTTCAAATGTTGAATATTCATAATTATCTCCTCATGGACTAGGAAATCCATCATAGCTTTTACCTATAATACCACATAAAATTTATATTGTACATCTTTCGGATAGCGGAATAAACTTAAAATTAAGTGGTTTAGTTCAAGAGCATAGTCTAACATATACCTAGTTAGGAGAAAGGATGGTAATTAAAATGGCCGATGTTCCTAAAACATGTAAAGCCGCGGTTCTGCCCGATTATGGCAAACCGTTGGAAATCCGAGAAGTCACCATCCCGGAAGTGCAAGACGGCGGGATCCTGGTAAAGGTGGAAATGGCTGGGATATGCGGTTCTGATTTGCATATAATGAACGGCAATCTCGGGATTAAAGCACCCCCTCCGTTTATTATGGGTCATGAAACTATTGGCCGGATAGTTAAGCTCGGTAGAGGCCGCACTCATGATGCCGCCGGTGAAAGGCTGAATATTGGAGACCGAATTACCTGGGCTCATGCCGATTGCTACGACTGCTACTACTGTGATATTGTCCGCAAACCAATGCTTTGCGAACATAGGATTGGTTACGGCATGGCGCCTCCGTCCGAACTAAGGGGCGGTTTCGCAGAGTATGAATATGTTGTTCCCGTCACAAAGGTAGTTAAGATTCCCGACGAAGTAACGGAAGAAGAAGCCATCGGTGTGGCTTGTGCTTTTAGAAGCGTAATGGCGGCCTTTGAAAAACTAAACGGAGTTGGCTATGCCGACACTGTGGTTATTCAAGGGGCCGGGCCGATCGGACTCTACTCGCTGCTTTTGGCCCGCGAAGGCGGAGCCGGTAAAACAATTGTTATCGGTGCGCCCGCCAACAGGTTGGAATTGGCTAAACAGTGGGGGGCCGATCATGTTATTAATATTGATGAAATCAAAGAGCCCGCAGCCAGAAAAGAAATAGTCATGGAACTTACCAACGGCAAAGGCCCAGAACTGGTGGTTGAAGCTTCCGGTTTCCCCCCGGCTTTTGTTGAAGGTGTGGATATGGTTCAAAAAGGAGGCAGATATCTGGTTATCGGCCTCACATCCCCTGTTCCCGTCACTTTTACACCTTATGCTCTCGTTCAGAAAAACCTGCAGATTATTGGTAGCGGCGGGGCCATTATTCGGCATTTCTACAAGGCGCTGCAATTCATTAAAACCCATAAGGACAGGTATTCCTTTGCTGATATTGTCACTAAGAAATATAAGCTGGAAGAAATCAATAACGCCCTGGCCGATATGAAAGCCGGTACCCAGATCAAACCGGCTATCGATAACCGAAACAGATAAATAATGGCTCTCTGTCAAATGTTAACGGGGAGTAAATAAACTAAATACTTGCATAAGATGTCTTCATCTGTACTGACCCCCATCATTAGATTTTTAGGTCTAACTTTTGGGGGTCACCTCAATCCTTGTAACTTGAAGGCATCTTTTTTTAGCCATTGAACCTGGCCCAATACTCCATGCAAAAATTTGACAATTACATATTTTGGGCTTATTATACTTATTGCAAATAGTTTGCATTTGCAAATTTTAAAAGGACATTCATATTAACTTAGGAAATGAAGGTGCATTTTTGTGAGAAAAAGCCGGTGTCTTATTTTGGTTTTAATCCTGATCACAAGCTTATTAATTTTTTCCGGCTGTAACAAAGGTAAAGCTACCGAGTCTCAAGACTCTACCGAGACTGTTGTTAAATCTAAACAGATTATAGCCGTGACACTTGTTCCGCAACAAACATTTGTGGAAGCAGTATGCGGAGACTTGGCGGAAGTTATTACTTTAGTTCCCCCGGGAAACAGCCCCGAAAACTACGAGCCCGCACCACAAGATAGGGAAAAGTTAAGTAAAGCTTCCTTATATTTTTCAATTGGTGTTCCTATAGAGGAAGCCGGCATCTTGCCCGGTACCGAGGACCTAAGAGTTGTTCCTCTCCATACGGAAGTTGCCGCTAGGTATCCTGAAAGACA
>JAAYOJ010000143.1 GCA_012520405.1 Peptococcaceae bacterium
ATCTGCACCCAACTCTATGAGTCGCTCAATGTAGTCCTCTTTACTGGGGATAAATGTGGGTTCCCCAGTTTCAGGGTCAATATCAATGCGGCCTACCTTGATATCCTCTTCCATGTACCTCTCACGCCTGCGCATTTTGTAGTACTCCTTATAAATCTCTTCACTGACTGGCACCCGTTCTTTGCCAATTTTGATAAATTTACTCATTTAAATCAGGCTCCTTTGGCTTTCAAAATTTCTGAAAACCGCGAGAGCCGTTTATCATCCGTAAGACAAAAAAGACGGCAGTGGAACACCTTTTTCGGGTATTTCGCACTGCCGTCTAGCGGTCTCGCGGATTTTCTTATTTAGTTTTTTTTGCTAGGCTGCTGGGTTTTTACGATTGACTACCTCTGTTGTACCATCCGGATTGACCTTAATAAGGGTGATGCAATCTTTAACCTTAATTTCTAACGTGCCAGATGCATAATCAATTCGGCAAACTAACTTCCCGTCCAAGTTTCTAATCTCATTCATTTGAAACCCCTCCCCTCTTTTGCTTTCTGTTTGTCTGTTAATAACTACTTATAAACAGCTTTACGATTAGTTGGTTATTTTTACTAATTACTGTGATATAATAAATTTGGTAAATTATTTACAATTAATAAGATCCAACAAAATATCGTACAAGCTAATTATGGCAGGACAAACTTTTCCAAAATAGAGACGAGCATGGGACTTATGGGACAAACATGGGACAAATACATTTCTTTTAAAATGAGCGGGAAGGAGGGCATACACAGAATGAATTTATCGGAGTTTTCAAAGAGAATTCATCCAAATCTTAACGGCATTAGCAGCCAAGGGCATTTTGTGGGTGCTTTGTTCAATGCCGCAGGAAGCAAGTTCTTCCCTATTCAGCCCTCATACGGCACAGATGATTATCAAAGGAAGGTCTTTAGTGGGGCAAGGAAGCTCAATAAGAAAATGAAGGATAGTTTCCCAAAACCAATTGACGTAGAAAACCTTAAAACATTTTTCCAAACACGTATTGGCGAATCGTCCCTGCCATTGATAATGAGCAATTTCGGCATACCGAAGGATGAAATTCAAAACCAGAATTTATTCGTAAATGCTTTATGTACACAGTTCCAAAATATCGTGTCGGAAGCTGCAAACGAAGTGGAGGACATTGTCTTAGCCGAGTACAGCCGCCTATTACGTGAATCTGGCATCGAAACAGTAAACCTTTTCCCCTTTTATCCCGGCGATAACCTGCAATTAATCAGTGAGCATCCTGCCCAAAACCATGTGGTAACCTTTTACGAAGAATTCGATCACCAATGGATAATTAAAAATACTGGCACAGTTACCTGGATAGATAGATCTTTCGAATGCACTAATCAATCTAAAACAAGAATTAGACCAAAAAAAACAAAAATTGCTCTTCCCAAAACCGGGCCTGGCGATGAAGCTTGCTTGGACGTAAGAATTGATGCCCGTCATTTTGAGGGCACATTTGAAGCTATATGGGAAATGAAAGATAAGACCGGCCGCCTGTGTTTCCCTGATAAAAGCAAAGCCTTAAAGTTAGTGGCTAAAGTAATAAACACGCCTGATACCGCAGCGGAGGTTTAGCAATGAACAAAAAAGATAACATAGAAAAATGGTCAACATTAAAAGAAGTACAGGAATATTTGGGCATCGGCAGGGAAACGGTTCTGCAATGGATAGCAAAACGCAACATGCCAGCCTACAAGGTGGGCAGACTGTGGAAGTTTAAGATTTCCGAGGTTGACAAGTGGATTCGTTCCGGTGAAGCCAGCGAGCGCATATCAACAAAAGAAGAATCCCAACCGTAAAAATTGTAATTTAAGCGGGGGTGGTGCAAGTGCAATTATTAAAGAAAAGTTTGATAGAAATTGGGTTTGATGGCATCTTCACGGAGGTGGAGCACACGGAATCACTGGGGCTTAAAAACCCCCATCAATTACGCATGTTCCATTTGAATGTAGAAAGTAGTTCGTTTTCTTTAGATGCCTTGCGCCGCTTCCTCCGTAAAAATATCGGTAGGTATGTTTACTCACGGTCCAAAATTGAGCAGTTCCATGTAGAAGGGGACTCCGAGAGCATAGGTTTGCTGGCCACTAACCTATTGCGCAAGGTTTGTAATGCGGATGATATCTGGATTGGGGAGGAACTGGGCAATGTAATGCTGTATGTATTTTTGGAACAAATACTTGGCGCACCAAAGCTATACAACAAAATAGAGTTGGCGCAATTTGGCAACCACAATGTCCAAAATGGCGGCGGCGTTCATTTGCTGCCCCTTAATGGTGGTATCCCTTCGTACCAAATGGTTTTCGGAAAATCCAACATTATCGGCGATTTGAAAGATGCTATTGATAATGCCTTTAATTCCCTTATCACCGTTAGAGACAACCCCTCTGAGGAACTTCGAATCGTAGAAAGCACCATATTCGCCCAAACCTATGACAACCAAACTGCCGAGTTTCTAAAGGAGCTCATCATTCCAGGCAAACAAAAAAACACCCCGTTGGACAGGGCGTTTGGGGTGTTCCTTGGTTATTCACTTGGCTTGATAGCTGACAATTATTCTAATGAGGCCTTTCGTAAAGAGATTAAGCGAAGAATGAACAAAGATGTTAAAGCTCATGCCGCCTACATCGTGAAGAAAATCAAAGAGGAAAATTTAAGCGCCCATTCATTTTATTTTTACATACTACCGTTTAACGATGCTGACGGCGAAAAACTAAGTATTATGAATGAGCTTCTTGGAGGAGGGGTGTAAAATGCCTAAACAAAAGAGTATCAAATTGGGCGATGCAATTTTCGTTGATATCGATGAGAACCCCTATCTAAAGGAACTGTATGATAATCTATTGTACAACTACTCAATAGAACTGTTTAGCCTTAAAAAAAGAGAAAAGAAATTTGTTAATATTGAAGATGCACTAAGGTTTGCAGATATCCTATCAAAGTCTACTGACTACAATAAGGCTGACAAACATAAAATAATGGCCCAAGAGATAGTTGCGCTCCTTCGAACCATTGAGCCGGAACACCCCGGCGTTGAATTTTACCTGGGCTCAGTGCTTTCAAACATCGGCAATTATCGTGGTATGGCAAGGGCTACCCCCAACTACCGGCATAAATCTTTACTTGATTGGTTTTACGCGGAGTTTAGTAAAAACCATTTGAGCATCCCGGCTGAACCTGAATACCAATTCTTCCGTTCTCAAAAGGCTGTATACGACCGGTTAAATGAGCCGTATTTTAGCTATTCAGGACCTACCTCTATGGGGAAATCCTTCATAATGCGTATGTTTATAAAAAAACAGATCATGGACGGCATCGCTTGTAACTTCGCCATATTAGTTCCTACCAAAGCTCTTATAAATGAAGTGACCAGTAGTATTATTAATGATTTGAAGGAACTTTTGACTGAACATAATTACAGGCTCGTAACCTCAGCCGGTGCATTGTCGTTAAAACAGGAGCATAATTTTATATTCGTCCTAACCCCGGAGCGTTTGTTGTACCTGCTAATCGACAATCCACATATTGAGGTTGACTACCTATTTGTAGACGAGGCCCATAAAATCTCGTCCAGAGGTCCCCGTAGCACATTTTATTACAAAGTGGTGGATATGCTCTGCCAACGAACGAGAAAACCTAAAGTCGTCTTTGCATCACCTAACATACCGAACCCGCAAGTCTATTTGAAACTGATACCTGGCGCAGAAGCCGAGCAGAGACTAGCAACCACATTTGCACCGGTAAGTCAAATAAAATATTTAATTGATTTTCCAAGTAAAGAGATACAGCTATTCAATACATACAGTGGCACCCTGACCCCTATCGCCAATATTCATAATGAGCCTACATTTTGCCAACTAATATGGCGCATTGGTAAGAACACTAAAAATATTATTTATTGTAGCGGAACCGATAAAGCAGTAGGCTTTGCCCGTGAATTCGCTGAAGATAAACCCAAAAGCGATGACAAAGATCTTCTAACTTTAGCACAAGATATTAAGAATGAAGTTCACGGTGATTATTACCTGGCAGAAGTGATTTCCAAAGGTGTAGCA
>JAAYOJ010000204.1 GCA_012520405.1 Peptococcaceae bacterium
TCTATTCTCATGGCCAATCTTTCCTGCTGGGAAGTATGAGAAAAGAATAATTTCCTTATTACACTCTTGCAAATTGAGCCAGCGAACTATTAAGTTTGCTGGCTTAAATATTATATCCGGCCCATATTGCATGTCTATTACCTTTGGGATATAATAATAAGTTTTGTTATCCTAGTCATTATGTGATATGCTTAATAGAGAACAGTATTAATTCTGGGAGGCTAAACATATGTTCCAAGTTGGTGACCAGATCGTCTATCCTCTTCATGGGGTCGGCTATATAAAAGCAATTGAGGAAAAAGAGATTTTAGGGGAAAATAGAACCTACTATATTGTTTGTATGCCACGAACAAACATGCAAATCATGATACCCAAAGACAAAGCGACAAGTGTTGGCGTCAGAAAACCAGTGGAACCATCGGTATTTGATGATATTATATATAATTTTGACCAAGGACCCACTGATCCGCAGCTTTTCAAAAATCAAAGATATTGTAATGAGCTGAATAAGAAAAGAATAAAAAGCGGCGATATTTATAAGGGCATAGAAATAATTCGTGATTTAACTCGTAAAAGTCATCTTTCTAAACTGGGAAAAGATGATACTAAAATGCTGGAAGATGCCCGTTATATGTTTATTACCGAGCTTATGCATGTAAGAAGCTTATCCGAAGAAAAGGCTACGGATCTGCTTGATTCTCTGTTAGAGTCCGAAATTATCGTTCCTGAAAACGAAATCACAGAAGCTGTAAAATAATTAAAGGAATTACTATGCTGAGAAGTTCTTTACCTCTTTGGTAAAGGCTTCTTTTTTTTAATAGTTGATTTTTCCTTCCTTTAATGCTCTTTATTCTTTTAATGCTCTTTTTGTATAAAATCTAAGAGGAAAATAATTAAATGTCAATAATCTATTATTTGTGTTATAGTAAAATATAGATAATATAGAAATTGTTGATAAATAATCTGCATTTACCCCCATAAAACAATTATCCCCAGCAAATATCCCTACTCTTAATTAACATAGAGTTAAGGAGGGAAAAAGATGAGCAAAATTATTATTATTTCTAACCGTTTACCGGTTACCGTAAAAAGAAATAGCCAGGGACTTGAGTATTATAAAAGCATTGGGGGACTGGCTACAGGTTTAAAAAGCTATCACCAACAAGCCGATAGTATTTGGGTGGGATGGCCGGGGATAGCGAATGAAGAAATGAATGACAGAGAGAAAAAAATTATACAGAAAGAACTGCGCAAAGATTACCAGTGTCTTCCTGTTTTTTTATTTAGCGAAGAAATTGATCAATACTACAATGGATTTTGCAATAAAACCATTTGGCCTTTATTTCACTATTTTACAAGTAAAACCCAATATGAAATTGAGACTTGGGAAGCATATAAACAAGTTAATGAAAAATTCTTTAAAGCGGTAGAAGCTGTAATAGAAAGCAATGACATTATATGGGTACATGATTATCACTTAATGCTCTTGCCGAAAATGATAAAAGAGAAATTTCCCGACACCCAGATCGGCTATTTTCTTCATATACCTTTCCCATCATTCGAAATCTACCGCTTGCTTATTTGGCGCGAAGAAATACTGCGTGGTCTTTTAGGGGCAGACTTAATCGGCTTTCACACTTACGACTATGTCCGGCATTTTTTAAACAGCCTACATCGGCTTCTGGGTTTGGAATATAACATGAATCGCATAAGCTGTGAAGACCGTTACATTCAAGTTGATGCCTTCCCCATGGGTATTGATTATGAGTTTTTCTCTAAACCCCGAAATAACGATTCTTTTCCGGAAGAAGTTAAATGTATTATTGAAAATAAAAATAATATGCGCATGATTTTATCTATAGATCGTTTAGATTATACCAAAGGCATTAAAGAACGACTCAAGGCATTCGGCCGCTTTCTTACTCAGAATCCGGAGTATCGGGAAAAAGTCAGGCTAAATTTGATTGTAGCTCCTTCCAGAGTAGAGGTCGATTACTATGACAAGTTAAGAAGAGAAATCAAAGAAGTGGTCAGCGGCCTAAACGGTAAATTCGGCACCTTTAGCTGGATGCCTGTTTGGTTCTTCTTCCGTTCCTTCTCCCAAGAAAGCTTAATAGCCTTATATAGGGATTCAGACGTATTATTGGTCACACCCCTCCGCGATGGTATGAACTTGGTTTGCAAAGAATATATTGCTAGCAGAACAGATTATGAAGGAATGGTGGTTATCAGTGAAACGGCAGGGGCAGCCAGTGAACTGGGTGAAGCTGTTGTGGTTAATGCCAATGATTACGATGCTATCGCCCGGGGGTTAAAAATGGCCTTGGATATGCCCCGCGAGGAAAAAATAGCCAGAAACAAAATAATGCATCGCCGTATAAAGCACTATAATGTTGATTTTTGGGCCGATGACTTTTTAAATGCACTCAAGCGTACTGTTATGAATTCAACTCAAACTATCGCTCAAAAAAGCATGAAAAAAGATAGCAAGCTTATTGAAAGGGCCTATCAGAAAGCCACAAAACGTATTTTTTTCCTGGATTATGATGGTACCTTGGTAGGCTTTACACCATTGCCCGAACAGGCAAAACCGGACGAAGAGTTAAAAGGTTTATTGCAAAAATTGGTTGATGATCCTAAAAATACAGTGGTTATTATCTCGGGACGGGAAAGATATTCCCTGGAAGAATGGTTTGGCGACTTAAAACTACATATTGTCGCTTCTCACGGCTTATGGATCCGTCACCCCGGACAAGAGTGGACCATGACCATGTCCTTGGATAATAACTGGAAAGAATCCATTCGTCATATTCTGCAAATGTATACGGACCGGATACCGGGATCAATAATCGAAGAAAAAGACTATTCTCTGGCCTGGCATTACAGGCAATGTGATCCTGTTACCGTCTCCTTAAAACTTACAGAAGTTAAGGAAACACTACTTTCTATGATCCAAGCTGCCACTCTTGGACTCCAGGAAGGCAATAAAGTTTTAGAAATTAAGGATAACAGGGTTAATAAAGGGTTCGGTGCTTCAGCCTTTCTTCGAGATCAGAATTATGACTTTATTTTCGCCGCAGGGGATGACCATACGGACGAGGATTTATTTTCAGCACTGCCACCGGATGCTTTAACCGTTAAAATCGGCTTAGGCAAAACCAATGCCCGCTATTTCCTCAAGTCTTGGCAGTCTATGCGGTTTATTCTTCAAAGGTTTGCAGACCTCAGCAGTTTTTCCGATATATATTGATTAACTAACTACTCTTAAAAGGTTACTTTGGATCTAAATTATGTTAAGATTCAGAAAATAATATATTGAGAGGGAATTAGTATGTCCAAGCCTGCCATGATAAAAGAGAGTATCTATGAAATTAACAATTTAAAACTGGATCCATATCATATTTCATTAAATGAAGCTTTGTTTCATAACGCTAATGGTTACATCGGTGTGCGCTATGACTTTGAAGAGGGTTATCCGGAAGAAAACAGTTATGTTCCCAGTCAGTATATTAATGGTTTTTATGATTTCACACCGATGAAGCAGGCTGAAAATTTATATGGGTTGGTAACAGAAAAACAAACAATGTTAAATATTGCGGATACCCAATCCATTAAACTCTTTTTAGGCGATGAATCCTTCAGTATGTTTAGGGGCACGGTTCTTACAAGCAGACTATGGGTAGACATGGCCAAGGGAGTAACCGTCCGCAAGGTGATCTGGCGATCCCCCCAAGGTAAAGAAGTGGAACTTACCATCACCCGCATGACTTCCTTTCATCAACTTTCCCTTTTTACCATCCAGTATGAAGTACTGCCGCTTAATTTTACAGCTGAGATTCGCTTTGAGTCCGCTCATAACGGAAATGCTGTTAACTATGTTGATCCGGAAGATCCCCGAATGGCTGATGAATGCTTTCGCTATTTAATGCCTATTAGTTGTGAAATAAAAGATGGGGCATCCTTTATTACCTCCGCTACCTCCAGGTCGGGCCTGGAAGTTTGCAGTTGTGTCAAAAATGTTTTGTCTCAGGAACACCAGCAAGAATTTTTTATTGGTGACCATCTCACCGTTTGCGAATTTAAAACGGAAGCTATCCAGGGTAAAAAGATAGAACTGATTAAATATGCTGTTTTTTGCGATAGCATACGCAGCGCTAAGGCTAGAAAACAAGCCGAACTGGAAATAAACAAAGCCTTGGCTATCCCCTTATCGGAGCTCTATCAAAAACAGGAGGAATACCTGGCGGCCTATTGGAATAATTGCCGTGTTGAGATCGATGGGGATTCTGATTCTAATTTAAGTATCCGCTATAGTCTTTATCAGCTTATTCAGTCCATAGGTAAAGACCCTTTTAGTAATGTTCCGCCTAAGGGATTAAGCGGAGACGGCTATGAGGGGCATTACTTCTGGGATACCGAAATGTACATTCTTCCTTTTCTGACCATCACTAATCCTGATCTGGCCAAAACACTGCTGGAATACCGCTATGCGACTTTAGATTCGGCCAGGGAAAATGCTAAAATATTAGGCCATAACCAAGGCGCCCTTTATCCCTGGCGAACAATAAGCGGTCGAGAATGCTCCGGCTATTTCCCTTCAGGGTCGGCCCAGTACCATATTAATGGTGACATCGCCTATGCGCTTATCGCTTATTATTTAGCAACCAAAGACCAAAATTTCCTATTGGAAAAAGGAGCGGAAATAATCTGGGAAACAGCCCGCTTGTGGATGGACACCGGAAATTTCTATCAAGGAAAATTCCACATTAATAATGTAACCGGCCCGGATGAGTACACTTGTATTGTAAACAATAATTACTATACCAATCTGGTAGCTCAGTATAATCTGCAGTGGGCTGTAAAAGTTTATCAGCTGCTCAAACCATATACCGGTTTTCAGGCTTTAATCGAAAAAATCGGCTTAGAACAAGAGGAAATCAACAATTTTCAAAAAGCCGCTGATAATATGTACTTACCCTATGATGAAAGCCTAAAAATTAATCCCCAGGACGATTCTTTCTTACAAAAACGAGAATGGGACCTGGCAAGAATCCCTAAGGAAAAGTTTCCGCTACTTCTTCATTATCATCCGCTGCATTTATACCGGCATCAAATATGCAAACAAGCAGATACAGTCATGGCTCATTTTATTTTGGAAGATGCTGAGACACCGGAAACTATTTACAATTCTTTTCAGTACTATGAAAAAATCACTACCCACGACTCATCTCTCTCCTACTGCATCTTCAGTATTATGGCCGCCCGCTTAGGCCTGATAGAAAAAGCCTATGAATACTATGAGATTACTGCCAATTTGGATTTGCAAGACAAACACCATAATACTGTGGATGGCATACATGTTGCCAATATCGGCGGCAATTACATGGCTATTGTTTATGGGTTCGGCGGATTCCGCCTAAAGGAACAAGGTATATTTTTGGCTCCGGTCTTGCCTCCGAAATGGAGAAGTTATAGTTTTAAGCTTTCCTATGAAGGCAGTGGGATAATAGTTGAAGTCAAACCGGATCACTGTCTCTTGCGCCTAGAAAGCGGAAATCCCAAACAGATCACGGTATATGGGAAAGCCTATCTGCTGCAACATACACTTAAGATCGACAGACCGAGTAATAATTTTGTTTCGGCCGGCCACCGCCCGGAATGGAATGAACACAGCCCTTGAGGAGGTCGCAGCTATGAAATACCGAGCTGTTATTTTCGATTTAGACGGTGTAATCTGTGATACGGACCGTTATCACTATTTAGCCTGGAAAAAAATTGCCGGGGAAATCGATGTGCATTTTGACGAAACTATAAATAATAAGCTCCGAGGTATCGGCCGCCTGGAGAGCTTAGAAATCATGTTTGGATCACGAAGTGAAGAGTTCTCAGAGCCAAAGAAACATGAGTTAGCTCAAAAGAAAAATCAATACTACCGTAAATTGTTGCAAAGCATGTCTCCTCAAGACCTTGACCCCGACATAAAAGCAACCTTGGATCAGATTAAAACCCAAGGTCTTACAATTGCAATCGGGTCTTCCAGCAAAAATGCCCGCTTGATCTTAAAGCAGATTGGCCTGGACAATTACTTTGACGCTGTTTCAGACGGTACGAATATATCCCGTTCCAAACCTGACCCGGAAGTGTTTTTAAAAGCTAGCGCCTATCTGGGGATTGAAGCACCCTACTGTTTAGTGGTGGAAGATGCCAAATCCGGCCTGGAAGCGGCAATAGCCGCTAAAATGGATACAGCGGCTATTGGAGACGCGGTTAAGTATGGACTTGCCGATTATCAGTTAGAAAAACTCTCTGATTTGCTGAAATATGTATAATTTAAAATATGTATATTTTTAAGCGAGAGTCCTTCTTAAGGCCAAATGAGCAGCCCCTAAAAGAGGAGTGTTTTCTTCCAGAATAAGATATACAGGAATTTCCGCTAAAAAATTGCTGAACCTTCCTTTATCTGCAAAAGCAGCTTGAAAGGTTCCATCTTTTAATTTATCTATGATTTTTGGCGGGATTCCACCTCCCAGATAAACCCCGCCCTGAGCAAAGGATTTTAAAGCTAAATTTCCCGCTTCAGCACCCAGAAGACGGACAAAAATATGAAGCGCCTCCACACAGAGCCGACATTCCTTAGCTAGGGCTTTATTACTTATTTCTTGTGGACTGAGGTCTTTAAACGCTGCTTCTCCGTTACCCTTAACTTCATCCCGATCCCGCAGAAAATCATAGATATTGGTCAGTCCTTCACCGGAAAGAAGTCGCTCGTAGCTGACATGCCCGTATCGCCGGTGTAAGAAACGCCATAATTCCAGATCTTCCTCAACCTGAGGAGCAAAGTCAGCGTGGGCCCCTTCCGTTGGGTAAACCTGACCTCCAATGATAAGGGATTCCCCAAGGCCGGTGCCAGGAGCAATCACCGCCCTGTTTAAGGGCCCACTGTTTAACGACACACTGTTTAGTAATTCCTCGTTCAAAGCTTTCCCACTAAGCAAATGAAGAGCCCGGTCCGGCAAGACGGAAATACCATAACCCAAAGCAACAAGGTCGTTGCTCCAGCCTACTATAGGTATAAATCCCAGCTGTTCGCGTAAACTTGCCAGGTCAACTGTCAGTTCTAAATTGGTAAAACGGCAGTTATCCCCGGAAATCGGCCCGGCCAAGCTGAACCAGGCAGCCTTAATTTTTTCGGACTGCCAAAGATTATTTTTACGAAGATAATCGGTAGTCGCCTCTGGCAAGGAGGTAAGCTGTCTGCTCGGGTATTTGTGCAGGTCAACCATTTCCAAACTATGATTAACAGGCTGGAAAAGAGCAAACCTGGCATTCGTACCGCCGATGTCGGCTGCTAAAATCATAACCCATCACCCATCCCCTATGCTTTCAGAGCTTAACTACTTCTCGCTACACGAACCTTTTGATAATTTCATCACAAATTTCATCAATATTGCTTTCATTGATATTATGTGTTTCCATTATTTTTTCAACTTGCTTCCTTTTGAAAGGATCATACAAGTCATTCAGGTAGAACATCCTGCCGGTCCGTCTACCGATTCTAAATATATTTTGCTCCTTAGTATCAAGAGCCAGGAACTTCTCAATAATCTGAATCATGCGCTCCTTATCTTCAGGAAACTTTCCTTCTACTTCTTGGAGTAAATTTATCATATGATCACTTATTAAATAACTGGTAACACCTTCAAGGTGTTTGATCACATACAGTAATTCTTTCACCATATCTATATCATTAGTTCTGGTGAAAACCCCGTTTTGATAATCCTCAAATAGTTCAATTCTTTGACGCATGGCAAATGTTCTAATACGGATAAAGTCCGGATTAATTTGATTGAGAGCATCTGCCGTTTCAGCGGCATTTTCATGAGAGTACTCTTTACCGCCTATACCGGGCATAAAATACTCGGACAGTTCAATGCCCGCTCTTTTTACTTTTTGCCCGGCAATAATATGCCCTTCTTTATCCACACCCTTTTTAATTAGCTCCAAGATCCTAGTGCTGCCTGTTTCCATCCCAACATGAATTCTGTTCAAGCCGGCAGCGGCTAAAGCCGCCATGTTCTCGTCACTAATCTTAGCAAGGGTTTGTGATCTTCCATAGGTAGTGATCCTCTCAATACTAGGGAAGTTTTTCCTGAGGTATTGTAGAATTTCTACCATTTTTTCCGGTTTGATAATCAAGCTATTAGCATCTTGCAAAAAAACGGATTTCATGCCGCTTGCATACCATTCCTGGGCCATGTAAAAAGCATAGTCATCTCGGGATTGCTCCAAAGCCAGGCTTGGTATTTGGCCCTGAGAACGGCTTAACTCATCCGTCCATTTTTTGATTTGATCAATATCCTGCAAGACATGTTCGACAGGGCGAACACTAAATTTTTTATTCTTATAAAGATAGCAAAATTTACACCTGTTCCAAGGACAATTTCTCGTCAATCTAAGCAATAAGCTCCGAGCTTCACTTGGCGGCCTAATAGGGCCAATTTCGTAGCCATCGTATACTGCCTCCACTTTTTTTACCACTTTTCTCCTCACAACCTCCTGGTTTTTTCTTATAAAATAATTTTATATTCTTTATAGGATAGTTTTATTATATCTCATGTTATGGATTATTTCATTATACCTCCTATCTCAGCTCGATAACCGGCCATTCATTGCCGCCGTAATTGATATAATATTGACCTTTCCGTTCTATGGCCTTTTTTCCTAATTCGTTATAAGCGGCATGGGATAATTTCGTATCACCAGGCCAAATCAGAGTAATATAAGGAATATTGTTTTTTATAATCATATTGCCACTGGGCAAGGGCATTTCCCGCCCGTCATAAAGCAAAATCATAAGCTGGCCGTCTTGTTCGGTGACTGATTGAACAAAAAACGGAGCATCTTCTACTTGTACCGGGTACCATTGATTCTGCCAGACAATGTAGTATTGGTTATCGCTTTCTTTTCTTAAATGGGAAGCAAATAGTTTAACAATATCTTTCCTGGTCATTAACACACCGTCAGCATACCATTGTCCATTTTTATCAATGAAAATTTCAGGAACAGGCAAATTTTCCAAAGTAAAGACCTCCTTTAAAAAATTAGATTTTAGAATAGGCTTTTCTTGTTTCCTGTCAATACTATTATTGCAGGTTTTTAAAGAAAAATACCTGAAGCCTGAATTAGCAATGGGCCCGAATAATTATTGTCAGACATTTGGTTTCTGTTCATCAAATCGTCCTTTCAAAAGATAGGGAGAAGGACGGCCATCTGAGTTATATAAAAAAAGACGGTAGAGAAACCCACCGCCTTAATACTAAACTTGTTCTTAAAAGGTTAGCTATAAAGATGTGCCTTCTCCCGTTTAATACTATTTAGTTGGTTTAAATGAGCGCACTTATCTCTGTAGACATTGTCCATAACAGGAATCATGCAAACAGCTGCACTCTTCATTCCGACAAAGGCACACATCTTTACACACCCCCTTTTAATGCTTAGAAATATGGTACTATGTTTAATGGGAAAAATCAACATATATATATTCCCTAATTAGAATCTGTTTAGAAGGATATTTAAGATCTAAGGTTAAATAATCCTTATAAACTAATTGCCAGGGAGGTTGGATTATGGAAAACTTGATTGAAAGAACAGCTCAACACTTAGCTAAATGCCAATATGCGGTGGCTTTAACCGGCGCCGGGATTTCTACGGAATCGGGTATACCCGACTATCGGGGTCCGAAAGGTGTTTGGGTTAAAAACCCGGAAGAGGAAAGAAAAGCTTATCAAATCTATGATTTGTTCCAGAAAAGCCCAGAAGCCTACTGGCAAGAAAGTCTGGAAAATCCTCGCTTTAAAGGTATGTTGAAAATGAAGCCCAACCCTGGCCATTATGCCTTGGTTGAGCTTGAAGAGATGGGCATACTTAAAGCTATTGTAACCCAAAATATTGATAACCTACATGCTAAAGCCGGTTCACGCCGGGTATTGGATTATCACGGCAATCTTGCCAAGTTAAGATGTGAAAGCTGCCATAGCCGTTATCCGGTAGAAGAATTTGATCTAAAGAAAATATTTTATCAAGAAAGAAAAGTTCCTTTGTGCCGCAACTGCGGCTATCCTCTAAAATCCGATGTGGTTTACTTTGGAGAACCCATCCCTCAAGATATAGCCACCTTAAGCTGGGAAGAAGCTCAGAAATGCGATGTGATGTTAATCTGTGGAACTTCAGCCACTGTTTACCCCTTTGCCAGTCTGCCTTTTTCAGCTAAAAACAGACCTGGGGTAATCATTGTCGAAGTCAATGCTGAACCAACCCCTTTAACCCAAGATAAAATCTCGGACTATCTAATCCAGGGCAAAACCGGAGAAATATTACCGCAAATAGTTAAAAGGGTAAAAGAGTTGAAAAAGGAGTAAGCTATTTCAGTACTGCTTTATGATAGGTTTTTTTGCCCTTGCGTATTTTGACACCGGATTTTAATTGCTCGGAAGTAACAGTAAATTCCGTAGATAAAACTTTTTCATCATTCACAAGTACGCCCCCTTGTTGAATCAAGCGTCTTGCTTCTCTCCTCGAGGGAGCTAAACCACAAGCGATCATCAAATCCACAATATCAATAACCCCTTCCGACAAGCTTTCCGCTGGAATTTCCGTGGTTGGCATATTGGAATCATCTGAACCTCCTGCAAAGAGAGCGTGGGAAGCGGTCAGGGCTTTCTGCGCTTCTTCTTCCCCATGGACCAACTTGGTCAATTCATAGGCCAGAATTTCCTTAGCCTCATTGAGCTGGCTTCCTTCCCATTTATCCATGGCCTCAATTTGTTCCAGCGGCAAGAAAGTAAGCATCCGTAGGCATTTTAAAACATCAGCATCAGCAACATTGCGCCAATATTGGAAGAATTCAAAAGGTGGGGTTTTATTAGCATCAAGCCAAACAGCGCCTTTAGCCGTCTTACCCATTTTTTGTCCTTCAGAATTCATAAGTAGAGTAATGGTCATGGCATAGGCATCTTTACCCAGTTTGCGACGAATCAGTTCCGTACCGCCCAGCATATTGGACCATTGATCGTCGCCACCAAACTGCATATTACAATCATAATTCTGAAAAAGATAATAAAAATCATAGGATTGCATAATCATGTAGTTAAATTCCAAAAAGGACAGGCCCTTCTCCATTCTCTGCTTATAACATTCGGCCCGCAACATGTTGTTCACAGAGAAGTGAGGCCCTACTTCCCGTAACAACTCAATGTAATTCAGCTCCAAAAGCCAGTCCGCATTATTAACCATAATGGCCTTATCCTCACCAAATTCGATGAATTTCTCCATCTGCTTTTTAAAGCACTCGCTGTTATGCTCGATGGTTTCAGGAGTCATCATGGAACGCAGATCTGTACGACCCGATGGATCACCAATATAGCCCGTTCCTCCTCCTATAAGCACGATGGGTTTATTCCCCGCCATCTGCAAACGTTTCATAAGGCTTAAAGCCATAAAATGGCCTACATGCAAAGAATCGGCAGTGGGATCAAATCCAATATAAAATGTAGCCTTGCCGTTATTAACAAGTTCTCTAATTTCTTTTTCGTCGGTAACTTGGGCGATAAGGCCCCGAGCTACCAGTTCATCATAAACAGTCATATTCATACCCCTCTACAAGAATATTTTAAAATATAATACCCAATAAAAAAATATAAATATATATTGTTCCAGAAAGCAGATATAAACCTACCTATTCCGGAATTTGATCATCATTACTCCAATAAGCTTTTAAATCGTCCCGGACACTTATCTCTGCCATTGGTACCTTTGATCGATAAGCAGCTCGTAAGGTTACATGACTGGAAACAGGAGCGGTAAGAAACACAAAGAAAATTCCTAAAAAAAGTTTTATACTGAAGTAGCCTTCGGCAAATATGAAAAAAAGAAAGGTTCCCAAAAGAACAAACAAAACGCCCAGCGTGGAGCTTTTGGATAGCGCATGCGCCCGGTTATAGATATCGGGTAAGCGAATAAAGCCAATGGCACTAAGAAAACCAAAGATAGTTCCAATCAAAATCATAATGGCGATACCAAATTCAATCAGATTGTTTACGTTCAATAACAACACCCCTTTCGATATATCTAGACAAGGCTATAGTCCCCACAAAGGAAAGTATTCCCAGAAGCAGCACCACTTCAAAAAAGGCAGTGCTCCTCAGTAAAACAGAAAGAATAGCTATTCCGGCAATCAAATAAGTCCCCATGGCATCTAAAGCCTGCACCCGCTCAGGTGCTGTAGGGCCCTTTACCAAACGATAAATCATTGCCAAGATGGAAAGAGCCAGAAAACACAAGGATAAGAACAATAACCACTTGACCATTTACCTAGTCACCTTCTTAATAGCTTCTTCAAATTTATCTTTGGATTGAATAACCTCATAACTCAGTTCCGGAACATCCATAACATGGGTATAAAACAAATTTTTATCATGAGAAATTTCTACGACCACAGAACCTGGGGTTAAGGTAATCAAGAGGGCCAGTAAGGTAACTTCCACATCGGTCTCCAGACTGGTTTCAATGGCCATTATACCAGGTTTAATTCTGATTTTAGGCCTGATAATTTCACGTATAACTAAAACTGCAGAAACTAGTACTTCACGCATAAATATAAGAAGGAGTCTCACAGCTGCGTACAATGTTAGCAGATAGAATTTGGAAGGAAAGAAGCGCCGTAAAATAAACAGGACAAATATACCAAATAAATAACCACTAATAAAGGTTAATGCGCTCCAATCATCTTGAAAAAACATCCACAAAAATCCGATAAATAAATTTATTAATACTTGCATAGGCATTAAAACTACCTCTTTCCGTCAACCAATACTAAAGTTTGCCTCCAAGCACTGCATCTATATATCCTTGAGAATCCAGTAACCCCGCTGCTGCTATATCTACATATTCATGTATTACTTCCGCCCCTAAACCCAAGGCGATTGTTAAAGCTGTGAGAATGGCGATGGGAAGCAACAAGCCGTCGGTGGTTACTTTTTCCGTCTCTTCGGTAAGAGCGGGTCCCCAGAAAGCATTCATAAAAATTTTCATGACAGAATACAACACCATTAGACTTGTCAAAAGACCTATGCTACCGAGCCAAAAATACTCGGACTGAAAGGTTCCTTTAGTAATGAAAATTTTACCTATAAAACCGCTTAAGGGCGGTATGCCCGATAAGGACAGGGCCGCAACAAAGAACATCCAACCCAATTGAGGATGCAAACGGATCAGGCCGCTCATTTCTTTAATTTTAGTGGTACTGGTTAGATGGATTATTGTTCCCCCTAGGAGGAAAAGAAGAGCTTTCACAATCATATCATGAATCAGATAATATACCGTGCCTCTCATTCCCACCAGGGAGAAAGAAGCAAATCCGGCCAATATAAAACCAACCCCTACCACCACATTATAAGTAAGTATTTTTTTAAGGTCCCAATAAGCTACAGCTCCCATAGCCCCTAAAACCATAGACACTGCAGCCAAAATCCCTATAAACAGGTGGGTAACGCTCAGGTCATGATAAAAGACAAGGGAAAACATGCGGATAATCGCATAGACTCCTACTTTTGTTAACAAAGAAGCAAATATTGCCGCTATGGCCGTAGGCGGGGCACTGTAAGAGTCAGGAAGCCAAAAGAAGAGAAACAATCCGGCTTTAATACTAAACACTATTAAGAACAAAAAAGAAACTGCTGTTAAGAGTCCATCCTGTCCTGCTGCCGCTACCCGGACAGACAGATGAGCCAGATTTAAAGTTCCTAACATGGCGTATAAGTAAGCAATAGCTACAAGGAATAAGGAAGATGTTATCATATTGATTAAAATATACTTGACAGACTCCCTGAGCTGGATCTTTGTTCCCCCTAAGGAAATCAAAACATAAGAGGCAACAAGCATAACCTCGAAACAAACAAACAAGTTAAAAATATCTCCCGTCAAAAAAGAGCCATTTACTCCTGCTAATAAAAATAAAGTCAAGGGATAAAAATAATATTTTTCTCTCTCCATACCAAGTGAAGAAAAAGCATAGCATAAGCAACAAAAGGTGACAATCGCCGTGACCAAAACAAGCAAAACAGCAAACATATCGGCTGCCAAAGTAATACCAAAAGGAGCCTTCCACCCGCCTAAATAAAGGGCTTGAACCCCCGTAAGCTTGATTTGATCCATCAAACAAACAGCTACTATCCCAATAAAGGCCGTGGTCAAAAGACTTAATAGCCGGTGAAGCCAAAGTATATTTCTAAAAATAACCATTACCATTCCAACTATGACGGGAACCGCAATAGGCAACACAAGTAAATTATTCATTCCCATAACCCCTTAATTGCTCTACGTCATCCGTCCCTAGTACTTTATTAGCTCGATAACTTAAAACCAAAAAGAGAGCTGTAGTAGCAAAGTTAATTACAATAGCTGTTAATAAAAGAGCCTGAGGCAAGGAATCTACAAAAGTGGTTTCCTTAAGACCCAGGAGTGGAGGGCCTCCCTTTTTTAAGCCTCCCATAGTAAGAAGCAGTAAATTCACTCCATGCCCTATTATGGAAATCCCTAAAATAATCCGCAGTATGTTTTTGGATAAAATTAAATAAGTTCCGATAGCAAATAATATTCCAACAACGATTGACATACATGTTTCCATTAACGATCATCACCTATACTCATAATAATAGTCATTGATGTCCCGATCACTGCCAGGGCAACTCCTACATCAAATAAAACAGCCGTTGCCATCTCGGTTTCTCCAAAAAACGGCAGATTAACATGTCCAAAAACCTGGTATAAAAAGGGCTTACCGTTTATCATTCCTCCGACCCCTGTAAAAACAGCAATTAAAACCCCAGTACCGGCAACTTTTTTAAAATCTACAGGAATATTCTTACGAACTTTCTCTATACCATAAACGAGAAAGAGTAAAACAATAGCTGCTACAAAAGCAAGCCCCCCAATAAATCCTCCTCCAGGCTGGTGATGCCCCGAAATAAAGAGATTGATAGCAAAGGTCAGTATTATTACCACAGCTACCTTGGAAACTGTCCTTAAGATTACATCATTTGGTTCCTTCATTCTCATTCCTCCCTGCCAAGCGAAGCTTGATCAGTGCATATACTCCTAATCCTGCCATGGACAACACCAAGATTTCCAACATGGTATCAAAGCCGCGGAAATCTACGAGGATAGCGTTAACAATATTGTTGGCCCCTGCCAGTTCATTGGCATTTTCATAAAAATGCGAAATAGATTCATATAAGCGATTACTATTAGCGGACAAAGCTACCATCGTCACAACAAGGCCAATACCAACCGAAATCACTGCATTAACAGCTTTAAAACCTACAGAACTGATTTCCTTTTTGAATTTTGGTAAATGGTAAATACATAATAAGAATAACACCGTAGTGACTGTCTCCACCACTAATTGAGTAAGGGCCAGATCAGGAGCCCTAAACAGGGCAAAAAAGAAAACTACAAAAAAGCCTAAGGTCCCAACAGCGACTATGGAAGTGAGCCTTGATTCGGCAAAAAGTACAATCAGGGCACAAATAATCATTGCTATAAGGAATGCTAATTCATAAAGGTTAATAGCTGAATCTCCGGAAAAATCAAAGGATAAGCCATTAAGGAACAAGGCCGCTCCTCCCACCACCAAGATGGTAAATCCAAAAATATAAACCAGATAATCCCTGACGAAGGCTGTCATATAGCGCTTGGTTATGGATAGGGAGTACTTCTCCATTTTTTCCAGCCCCGCGGCATAGATATTGTTCAAGGTCAAAACTTGGGGATAGAAGCGATAAATACGGCGCCATTTAGGTAAAGTTTTGTACAAAAGTGTTCCCCCAAGTACTACCCCAATAGTCAGGAGTAAGGCTGGATTAACCCCGTGCCAAGGGCTAATTTCGATCTGTAAGGAGGCAGATTCAGCCAGAGTTGGTAAGACCGCTTCCCAGGCAGGCTGCAATAAATATTGAGATAAGGCATTGGGGAAGAAAAATATTAGTATGACCAAGCCGGCCAGTATAAGGGGAGATAATAACATGCCAAAGGGAGCTTCATGAGCTTTCTTTTTTAGCTTGGGACCTTTTTGTTTCCCGGTAAAAGTTTTAAATAGAATAATCATACAGTAAACAAAGGTGAAGGTACTGGCCAACCAAGCAACAGCTACTAGAATGTTTCCCCAAGTTTGCATATGGAAAAAAGGCAGTTGGGCTGCCTGCCAAACAGTGGAAAAAAACATCTCCTTACTCAAAAAACCATTAAAAGGAGGCAGTCCGGCCATAGCAAAGCTTCCAGTCAGGGCCAGTAGAAAGGACACAGGCATAAAATGCATTAAACCACCTAATCTACGAATATCCCTTGTCCCTATTTCATGGTCAATAATGCCCACAACCATAAACAGACAACCTTTAAAAGTAGAATGATTCACCAAGTGAAAAATGGCTGCAAAGATGGCTAGGGCATATACCTCTTCCTTGTTGGCAACCCCAAAATGCAAGGCAGCAGATCCTAAGCCCAGCAGGCTCATAATCAAGCCTAATTGACTAATAGTGGAATAAGCCAATAAGGCTTTTAAATCCGTCTGCCTTATGGCATTAAAGGAACCATATAGCAGGGTAATGAGGCCGACCCCGGCCACCAGCCAAAACCATGTGGCCACACCGCCGAAAATAACAGTTAAACGTGCAACCAAATAAATACCTGCTTTCACCATAGTGGCGGAATGCAAATAAGCACTGATGGGAGTAGGTGCCTCCATGGCATCAGGTAACCAAATACTAAAGGGGAATTGGGCCGATTTGGTAAAGGCTCCTAGCAAAATCAAGATCATTGCCGGGATAAAGTAGGGATGAGCTTGGATAAGTCCCAGGTTACTTATCATTTCCCGAATGCTATAAGTACCTGTGATCAGGGAAAGAAGGATAAAGCCCGCCAGCATGGATAAACCGCCAAAAATAGTAATGAGTAAAGATTTTTGAGCGCCGGATCTGGATTGTTCCCGTTCGAACCAATAAGCGATCAACAGAAAGGAAGAAATGCTGGTTATTTCCCAGAATACATATAAAACAAAGATGTTATCGGCAAAAACAAGCCCTAACATCGCCCCCATAAATAGGAGCATATATATATAAAAATTGTGTAAGGCCTCTTTTTTCTTGGACATATAATAAATAGAATACAAAATAACCAGAAAACCAATTCCGGTAATAATCAGCCCAAAGGTAAGGGACAGGCCATCAATATAGGCAGTTAAATTAATATTATAAGACGGAATCCAAGGAAGGGTTAGAGAAATTGTCTTTCCTGCAGCAATAGAAGGAATATAAGATAAGAGATAGCCGAAAACTAATAAGGGAACAAAAAGAATAAACCAACCAGTATGTATTCGTTGGTTGAATTTTTTGTAGAGAAAGGGAACCAAAATTGCATAAAATAATGGTAAAGAGATTGCGAGATGAAAAGAGAACATCTATCCTCCTCCTTTAAAGCACTATGGTCAATAGTATTTTATATAATTCAATCAATAATTATCCAATCATATTTTTCCGTCATAAACTGAATCATAAGATTGACTGTGAATGAAGTATAAGTTATATTCATACATAAAGCTAATCTCACTATATCTCAAGGAGACTGTAAAATGTGTAAAAAGAAAACACGCATGGACGAACGCATTCTCGTTTGTGTATATTATGGGCCCAATGGGGAACGGCTAATCCAGCGTGGCTGTAAAATTGCTCATATGCTTGACTGCCCACTCTATATCTTGACTGTTGACCCCAAACCAGTTGATGAAATGGATGCCGAAAAGTCAGATTATATCGCTAAATGGAAAAATATGGCCGAAAAGAACGGTGCTGATGCCTTTATTCTGAAAGACAAGGAAGAACGTCCTGTTTACAAAGTAATTGCTGAAGTCGCCCGCGAAAAAGGAATAACTCAGATAATTATTGGCCAGACTGTCCACAGTCGCTGGGAACAAATCGCTAAAGAGTCCATTGTTAATTCCTTATTACGAGAAATTCCTTTTGTTGATCTCCATATTATTTCAGTTGCCCGCCATCTTAAAGATTGCGATAGTAATTATGCCAAAGGTGTACGGGCTTACCTGGTGAAAGAAGACGAAGGCTATCGCCTAACTTTTAAACATGCCAAGAATGTTGTGTATGAAGGTATTTTTTTTAAAGCAATCGGAACGGACTTTAATAACGGGATATTTAAGTTCATAAAAGAAAAGGAAACATTACAAGTAGAAGTAATAGAAGATATAGTTAAAGATTTTACCAATACGGAACTGGAAACCAGTGACGAAACAGACTACTAGTAATAAATAATTGCAATCGTTCTTTGCTACTTAAAAATTTAACCCTTTCCTTTTAACTGGGAAAGGGTTAAATTTTTTAATTCCATTTGGATTTACATGTAATGACAAACCCTCTCTTTTCTGAACCATCTCCTAATGTTACTCTTTTATAATATTATAAATTAAGTAACTTTACAAGTTATATCTTACCAGGCCACGCCTTGCCCTTCGCCGTCTAAAATTACTTATCTACCTTAAAATCATAAACTAAAGGGTTAGATTACGAGTTACATTTTTAAGCCAACGTCCGGATTTTAAACGTAGAAGACCCAAGGTGCATTTAGCTAATTCTTCTATTACGGCCAAACCATAGACAATATAAACAGGAAATTGAAATACAAAGGCACCTAAGATGGTCAAGGGAACTCCAATAAACCACATAGTAAAGCCTTCAATGAGAAAGGCATGGGCTGCATCTCCCCCTCCTCTTAAAACACCCACTATTAGCATAATACCCAATACCCTTATGAAGAAAACTATGGAAATAATAAATAAAATAATCTGGGAACTATATTTTACAGTTTCAGAAACATTATAAAAACTAAGCATGGCCGGTGAAGTTACGGCAATAAGCAGTCCTAAGACAATACCTACGCCTACTGATAGGAAAGAAAATCTCTTGGCATATTGTTTCCCCAGCCATTCTTTTTCCGCCCCGATACTGTTGCCTATCATGACCGCCGCTGCACCGGACAGCCCAAAAATCACAACCATAAATAGATTGTTTATAGTATTGCAAATCTGGATAGCAGCAACTTCCTGGGTACCCATCCTGCCATAAACCGCTACATACACTAAACTGGCCAGTCCCCAACACATATCGTTTAAAATTACTGGGAAAATAGTACGATAAGCTTTTCTGATAAAGCCAAAACTTAAATCCAACAGTTCCCTTATCGAAGCCGCCAGCACTCCCTTGCCAATATAAACGGAGGCCACCAGGATTGTTGACTCCATTACCCTCGCAATCAGGGTCGCGATAGCAGCACCTTCTACCCCCAGCGCCGGCGCCCCCCAATTACCGAAAATCAAAATGTAGTTCAATAAGGTGTTGACAATAAGAGCAATAAAACTTATCAGCATAGGTTGAACTGCATTACCTATAGAACGAAGAGCAAAGCTATAAACAAAGGTAATGCCGGTAAAAAGATAACTGATTAAGACAATTTGCAAGTAGTTAGCGCCCAATTCTATAACCGGCTTATCATTATTAAACAGAGACATAACCCCAGTCGGATTGAGAAAACCAAAAATCATAAACACTGAAGAAACAAGAATAACGGACAATAGGCCTATACCTAATATTCTTTTAATATTCACGATGTCTCTCTTACCCCAGAATTGAGCAATGAATACGCTGCAGCCGGCGCACAAACCGATTAGAAACATATTAAAGAAAAAAAAGTATTGGTTGGCAATCCCTACAGCCGCAATTTCAACTTCACCTAATCTCCCTACCATTACCGTATCAATAAGATTCAAAAAGGAAGAGATAAAGTTTTGAACCATAACAGGCAGCGCAATAGCCACCATGGTTTTGTAAAATTCTTTCTTATTAAAACTTTCTTCATTAAGTTGAGCTAATCCAGCCATGTAGTCCTCCAGGTATTTAACTATATAATCCTTTTAAAAAAAGCAACAGTAAAACCACTTTGTCCGGTTCAAAGTGGTTAACATTATTATAATATACCATAAGCTAAAAAGAATTAAAAATCTTTTTTATTTCCCAAATTATGGCAGTAAAAGTCTTTGTTGAATAAGCTGTATTAACATCATTTTTTTTGATATGAGGGGAGAACATGAAAAAGCTTCCGTATAAAAGAAAGTTTATTGTCAGCCAAACTTTTCTCAATCCAAGTAATCGCTATGTATCCGGAGTTCACCTTGGAGTAGACTTAGTTGGCCTGGAGGATAAAAACATTTATGCCATAGAGGATGGAATCGTAGTAACTGCCTATCACGACTCAGCTTTTGGAAACACAGTAGTCGTTCAACAACCTGACGGGCTTTACTCCCGTTATAGTCACTTAGAAACCATCAAAGTTACCAGTGGAGAAAGCGTAATTGGTGGCCTCACAATAATCGGAATAGAGGGGAAAACGGGGCATGTAGTTGGATCAGGCGATACAAGACATTTGGATTTAAGAATTTCCAAAGTGCCTTACCACACCAATAATATTAACCAGTATTATAACCCCTGTGAATATCTTGGATTTCCCAATGAATTATATCATGTAGTAACACCGGAGGGAGATAAAATGGAAAAAATTCAAAACGTAATCTTGTGTTATTCAGAAATCGATAGACGGGCTGCGGGCTATTTAGCAGACCACCTCAAATGTAAAATCATTGAACCCGATTTACTTCCAACTTCCGTCTTAAATGACCTGTTTGAAAATATTTATGTTATTGGATCTTCGGCCAAACCTGTAGCCAAAGCGATTAATATTTACGGTAAAGATAGGTATGAGACTTGTCTAAAAGTAATAACTAAAATTCGAGAAGCAAGAGGATAAGTTTCGTTTAAGAATTAAGTAAAAGGAAGGTGTTTGAAATATCTTCCTTTTTCCACACATAACTTTTACTAAACTCTTAAGGAATTTCAAGCTAATTGTATCACATTGGCAAGGCCTTCCATATTATGAATTAAGCCTAGTAAAACTTAAGAAAACCATGAGGAGTGATTCAAAGAATGGCTAACCAAGTAAATCCTGGCCCCTGCCCTCCCGAAGGCTGTCCATCTCCGACTCAAATAGACTGCATCGTCGTAGATAAAGTATATGATAGCTGTTATCAGATTGAGGACAGATCAAGAATAACGTCAGTCACCACGGGAACGGATAATGACTGGCCTACGGGGGACTTTACTGTAGGACAGGTGGTACCTTGCGCTTTGACTGCCGGTTCCGAGATTAGTTGTACAGAAATATCAAGAGTTCCTGGCGAGGACGGATTTGTTACCGTTACAGTTCTAGTATCAGTACCATTGACTCTTACAAACCCCAATGCTGAGGAAGAGACAGTGGACAGAGTATTCAACTTCACTAAAACCGCAGTGCTATGTTGCCCGTCAGGAGTAGATCCAGATTGCTCCAGAAGTACACTTCAATATTGCAATTGCGTAATTACTCAGGTCGGCGTTGACACGGTAGAAGTAACTTGTGATTTCCAAGTATGTCTCATTTTAGAGTGTATTCTGACCGTGCAATTACTCGTCCCATCTTATGGCTTCTGTACTCCGGCACCTTGTACTGCGCTGCCACCAAGTGCTTGTCCTCCTTCCCCGCCCCCGCAATGTTTTTAATACCCTATTATATAAATGCAGACCTAGGTCTGCATTTATATTTATGCCCTAAACTTTTAAAGCCGAAGCAAAATCACTTCGGCTTTACTCATTCGTTTCAGTTAATTGTTCTAGTTCTTTAAAGCTTTCAATAAACGATCTCTCACTTTGTTCCTTGGCTGGGATCGAACTACTTTCCGGTAGCTTTTTGTTTAAGAATTCATTGCTTCGAAAAGTACTTTTGCTAATAACATGCGAAGCTGATTGGCTATTTAAATAATACTGGTTATAAAAAGGCTGAATCACACTTGATTTTGGTCTTGTAAAATAATTAACCTGACTGCCGGCCGGAGGAATAAAAGCTTTAAATTTGGGAGGGTTATTATTCTTAGCCTGTTTTCTTCTTAGAGCACTGGTGAGGTTCTGTTTAGAATATGAAGAATTCAAAGACGGGGAATTATGGGATGGAGTTTTTTTGGAGGAAGACCGGCTTGTTTTTTCCCAGCATTCTTTTACTATGTTGATTTCTGCTGTTGAATATTGACGTCCATACAAGCAAAGTATACAGCCAACCATTTTTTGGGCTAAAAAGTTTAACGTAGTTTTCATAGCATCCGGGTTTTCAAATTCTATTAAAATAGAGGGTACAGGGCTATAAATAGTATTATAGTACTTAAAAGCAAAGAAATGTCTCCAGTAAGAAGTAATGTTATAGGTAAAAGCATGGTTGTCATTATCTGTTTGCTTGGTTAAACCACCAATTAAAGCCATACTCTTTTCTTTGGCTTTTAAGGAGTAATATAAATTTAGGATACAAACATCAGATATCACTGTAAAATCCTTACGCATGGTCATAATAAGCTGCATGTCCAGTAGATCTGTTAAATCGCTACGATGTTCTGATGTCCGATCAAGAATCGCATTCGCTCCCTGCCGATCGAGCAAATTCTTTAATTTCTGAGCAAACTCATCTGCCACGACGTTGGTAGTCAAAAGTTTAAGCAGGATAGTAACATTAAATAACTGCGGAAGAAGCTGCCAGGAAACATCATCCAGCTGAATATAAGGGATATCTTTTTCATCACAGGCCTTTAAAAAGGTGGGAAGATCTTTATCTGATACCCCCTTCCACAACTTATCATGAAGATAAAGGTCAGGCATATCTTTTCCTCTCTTTCCAAGGAATTAAAACGTACAATTTATATTATGCTGCCTTGCATGCAGTGTGCCTAGTAGTGATATCCATCTGGAAAGAGAGCTCGTTTTAAAGTTTTTTTATCTTAGGCGACCGGCACCTGTCACCTTGCAGAGTTAACTTATGTTGATAAAGCATGGCTGAAAATTCTTTGTAGGAAAGAATTACAGGGTGCTGCAATAAACAGCCCTTAATTTTGGGGAGACAGATAAATGATGTCGGATAGTTATTAACTGTATAAATGTCTACAAAAAAAACGGGTGAAAATACATCAGATCTATGAAGTTCTGACCAGTTTTGTCCAATATCATAGGAATAAGCATAATAAAAATCGCCGGGAGTTGAAAGCAGGAACAGTAAATCCTGTTGAGCAAGGAGTAAATGAAAAGATAGTCCCGAACTGAATTCAAGGGACTTGTATTCTTTCGACCATTGCTTTTTTGTTGATAAACATATTTTCAAAATCAATAAACCAGCAGAAGAGCTTGTATTTTTGAGTACCAGTATGACTGCATCCGGCAATCTCCAATGTTTTTCTATTCTATAATCCTTCGTGCTGAAAATAACACTCTCTTGGACCTTTTGACCGTTCTCACGGTTAAAGATCGTTTCCAGCAACACATTACCGGTATTATTAACTGCATATATAAAAAGTTTATCCCCTTTTACCCCAAAAAAAAGAGGAAGAAAATCAGAGTTATGGGTATAAAGTTCTGTCACTTTACAGTCTCCTTGGGATTGGCAGGTTAACACAGAAAAAGTACCAGAGATCTGAAACATTACCAAGAGATTGTTTTCAGTATCAATATACGTAAATAACCGTTCCCCCTGGATATGGGGTAATATTTCTTTTTGCCAAACACTATTATCCCAGATCAAATGAAGCATTGTAGCGTTTTGATTTATCAAAAGATGCAAATGGCTGTTTTGGTCAATAGCATAAGAAACTTTGCTGCTATGCCGGACTTCAATCGGTTGCGTAATTAACTGATAACAAAAGCCAGATTCAAAACTATTTATCAGCCAAAGGTCTTTGGCTGGGGTTTGAAAACAACATGTTTTTAAAGCTTGCATATTTATGGTTTGTCACCTCGTAAACGGGAGTCAGTAGAACAATTACCAATATTAAAGATCTGGATATTAAGGGTCTATTAATATGATTTATGAATGTGGATCAGAATTAGAACAATTAGAGAAAAGGAGTCACTGAAAACAAACTGCCTTAATAAAATAAACAAAAGAGCCAGTCACTTAACGTTCCGGAGAGAATAATAGCAAAGGAGTAGGATAAAATGTCATGGTATTTTCAAAACAAAAATCAAATTGATTCAGCACTCCTGATTATTACCAATATGTCAACCAAAGAAGACTTTCTAAAGATTAAGAATGAGTTTATGAGTGTCGAGGGAATTAAGGATGTTAAATATTATCCCAGCAAAAGAATTCAAGTTCTCTATGACAACGGAAAAATTACTCTGCAGCATCTTACCATGATTTTAGATAAAACAGGTTACAAATATGTAAAAAGGGCCTGCAGAAACTGTATGAAATAAAGCACGCTGCTTGACCCAACACTTTAAGCATAGAAAAATCCCGGCAAACTACTAAATCACCGGGATTTTTCCACCGTATTCATTCATTAGGGATGCAAAATTAGAGATTCTTTGTTCTGAAACAATCGAAATATATTGGTTGGTATCAAAGGCAGGCACATTATAGAAAAAGAAACTAATAGGCTGCATTCTGACCGGCAATAAACCCTGATGACCAAGCCCATTGAAGATTAAAACCACCGCACTTTCCATCGATATCTATTATCTCCCCAGCGAAAAACAAACCTTTGATCAGTTTAGATTCCATAGTGTTTTGATTAATTTCTCTGGTATCAACCCCGCCCGCTGTTACTTGGGCGCTGGGCCAGCTCCTGGTCCCTCTGATTTTAAATCTCCAATCCTTTAGAATATCAATAATATTTTCCCTTTCCTTAGCGGACAATTCGGCCACTGGACATTTAAGGTCATTAATACCCGCTTCCAGCAATACCACCGGTATTAATCTTTTATTGATAAGACCCACAAAGCTAAAGTCAACAGCTTTCCTGGGGGCCATCCCAAATCGTTTGGAAATAAGTTTACTTAGCTCTTCTTTAGACATCATGTCCATAATAGTTACTTTCAAATAAGCTTCTTGGCCTTCTTTTAATAGTTTTCCAGCCATTCTGCTTATTTGCAGAATAGGCGGCCCGGAAATTCCATAATTGGTGAAGAGAATATCTCCCCTATCCTTGGTTAGAGATTTGTTGTTATGTATAACTTCAGCAGTCCCTACAAATTTGACGCCGTCTAGACGTTTAAAATAGGGCCCTTCCAACATCAATTGGACGAGAGCGGGGAAGGTATCACAAACAGAATGTCCCAGCTTTTGGGCTAACTTATATCCCTGGCCGTCGGAACCACTTGCGGGCATAGCCTTGCCACCCGTAGCGATAATCACCCTGTCTCCCGTATATTCTTTGCCATTGCTGGCCATGATTACAAACTTTTCTTTTTTCTTGGTTAGGGCTTCGACAGCGGCATCACATATAATATTAACTCCCAGTTCCTCCAATTCATACAGAAGAACATCCAGAATACTGGAAGCCTGGTCGGACATAGGGAAAACTTTTCCTAAGTCCTCCACTTTGTGGGCAATACCTAATTTCTCAAAAAATTTAATAGTGTGATCTACTGTAAAGTTTGCTAAAGCACTATAAGCAAATTTGGGGTTATTGCCACTATAACAAGCGACATCGGCATTTATATTAGTAAAGTTGCAGCGGCCATTGCCTGTAGCTAATATTTTTTTCCCTACCCGTGAATTTTTTTCTAAAATTGTAACGTCGGCACCCAGTCTTTTGGCAGAAATAGCAGCCATCATGCCGGCTGCTCCTCCCCCAATCACAATCACCCGTTTTTTATTACTCATATAAATACCTCAATAACATATTTTAGTCCTAAACATTTTAGCCATAGCCGAAGTCACATCAAAGGAGCAAACACTCGTAAAATAAACCTCATTAACTTTTTATACCATTTGACTTTCTCAAGTTCTTGCAAAGTTATTTCTTGACATTGCTCTAAGGTCTTCAGAAAGTCATTATACATATCCTTAATTATATTACAACCATATAACCAAACCCCACATTCAAAATGCAAGAATAGGCTTCGATAATCCATATTAATTGTTCCGACTACCCCGTATTCATGATCGGCTACAAAAGTCTTGGAATGAATAAATCCGGGAGTGTATTCATAGATTTTAATCCCTTCTTCCAAAAGAATTTTATAGTAGGAGCGGGTAACTGCATGTACATACCATTTATCAGGTATATGAGGAGTAATAATCCGGACATCCACCCCTCCCTTAGCGGCCGTAGTCAAAGCCGTAACAATCTCATTATTGATTATTAAATAAGGGGTTGTAATATAGAGATATTTTTGAGCCTTATTAATTAGGTTAAAGTAAATTGTTTCCCCGACGGATTCATTGTCTAAAGGACTATCGGAAAAGGGCTGGACAAAACCAAAGTTGATATTGTCTTCCTCTTTATCGTTCTCTGCGTAATCTTTAAGTTTATACTGTTCATAATCTTCATCTATACCCTGTAGATAATCCCACATTGTTAAGAACATAACCGTGAGGCTCCAGGCGGCCTTTCCTTTAATCATAATGGCCGAATCCTTCCAGTGCCCGTACAATTCTTTAGCATTAATGTATTCATCAGCCAGATTCGCGCCCCCGGTAAAAGCCGTCTGTCCATCGATGACGGCAATTTTACGGTGATCTCTGTTATTATGCCGCGGAGATAAAATAGGAATAACAGGATTAAAAACACAACACTTGATGCCTAGTTCTTCCAAATAGCGATTGTAATTATAAGGTAAGGCAGTCAAACAGCCGAAGTCATCGTAAATAACCCGGACATCGACACCTTCCTTAACCTTGTCCACTAAGATCTCCAGAATACTATCCCACATTACCCCTTCTGCAATAATAAAATACTCTAAGAAAATATAATGGCGGGCTTTTTTCAGTTCTTCCTTAAGTCTTTCAAACTTTTGTTCGCCTGTAGATAAATACTCACAATAAGTTTCCCGATATGGAGGATAGTAAGAATAATTCTGAATATATCTTGATTGGTTGCCGGCACTATTATTCCTTTGATCAAGCTCAGCAATAATATCCGGTTGAGGCTGAAGTGTGTCTTTGGTTTTTTCAAAAATGGTTTTCATACTACGCTTTCTTCTGTTACTTAACTTATCAACGCCGAAGAAAAAATAAAAGAATCCTCCAAAAATTGGGAAAATTAAAATGGGAATAATCCAAGCAATTTTGTAGATAGGATTACTTCTACTATTAAGAATAAACAGTACAGCTAATAAGCTGATAATTACACTGCCCGCATAGAAGAAAGCAAAATAGTCATAGAACCATAGAATAACACTTATTAAGGCTAAGAGCTGCAACGCTAAGGCTATAAGAGTAATTAAAACCCGGCTGTTTAATAGTTTTTTCAAATGATTCCCTCTTATTCTTAATTTTTTCTACATAAAGTATTAGGTCGGTAAAGGCCAGTTTTTCATAATGTTTAAGCTTTTTAATCATATATATATAAGAAAAAAACACTAGGAGTGTTAATTATGCTGCCAAAAATTAGAGTCAGCTTGCGCCCCCTTGTTCATAACATAAATTTACCTACAGTTTTGAAAACAGCTATTCTTCCGGGTGATTCAGCCGAAAGATTATTTATTGCGACCCAGGCGGGAGAAATCTTATACCAAGCAGATGGAGGTTGGCGGACTTTATTAAATATTGGCCCTCGAATCATCAGGTTGGGTGCAAATGGTCGAGGATACGATGAACGGGGACTCCTTGGGCTAGCGTTTCATCCCGAATTTTATTATAATGGCCTGTTTTACCTTCATTATTCGGTAGCAGGAACCCAAGGACCAGGTGCTTTGTCAAAATCTTTTAAACCTAATCCCTGCGACCCTAAAAGCCTAAACCTGAAATGGACAAACAGAGAGGTTAGATATGATCATATTGATACAGTGGAAGAATGGATCTTGCAAGCAAATGCAGGACCCCAAAAAAGACGGACCTTACTTAATTTGAGAAGACCTTTTTATAACCATAATGGGGTTAATAGCCTAAACTTTTCACCCGAAAATGGAAAGCTTGTTTTAACTACAGGTGACGGCGGATCAGGCTATGATCCCTTTAATTTAAGCCAGAACAATATGGAAATCGCCGGTAAAATAATTGAAATTGATATCTCTAAACCTAGCTTTGTCTCTAATCCCCCTGCAGTTACACTTTTTCATGAACTTCCCGTCCCTATTCAGGAAACGCTAACCGTAATTGCCAAGGGGGTGCGTAATATATCCGGCCTTTCCTATCAATGGTCTTATGATCGGTGGATTAAATACATAGGAAATGTCGGGCAAGATCTGGTAGAGTCCATCTATGCATTTGTTGCCTATAAACCGATTCCGGTTACCCAGCTTATCCAAGCTTCGTTAAGGAAAACTTCACCCGCCGCAGAAGGATTAATTAACTTTGGCTGGCGAGGATGGGAAGGAGACTTTCCTACTTCCACTATAACAAACTGCTCGATAAATCCGTCTCTAGAACAAAAAACCATTGCTTATTACGAAGAAACAGTTAAAATTTCCGGTCAACGCCTCCGGCCCCTAAGCTGTTATTATCATCAAGATCCTAGGCCCGATAAATTTGGGGGAACTGCTCTTACAGGAGTCCAGCCCTATATGGGGAATTCAATCCCGGAATTAAGAGGAAGTGTGGTGTTTATCGATCTTGCCCGTAAACAAAGGACTCCGGCTCCTTCTACAGGAGTTTTAGCCTATACAAGAATGTTCCCGGATTGTAAGTGTCAAGATTTTAGTGTTATAGAAACCGATTATAGTTTTGGGTCTCAAACGGCTTATTATGTTAGTTTGGGAACAAACATGGATCAAAGCAGGCTATTCTTAGGGGTTTATGGCTCTAGAAAAGTGACTGATTGGAATCAAGGTACTGTTTTGGAAATAGTTCCTTAATTACTTTTTTGTTCTATTTCAGTAACACACTCGCTTTTAATCTTTTCAACCAGAAATTGCAGAGCATCAACAACGTGTGGTCTGATGTCACCGCCAATCAACACATACATTATGTCATCGCCAAGTTCGAGCTGCCCTTCATTAAGCCAAACCCTAACATGGAAAATGCCGTCCATTTTATATGTTTCGGCAATAGCTGCCTCAACCTTGGCCGCATCGTAAGTAAATACCATTCCCTTTACCGTCGAACCATCGTCAATTCCCTGCCGTACCTTGGCTTTGGGCGTTTGGCGCACAACACCATTATGAACTAAAAACATCCCTTGTTGTAAAGCCTTAGCATGAGCTTTTGCTTCTTTAAGCCATTGATCGATTGATGGTGGTTGTTTTTTCATCATAAACTAAGACACCCCTTATTATTTTAGTTATATATTCCCAGCCCCAAAGCAAAGGAGGCGGTATTGAGAAAGTATTTCGTTGGTATAATTATAGGATTTTTTTACGTTTATCTCAATCGCAGCTTGAAGTGTAGAAAAAGAGACTAAAAGGAAAAACTAATTATAACTGAATTATTGAACATAATACTAAAGAATGAATTATTGGGCTCAAATAAATCCATATTGGAATGGTGTATTATGAACAAGAAAACAAAAAAAAGCATCTTAAAATGGGAGCTCTCCGGAATCTTTTTTCTGGTTATAGTTGGATTTTTATTAAGTTTCCTTTATGAATGGTCCAATAAATCCCCTCTTGTCGGTATTATTGCCCCGGTAAACGAAAGTGTTTGGGAACATTTAAAACTTGGATTTTGGTCATTGATTATGTTTTCAGTGCTTGAGTATTGGTTTATCAAAAACAAAACCCATAACTTCTTTGGAGCCAAAGGTTTAGGAATTCTAATTTTACAGGGAACTGTTCTTATTATTTACTACACCTATACTATGTTTGCCGCAGAGCCGGTTTTAGTAATCGATATTTTAGCCTATATACTGGGCTGCATCCTATGCCAGCTAATCGGCTATCGGATACTGACTAAGAAAAGTGTCTTCAAGACCCTAAACCTTATAGGTCTGTTTCTGCTCTTTCTCCATGCCATTTTACTTATAGCCTTTACCTTCTTCCCACCCAAGCTGCCAATTTTTCAAGATCCTAAAACTCTAACCTATGGAATTTATAGAACTTCTTTGCTTTCCAAAATAATTTGCTGTTTTTCGTTACCTCTTTGTTAATAATAAAACCATTTAGTCGGTAACAAGAAGGTCCAAGGCATTGTAACAATGGCAATGGTAATCGCGACTTTTAACCTTACTGATTTTTCTTTAATTTGTTCTTTAAAGGTAACTTTGTAATTAAATATAAATATTAACGCTGCTGCTACCAGCATAGCAAATATTATTAGTATAACAGCCATAGCATTGCTAAAGGGATCATAATTTATTCCTGAAATCAAATCTCTAGGTAGTCCCAAAGAGTCTCCTAAAATTCCAACTATGAACAGTATGGCAGCGCCTATGATGTCAGCCAAAAAACCAAATAGCCAAACCTTAACTATACTACCCTTGTAAAATTCTTTAAGATTCTTTTGTTCATTAGCTAGCTTGAATATAAAGAAGCAAGCTATAACAACCAATGAATCTATAAGGAAATTACCTATAAGAGTTAGAAATATAACCGGCGGAAAAAATAGTAAAAACCAGATCGGAAAAATTACATTGTATACTTTTAACGGTTTCATTATTTAGCTCCTTTGATAGTTTATTGCTCTTATTTCTATGGCCCCATACCACATCCCTTCTAACTTCGAAAAATAAAACTAATTCGATCTCGCATACATTACATGATATCCTGAGTATAAACTAACACAACTTCTGATTTCTTTATCATAAACTTGCACAGTAAAACAGTCCACAGGACTGTTTTTACCGTAATCGTGTTCTTTGCTACGTGACCGGGTGAATGGAGTATTTGGGCAAGTTCAATGGTTAAAACAAGATGTCTTCAAAAGCATGAAGACATCTTCCTAAAGTATCTGGTTTATTTACTCTCCGGTTCGGGCTTAATCCCAACATTTTCAGATAGCCGTAAATAAATACTATTGTTGGGATTTATCCATACATCCGAATTGTTCGGAATGTTCGCAGCATGCATTGCACCCGCAACACCTTGTACCTCTTTTTTTGTCTTTCACAATTTTATAAACCGCAAGTGATATCAACAGCACTACGATACCAACTATAACAAAATCAGCTGTACTCATAATTTCACCTCGCCTTATACCGTTTGGATCTGGCCGGAAGCTTGCTTATTTCTCCTGCCTTTTCTCATAAGGTAAACAACAATTCCGATAATAGCGGCTACAGCGACAAGTCCCGCGCCAAAGCCTTCCCCTAATGTACCGACAGTAATTAGAGTTCCAATCTGGTATACAAAGAAAGCTAAAACATAACCCATCCCTAATTGAAAACCAAGAGCCCCAAACAGCCACTTGCGTGATTCCATTTCGGAGTTCATGGCACCTATAGCTGCAAAACATGGCGGTGTAAAGAGATTAAAGACCAGATAAGCAAGCCCCGCTGCCGCACTAATACCAAAAATTGCATTAACTTCAGCACTACCGCCAACCAGAGCAAATTCTTCAGTGTCAATAAAATTGCTTACAGCAAAAGTAACTGCTAAAGTGCCTACCACGTTTTCCTTGGCAATAAATCCTGTTACTGCTGCTGCCGCAAACTGCCACAGACCAAAGCCAAGTGGAATAAATAATATCGCTAAAGGAGTTGCTAAACTGGCCAAGATACTTGTCTCCGGAGCATTTTCGGCAACTACTTGGAATTGCCAGTCGAAGCTCTGCAAGATTTGTATGACGGCGTTGCAAACCAGAATAATGGTACCGGCTTTAATAATAAATGCTTTGGCTCGCGAAAACATGGAGATGGTTGCCCTCTTGATACTTGGAACCCTGTATTTCGGTAGTTCCATAATAAAATAAGACTTTGAATAATCTCCGGTGATTTGTCTAATAATTAGCGCGCTGATAATAATAACCAAAATGGCGAGGAAATACATAGAAGTTCCTACCCAGGCCTTCTCGCCAAAGAATACACCGGCGAAAAGGGCAATGACTGGGAGTTTAGCACCACAAGGCATAAAGGGAGTCAACATTGCCGTGGTGCGTCTTTGCCTTGCGTTCTTTATGGTTCTGGTGGCCATAACACCGGGTATGCTGCAGCCGGTACCAACTATCATAGGAATAATTGATCTGCCGGACAAGCCAACTTTTTTAAAGAATCTATCCATGACAATAGCAACCCGGGCCATATAGCCACTGTCCTCCAAAAGCGCCAAACAGAAAAATAAGACCATAATCAAGGGCAAAAATCCAATGACCGCCCCGACACCGCCAATAATTCCATCAAGCAACAAGGCGCCCAGAACAGGATTTACTTCTTCTCCTAGTAGTGAAGCTACGCCCTCATACAGTAAATCAATCCAGCCCACAAAGACATCAGCCAGCAATGGTCCAACCCAGGACTGAGAAATTGAAAATACTAAGTAAATAACTGCTGCAAAAATCGGTATCCCCAGCCACTTGTGAGTAATGATACGATCAGCCTGATCTTGAATAGTTTGCCTCTCCGGACTTATCTTCTTCCGCTCTACTTCCGTTACAAGGGAGTTAACAAAAGTATAGCGTTTTTTATCCACTTTCTCAGATTCTTCCTTGGATAAAGCTTTTGTAGCGCTCAGTTTAAGCGGAGCTTCTTGTTTCTTGTCGGACTTACCGGCAGCGATTACCGCCTTTATTAGTTCAGGCAAACCGTTATTGGTCGCTTTAGTCGATATAGTTCGAATAACGGGACATTTCAATTTTTCACTTAAAACCGGAACATTTATTGTAATACCCGATTTCTCAGCCAAATCGCTCTTATTAAGGGCCACCACAATTGGTATCCCCAGTTCCAGTAATTGAGTAGAGAAAAACAAACTTCTGCTTAGATTGGTCGAGTCTACGATGTTGATAATCACATCGGGCCTTTCATTTTGAATAAAGTCTTTGGTAACCGTCTCTTCACTCGTATAGGGCGACATGGAGTAGGCACCAGGCAAGTCCACCACAACTAGATTCTCGTTGTTAGGGTTAAGACTCTGTTTAACCTTACCTTCCTTCTTCTCAACTGTTACCCCAGGCCAGTTTCCGACATGCTCTATTTTGCCCGTAATTGCGTTAAACAAAGTTGTTTTACCACAATTAGGGTTTCCTGCTAATGCGACTTTCATAGTGTCCTCCTCTAAGACATGCAAACTAAATCTATTTTTCAGCCGGTACTACCTTTCACTGGCTTAGCGTACTTTAGACCATAATAGCGTTTGCTAAGTCCTCATCTATACTGTACCTTGCATCTTTGATATTGATTATATAATTAGAAGCCAATTTAGATATAATAGTTACTTTTTCCCCTGGATAGCAACCAAGCGCAAATAAAAACTCTCGAATACCTTCATGCTCGGTATTAACGCCATTCACTACATATGGTGTATTTAGCTTTCCTTTTGATAATGCCATGTCTCTATCTCCTTTCACAGTAAAATTCCGAATAATTAAAGAGCTTTCAATATTTTTAAGACATTAAATATTTCTATTAAATTTAATTCTACTTAACTTAATTCTATTATATTGTTATTGAGAATGAGTGTCAATATCAAAATACTCAAAAAAATACCCCCGATATCAAAAAATGTATATCGAGGGTTGGAGTTGAGCGAATACTACTGTAGTTATTTAACTGTTTATTAAGCCATAAACAATTCTATATCCTCATCAACTGTGCCGATACCGGCAATGCCGAATTTCTCAACTAAAACTTTAGCTACATTGGGAGACAGGAAGCCCGGCAAAGTGGGGCCAAGGTGGATATTCTTTATACCAAGATACAGCAGGGCCAGCAATACTATTACAGCTTTCTGCTCGTACCAAGCAATATTGAAGGCAAGCGGTAGTTTATTAATGTCGTCCAGGCCGAATACTTCTTTCAGCTTCAGAGCAATTAAAGCCAGTGAATAGGAGTCGTTGCACTGTCCGGCATCCAATACTCTGGGAATTCCACCGATATCCCCCAGATTAAGCTTATTATAGCGATACTTTGCACAGCCGGCGGTGAGAATAACAGTGTCCTGCGGTAGTTTTTGGGCAAATTCGGTGTAATATGCCCTGGATTTCATACGTCCGTCACACCCAGCCATAACAAAGAATTTTTTAATGGCGCCGGATTTGACAGCGTCAACCACCTTGTCCGCCACAGCCAGCACCTGATTATAGGCAAAGCCACCTACAATGCTACCGGTTTCAATTTCATCCGGAGCAGGAAGAGTCTTGGCAAGAGCAATGATCCCAGAAAAATCTTTCTTGCCCTTTTCATCAGGCATAATGTGTTTGCAGCCCGGGAAACCGGTGGAACCGGTGGTGAAAATTCTGTTTCTAATCTCTTCGCTTCTGGGCGGCACGATACAGTTAGTAGTGAACAAAATAGGCCCATGGAAAGATGCAAACTCATCCAGCTGCTTCCACCAGGCGTTGCCGTAATTTCCGACAAAGTGGCTGTATTTTTTAAAAGCAGGATAATAATGAGCGGGCAACATTTCGCTATGGGTATAAACGTCCACGCCCGTATCCTCGGTCTGTTCAAGCAGCTGTTCCAAGTCAACCAAATCGTGACCGGAAATCAGGATTGCCGGATTTTTTCTTACTCCGATATTCACTTCCGTAATCTCGGGCTTGCCGTACCTGGAGGTGTTGGCTTCATCGAGAAGGGCCATAGCCTTTACACCATATTCCCCTGTTTTCAGCGTCAACGCCACAAGGTCATCGGCGGTGAGGGAATCATCCAGCAATGCTGCCAGGGTCTCATAAATATAGGCATTAATCTCTAGGTTCTCCTTACCGATATTCTGAGCATGTTCCGTATAAGCAGCCATGCCCTTGAGACCGTAAGTAATCATTTCTCGGAGGGAACGCACATCCTCGTCTGTAGTGGCCAACACTCCGACGGAGGCAGCCTTTTCCAGCATAGACGCTCTGGAATTAGCGGTAAAGGTCGCGGCGTCGTGCAAGGTTCCGACATCAATCGTTTTTTTGAGTTCATCACGGATGGCGAGCATTTTCATAATCTGTTTTTCTATAGCATCTTCGTCAAAATTAGCATTGGTGATTGTCATGAAGAGACTGCTTAGTACTTCATAATTCGTATCACCAAGCTTTTTAACATCCAATTTCCCTTTAACTACAAGCTCCGAAATTCCTTTCAGCGTGTAGATTAGTAGGTCCTGCAGACGGGCGAGCTCTTCATTTTTTCCACATACACCACGGACTGTACAGCCTTTTCCCCCCGCAGTCTCCTGACACTGATAGCAAAACATACTCATATTCGCTTCCTCCTCTAAAATGAATGTTTAGTCTTCAACCGGTTCAAAATCGTCTTTGCCTACAAAACAAATCGGGCATTGCCAATCATCGGGAAGGTCTTCAAATTTTGTGCCAGGCGCTACCCCGCCGTCAGGATCGCCGATCTCCGGGTCGTAAACATAACCGCAGGGTATACATTGATATTTTTTCATATACTACCTCCTTTGTTTTTAATGTTTAATCACTCAACTAGGAATACATTATTATACCATTTTCGTGCTCCTTTTGCTATTTATACCTACATTGTTAAAATTTTTCTCTTAAAAGTCAAATATGAATGGAAAGCTCGATTTTGTCGTCTAATAACAGTTAGGACGTTCTTGTAAGCTTTTTGCCTGCTGTTGAGCATGGAACCGGCTTTCTCCGGTCAAAAACATAATTGCTGGCGTTCTTATCATGAAGTAAGGATAGAGCTTCATCTAGGCCTTCACCCAACTCATCAAGGGAATGGGCATCAGAACCTACGGTAAACACTTTTATTCCCGATTTTATTGCTAAATCCAAAATCTCTTTGGTTGGATGAAATTCTTTTAAACCTCTTCTACGGCTTGAAGTATTGATTTCAATTCCCATTTCTCTCTTTTCCATTTCTTTAAATACCGGTTCTATAGCTCCACGATGAAGAGTGTAGGCATTAACACCTAAAAATTGAACGCCATATCTCCTATAAAGATCAATATGGGCGATGCAATCAAAAAGATTTGTTTTCACTGCTTCCATTAATACTGCAAAATATTCTTCCCGTACTGTAGCAGCACTCCTGCTCTTAAAATAGTACGGGCTTTCTTTTTTGGAAGAAATAGAAAGGTGGTCCAGACAGTGAATTGCGCCCATAACAAAATCGAAGGGGTAGTTATTAACAATTTTTTCAATATAATTTTCCTCACCGGGGCAATATCCTATCTCTACGCCGGCCTTAATTTTAAGGCCGGATTCTTTAAATTCAGTTTGGGCCTGGGTAATTTCCCTAAAATAACTGTCCAACCAGTTAAGCTTGTAAACAGAGTGTTTTACTCCATTTAGCCTGACGAAGTTATCCTTTGCTTTTCGCTCAGGATCCAATTCAATATGAGTGCAAAAACAAATCTCCCTCAATTTCAAAGCTAATGCTTTATGGCAAAAGTCCTTTATAGTAGCGGCAGAGGCATCTATGGAATAATTGGGGTGAACATGATAATCGGTTTTATAATTATGCACTATTACTTCCTCCTTTAATATCCCCCACTATTCTTACAAAAAAATAGAGAATATAATCCCCTATTTTTATAAGTGCTATTAAATTATTTGCAATAAGAATATTATAGCATATTGAGCGTGCTGTTTATTTATAATCCCATCCCATCTCTTTCAACTTATTGACATATTTCAGCAGGTCTTGTCTGGAGGAAACATTGAGCTTCATATAGATACGCTTATTATGGGTTTTTATGGTATTTATGCTCAGGCAGAGAATTTGCGTGATTTCTTTAGCTGTATAGCCTTGTACATAGAGATTAAAAACAGCTCGTTCCGCAGGCGAAAGGGTCTTGGTGTTATTTACGAATTCCTTAAACACCGTTTCAGATAAATCTGCCTCGGACTTTAACGAAGGTTCTTCATTTTGGACCGAAAGGAACTGAATAAGATCATCTATCTCAGGAATTTTCGTGACAGGATTACGGCTAAAATCCTTAGATTTAATAATATCCAGCCCTTCCGTTATGGGTTTCAGATAGCGGCGGCTGATGAGGGAAGATAACACAACTCCAACGATAAATAAAATCAAGCAGAGAAAAGTCAAACGCATCTTTGCATAGGTAAGTTGTGAAGTCACATCTTTTTGTGGCAACATGATGGCTACAGCCCATTTTTGATCTTCAAAGACTGATCCTTTAGGATAAAGCTGAACCTCCTCATGTAAGCCGATAAAAGCAATATCTTTTTCCAGGACATAGGTAGATAAAGATTTCGGGCCCTTGGCAATCCAGAGGGACTGGCCGGGCAATCCGCTGTCATGAGCAAGATATCCTCCTGCAAACAAAGCTTCTGAGCTATGGAGCACAGTATCTTTAAAGGGAGAAAGCATAGAGAAAATACGACTGTAGTTACTATTATCGGGCATATAGGTAAGCTTAAACAACATAGAGCTGACCTCAAAGCCACACACTCCAAACACATTGCCGTAAGAATCAAGGAGAGGTATGGAACACAGCATAACTTTTTCACTGGTCCCCGGTAAAATAAGCGAGGGGCTCCAATAATACAGGCGAGAAAGTGGAAGCCGGTATTTTTTGGCCCGCTCCAATGGCAATTGATAATAGCATGCCCCCCTTATATCCATTTCCATAGCCCATTGGGAATGGAGAGGAAGGGAATTTTTACGGGCAATATTCGGAAAGCCGCGAAGAACCTGAATCGTAGGAGCGGATGAACTTATAATATTCGGTTCCATATTCTTTAAATATAAGCCCGCTCGAGAGTAGGCGGCATTTTCTAAATTAGGGTTCACCGTGGCATCTAAAATAACAAAGACACCACTACTCTTGGCCTTCTGCAGAGAAAATAAAAGGCGTTCGTATTCATTTTCTATGATATCTTCTAAAAGCTCAGGATGGTTAGGCAAATCCTTAATCTGAAGCCCACGATTCAGAAGATTTTTTTCCATACTTTCAGATAAGCCTCTGGACAGATCCACCGCATAAACGGAAAGGTTCCCAAACTGTTTATAAATATCATCTCTCATATAGGATAGTTCTCTTTGCATTGCTTTAATGTTTTCATTTTGCCCGGCGGTGAAGGAGCCTGTTCCCAAGAGAATTACAATAACACCAAAAAGCATGGTAAATACAAGCACGATTAAAAATAAAAACAGCCTAAGGCGCATAGGAATACCAAAAGTATTGGCATTTTCTAAAATTTTCCATAAATTATGAACCTTCGTTTTTAGGGATAATTCTTTAAGGAACAACTCAATCACCTAAATGCATTTTTATCTGCCAAAGATCAGATCGTTGATAAAATGTTCACAAACCCCTTTAGACACACTGTCAAAAACCGCCTCGGGGTCTTGGTCTTGGTCTTGGATCTGTTGTTGGTATTTTTCCTTGGAAGAAGATGCAGTGGCTATTAAACGTTCCTCATAGTCTTTCTGCATTTCATCAAACCCTTCTACAACAGGGGGTATATAAAAATCATAGTCTTGCTGCATCTGGATCACCGTAGTGCGGAGAGCAGCGATTCGAGCATCGGTATAGCTTTCAATCCCATTGTCCATAACATTGCCATAAGCTTCTTTGGTCACAGGAAGATAGCCCGAGCCCGTGGAAGAAACAAAGGTCAGATTTTGCTTTGTGGCTGTAAACCATTTCAAAAAAACAACCGCCGCATATTCTTTTTCCGGGGTGGAGTTCATAACGCACATCCCGCTGCCCCTCTGTATAGCGACCTTTTTTCCTCCCTCAAAGACAGGATAAGGTAAGATAGCATACTCAGCCGGCTCAGTTGTGTTATCCCCATAGGTAATGATTGGGGAGAAAAATAAGACCCCGGCCGTAGAACCAGTGCTACAGACTACATCGCCGGTTTTGGCAAGGTCAGAAGCATAGCCATTAAAGATAGCAATGTGGCCCCGAACAGCGGGGGAATAATAACAATTCCAGATCCGTAAAAACTCAGGCGCTGAAAGCTGAAGCCGTCCATCCTTAATAAACTCTTTACCTAACTGCTTATAGCCTACTTGAGCAAGATTAAACAAGGAATCAGGGACATAAAAGGCCTTGCCGTCGTTAGCAATTTCCGGGGTTTGCTTATCAGTCCACTCATAATATTTCTCTGCGGCTTCCAGTATCCCTTCAAAAGTTGCTAAGCTATCTAAACTAATTCCGGTCTCTTCGGAAAATCGATTGAAAATGGTTTTATTAACAAAAAGAACCTCTGTGGATTTAGCGAAAGGAAATACATAAAGCTTTTTATCGGTCAAACGCCCCTCTTCCAAGAACTGGGGTATATAGGCAGCGAGCTCCTCCTCAGTAAAAAAGGGGTCCAGCTCAAGAAGCAAATCCTTTTCTGCAAGAATCAAAGCGGTTTTAGGGTAAACCGTAGAAATATCCGGTAAGGCAGGTGCTCCGGGATCACCGTTAGCTGCCATGGTAAGCTTTTTGTGGAGATCAGCAGAGCCGGATATGGAGGTTACGCTAAGAACAATACCCTCCTCCGCTCCCACAGTCGCATTGAATTCATCCACCATAGCGTCCATGGTGTCCTTCATTTGCCCTCCGAAATTATGCCATATAGTTAACGTCACAGGTTGCTTAGGACTGAGCAGCTTTTTACTTTGGCAGCCGGTAAGCAACAGGAGGAAAGTCAATAGGCAAATAAAGGCGGTATAAAACTTCCTCCTCTTTTCTCTATGCACCCGAAAAACCCCCTTTTATTTAATTTTTAAGTTACTATATCCTTTTTACCAGATATTGGACAGAATTAAAACACCTTTGAGAAAAAAATCACCCCAAAATCACCCCTTAAAATCACCCCATCTATAGCTTTATTCATCTCATGGGGTGATTACAACTCCCAAAATTAATTACACAATGAACTTATGAAAACCATTTGCAAGAAAGGAGTTAAAGCATGAAAAAAGTTTTTACAGTTTTCGTTTCTTTGTCCATCATCCTCTTCTTCCTGCTTAGCGGTTGTGGAGGCAGCCAAGAGACCGGCAAAACTGCGGAGCAAAAGTCTGCCGCCCAGCAAGGACAATCCCAAGCTGCAGAACCACCCGCTGAAGAACAGGAGGCTTCGAATGGTTCGGAAGAAGAAGCCCAGGCGGAAGAGGCGGAAGAGCCTGAAGAGCCTGAAGAGTCCGCCACTATGCCCGAAATGGGAGACCGGCTGGCAAAGGCCTACAAAGATTTAATGGCCAGCGGCAAGTATTATATGAAATACCGCATGACCGCTGATGGGGAAAGCATTGACGCGGAAATTGCCTACAATGGTGATGATTTTGCCACCAAAACCGTGGTGGGCGGCACGGAAAACCGTATGATTATCAAAGACAAAAAGATGTATATGATTGATCACGATACCAAGACGGTTATGATTATGAGCTCTGCGGATTTTGAAGAGGAAGAAGAAGATATTGACTACGCAGGATTAGTCTTTGTAAAAGACGGACAGGGAGATTTCCTGGGCCAAACTCTCCCCTATGAAGAATATTCCGAAGATGGCACCCTCGTAAAATACTTCTTCCAGGGTAATAAACTGGTAGGCATGGAAATGAATATCGACGGAATGATCCAAGTGTTAGAGATTTTCGAATTGAGCGGAAATATACCTTCCGGTATGTTTGACATCCCCAAAGATTATGAACAGCAAAATATAGGCTAAACCATAATATGTCAAATTATCAGAAAACTAATAATTTTTAAAAAAGTGAGGAGAGATTGATAATGAGTGAAAACCAAATAAACAACCTTGATGTTCCGGAGTTTGATCCTGAAGACATTGAAAAAGGAAAAACCATGGCAGGTCTTGCCTATATCTTATTTTTCCTCCCCCTCATTGTTTGTCCGGATTCTTCTTTTGGAAAATTCCATGCCAATCAGGGTCTTTTGCTTTTAATTACCGGCGTTGTCGGTACCGTAGTTTTAAGCATTATCCCTATTATCGGCTGGATACTGTTGCCTCTTTTTTCCCTAGTGCTTCTGGTCTTTGTGATAATAGGACTTATCAATGGGCTGCAAGGAAAAGTAAAACGGCTACCGCTCATTGGCAAATTTAATATTATTAAATAATCGATAGACAAGGAATTCATGGAAAGGAGATTTCTTTATGAAAAAAGCCTTTATCCTTTGTCTGATACTTGTTCTCATTCTTATTCCAGCAGGCTGTAAAAGCCCATCGGAGATGGCTGCCGAAAAGTTAACTGAAAAAGTTTTAGAAGATATAACCGGAGGCAAGGTCAATGTTGATGGGGAGAAGGTCACCATAGAAACAGAGGATGGTTCTGAATTATCCCTAGGAGGCAATGAATGGCCTAAGGATAAGCTCGGTAAGGCTATCCCCAAACTGGATGGGAAGGTAACCTATGTAGCCAACTCCGATGCATTGTGCATGATTACCGTGGAAGGTATCAAGACTGCGGAATTTGAAAAATATCTGGAAAAAGTCAAAGACGCAGGTTACACCCAAAATGAAGTCAGCTACTCGGATAGTTCATCCAAGGCCTACATGGCTACCAATGCCGATGATATTGCTTTCCAACTCACTTACCTGATTGAAAGCGAAGAGGTCACTATAACCGTTGGCAAAAACCAAAAGTAAGAATACCGAAAGGAATGACTATAAATGAAAAAATATTTTATTGTCATCTTAGCCATTTTCCTTATTTTCGCCCTTATACCCGGTTGCGGAGATAACTCAGAAAAAAACCAGGGGCCTTCGGAGGCTCTAAATGAGCTGGAAGAAGCCGGTGAAGCCCTTGAAGATCTTGAAGAAGCTATGTCCTTCTTAGCAAACCCTGGCTGGCCAACGGGCAAAATCTCCGATAAAATTCCCGAGTACCCTTATGGTGAAGTAACCAATTCCGGAGACTTTGGAGACGGAGAATATGCCATCACAATCTCCCCCACCAATAAAGAGGAATTAGAAGAGTATTTTAATCTTCTTGAATCACAGGGCTTTACCATTACCGATGCGGGGCGTGGGGCAAGACTAGGTACTGTCGCCATTCGCACCCAATTTAAATCCTCTGATACCTTGCAACTGATCGTTTCGGATTTGGGGACATCCGAGTGGCCTGCTTTCCCCGGAGAGCTTCTTCCTCCCGATAAAGGAATCCTCTATGGCGAACCCTATATCGTCGAGTTATCCGATAGTGATAAGGCCAGCGGTCATTATTATTCAGCCAGCTTCACTCTTATAGATCTCACCGAAGAAGATGGCTATGCCTTTGTAGATAAGCAAGTGGACAATGGCTGGTCTGGCGGCTATGATATGGCCTCCAAAGAAGTCCAAATTGACGGTGTGACTTGTGAATTGATGTTTCAATTCGTCCAGTATGATGACGAGCAAGCTGACTTTATTTTAGAGGCATGGGCAAAACAATAATTTTCTCAACAGGTTCTGAAAGTTGGTGACTTAATGTCTTTTCGGAAAACCATAGCAGTGATATTAAGCATTTTATTAGTGGCCGGAAGTCTTGGCGGCTGCAACAGCGAAACTGCAGTCAACACCCTTAGTGAAGTAAATAAAGAAGACGAAAAATATAAAGATCTCCAACCACCTAAGACCGGCCCTGTGGGGGAATGGGATATTCCCATTCCCGAAATCAATCCCTTGGGTTCTCAAGATCTTTATTATTCAACGCATTATAATGAACTGGAAAGCCATGGAGTAAACTATATCGATAATTTCGTTGAAAACAATATTACCTTAAATGGAGAAACCTGGACCTTAGAAGTGGAAGATCCTTCAGGTGCTCCCCTCTACTTCCTAAAAAAATATGCTGAACAAAATAAGATGAAGATCTTTAGCAGTTATTACGGGGATCGTTTAACCTTCCAACTGGCCAAAGACGAGGATAGCCTCTGGTGGGGTGACGCCCAGGCCGATAATAACGGCTATAGATTAACCGTGGTAAAAGAACTCCGTGTCCCCGTAGGCAAGGAAAAGAAATTTACCCTGGCTGATTTAGACCCGGAGGTTGACGAGATTTCCTTTGTAACCTCCAGCTCAGGCGAAAAATTCCAATCCGCAGCCTTGAAACTTCCAGATGGGGAACTTAATCTCACAATCCACGGAAACAATTCTTCTAGCATGGTGACTCGCCGCATTTATAAATCGTATCAATTTTCAGCCCATAAATCCAAGGAATTTGTCATCGATGACCTGCCCCAAGGGCAAGGGGACTTGACTTGGGAATTTTCTTGGAGAGACAATTCCAAGCCTTCCGAGTTTTCGTTTATGTTGGCTGAGTTACAGGACCTTCCTTCTGTGAAACTGGGGGATGAGCTTGGTGCCCTTAAGGTATGCGGTGTTCCTTTTGGTGATGTGGTTGTTGAACCCCAAGACGGTCTAGAAATTAGCCATATAGACGACTATTCCATAGAAGGAGATCTTACCCCTGAAGGAGATACCCTCTTCTGGCTACCATCAGGTCTATGGAATTTGGTCCTCACTGACTTAACCGCGGGACTTACAGGAAGCACGACACGGCTTGTTCCCGTCAATGCTGGGGAAATCACCACCTTAACCTTACCCACCTCTTTAAAAACTGCCTATACCAATCTCAACACAATTTTTGCGGAGCCTGAAGACCTTACCGGGGGCATAACAATCCTCGAAACTAAAGATTCCGGGAGCCAAGCCACCATCTCCCTGGAAGTCAATGATCCGCAAAAACGCGATGTTTTTCCCACCATAGAAAACACCGTTATCACAGAAGGGGGTAAAGAAGTAGAGATTACGGATATCACCCGGCAGATCACCCCTCCAAGTGTAGTTTTGGTCTTAGACTCTTCCGGTTCTATGAAGAAAGAAATGGCTGCTACGCTGGAAGCTGCCAAGGAATTCATCAATAACTTACCGGATAATAGCTATATCAAAGTAATTGACTTTGATTCCAGAGTCAAAGTTCTGCCTGGGGAAACCAAGGAAGATGTAATTAAAAGTCTCTCTTCCGTGGTTGCCGAAGGCTCTACCGTGCTTTTTGATGCCACTTTAGAGGGCTTACGCCAACTGGCAGACAAAGCTCGACCTACCTTAGTGGTCTTTGCTGACGGTGCTGATTCCAGTCTGGATGGCCAGGGCGTAGGCAGCAGGGCTGATAAAAGACAAGTCCTGGAAAAAATCGAGGAGGCCAACATCCCCGTCTTCACCATCGGCTTTGGTGAAAATCCCGATGCTACAGCTATGAAGGAGTTCGCAGCAGCTTCCGGCGGACGGTATTTCAGCGCTAAAGACGAAAAGGCTCTCACCGAAGTTTTTACAGCAATTAGCGGAACCTTTGGCAACTCTTTTGTAATGACCTATAACCGTCCCAAGGAAGCCAGTTTTACCGAGACCCCTGTGATCTCTCTAGTTTTGGATGTCTCCGGCTCCATGGACACAGACCCTGCCGAAGAGGAGGGCTGCGACTTCCGTATAGATAAGACCAAAAAGCTCTTCCATGACTTTATCCTCAAGCTCCCCGAGAACTATCTCACCCAACTGATCAGCTTTCAAACCAGTGTTGTAGGTTCACCCATTATCAAGCTGGGACAGATCACCACTCAAGATAAGGGTCAACTGCTACAGAGTCTAGGTGAACTCAAAGCATACGGCGGGACTCCTATCCTACGGGCCTTAACCATTGCCTATGAGAATATTCGAGCAGTACCTTCCAACAAGAAAGCCATCGTATTTCTCACCGATGCCGCTCTCGAGGTGGATGAAGATGAAAAGGCCGAGTTTGAAAAAATTATCGCCCAAATTAAGGAAGACAATATTGCGGTACTCTGGGCCGGCATAGGAGTAGAGGAGCATAAGGAGGCATTTGCCAAGGCCGCCTCTCTCTCCGAAGGTAGCTATGTCGTTACCGAAAATGCAGAGGGCTTGCAGGCTTCCCTAAACGATCTGCTGGCTTCCATCGAAAAGATGAATACCACTCAGGAACTCCCCCTAACCATTCAAATCAATGACAAAGACCCTACAGGTAGCCTCTTGAGCTATGCCACCACTGAGTATGTGAATTTTACGGCGCCTCCGAAATCCGGTGAAATTATCGCCCCTGATGTAACGCAAATCTCCACCGGAACTCCCCTGAAGCGTTATGACAGCCAGACTGCTGCCCTGGTCACCGGAACGGGTATTCCCGGCATGGATACCATTCTTACCAAAAGAATTCCCATTAATAGCCAAACCAGTAATAAAGCTATGGAGCTTACCGTTAAAGAAGCCTATTACTTTAGCAAATTCAAGGGTTTGGAACCCCCTGCGAATAAGCAGTTTTTAGCCCTTGAACTGCAATTGAAAAATATCACTCCCGACAAAATCCCTTACCTAATCCCCAGCTTTAGCTCCCATTTTTATGTGAACATCAATAATGAAGGCAGCTATCCCGCTTCACAGGCAACCTGGCTGACAGAAACTCCCCTTTCTTTACCCGGAGAACCGGAAGTAACCCTTTCTCCGAAAGAGGATTTAACAGGAACCCTGGTATTTGTTATTCCTGATGAGCCGGTAACCCAGACCTCCCTACATTTCTATGATTTAGGATACGAACACATCCACCTCCCTTTAATTGGCAAGATGGATAAAACATTTCAACAATTAGATGAATTGCCCGTGAAGGCACCTGCTAAGATTACCGATGCCTTTTCCATAGCTGTCACAGCTTCTAAACTAGTGGATAAGGTGGATATTTACCCCACAAAAGAGCGCAACGATCTGCTTTACCAAATAGTTGAAGCAGATTTCACCACCAAAGTCCAGGCCCTGCTCGATATTCAGCCTCATGAACGCTTATGGTTAAGAATCCATACTGCCAACGGTCCTCTGCTTACTAAAATGAGTGAGGTTACTAACGTGATGCCCTTTGGCTTTGCCTCCCCGGTAATGCTGGCCCCCTCTTCCATTAATAAA
>JAAYOJ010000169.1 GCA_012520405.1 Peptococcaceae bacterium
TATGGAAAAATAATTTCTAGGGAATTTGATCTGGAAATAAAAGAGCCGGTTAACCGGCTCTTTATATTTCCAAGCTCTATTTTACTCTGAGCGTATTTATTGTTGTTTATCCGGGCTGGTAAATTGAGGAGGCTGAGGATTATTGAGGTCATCAAAATATTTGCCCGGAGTTGACATATCGAAATATACTTTGGAGTCCTGGGTTACTCCCCAATCTTGGAGTGAACCGGTATCCTGAATCATATTTAATGCTTCCCGGAAAAGAGTATTATGAGCTTCTTCCCGGTTTAACAGAAAATCAATGGTTTCCCGAACCCCTGTATCATTGATTTGTCTGTAAAGATATTGGTATACTACTTTGGCTCTTTGTTCAGCAGCAATATTGGAGAGGATATCCGCAGCCAAGTCCCCGGTCTCATTAACATAGGAAGCTGTAAAAAGATAACCGGAAGCATTGGACAGCATAGGGGTTAGACCTGTTAATACTTGAGTTTCAATACTGCCCACGGTGGCCTTTTCTGCTTCCAGATCATGCCCATTTAGCAGATTAATTGTTTGAGCCACCATTTCCAAATGGCTAAATTCCTCGGCAGCGATATCTAAGAATAAATCTTTAATTTTAGGATCTTTAATTCGAAAACTCTGGGACATATATTGCAATGCCGCTTTTAATTCGCCCTGGGGACCACCTAATTGCTCTGTAAGCATATTGGCATAATTAGGATTGGGTGCATCCACTCGGACTTCCTTTAATAACTGTTTATCGTGTTTAAACAAGTAATCATACCTCCTTTTTTTCCAAAACAATTAAAAAATGATTAATGCAATATTTAGCTTTCTCAATTATCAAACATCTATACTAAGAAATTTTTATAAAGAATAAATCCCTCTCATAAACAACAAAATAAATTTGTAGATAATTTAGAATTCAATATTTGTAAGGAGGACTCTTCTATGCAATTAAGCCAAAAGGAAAAAATGTTGTTGGAAGATTTAAAAAGCCATGAACAAATGGTTATTCAAAAATGCAATGATTATGCTAATCAGGCTCAAGATCCCCAACTAAAACAGCTATTTCAAAGCATGGTTCAACAAGAACAGCAGCATATTCAAAAAATAAGTCAGAAGCTTAACCAAACTCCGGCTCAGGAACAGGCCGGACAAGTAAACCAGAAAGATGCCATGATGTGCCATGACATGCTCTCGTCTAAAAAATACCTTTCCAGTGTTTATAATACAGCAATCTTTGAAATCCAGGATAAGGCTACCCGGCAGGAATTAAATGCCATTCAAAGCGAAAAGCAAAAACTAGGTGAGGAAATTTTCAATTATATGCAAAACAAAGGAATGTATCAAGTTCACTAAAGTATGTAGTATAGGCAGGAGGTAAATACTATGCAATTAAGTCCCAAGGAACAAAATTTCTTAAATGATGCCAAAAGCCAAGAAATCTTATGTATAAAAAAATACAATAATTATGCTAATCAAGCTCAAGATCCCGAGCTAAAACAAATTTTTCAGAAACTTGCCGGTAAGGAACAGGAACACCTTAACAGTATAAATCAGATTCTGGCCGGTCAAGTTCCGGCTATGAATCAACAAAACCAGCAGAATCAGAACCAGCAACAGCAACAAACTCAAAGACAGGCTTCCTGGCAGGGGCAAACCGGTTTTGTCAATCAACAGGACGCCGATCTTTGTCACGATATTCTTTCTACAGAGAAATTTGCATCTCAGGCTTACGACACTGCTATCTTTGAATTTAAGGATGCTAATATCCGGCAGGTATTAAATCATATTCAAAAAGAAGAACAAGAGCATGGGGAGGAGATCTTTAATTATATGCAGAGTAAAGGAATGTACAAGGTACAATAATTAGAAGGCAAAAGGTAAATAAATAGCGGTCCTGGGGAATTATAGCCCCGGTCCGCTTTTTTATTTGATAATTTTTATGTGAGTAGTCCAAACATTGTTGATAAAACATATTTTTACAGGTTTATAGAAGTATAGTCTACAAAAATTGTCAAAAGAATAAAAAAATAATGCATATAATCAATTACCTTTTTATGGTAAATTATTAATAAAACTATTAACTTTAGGGAGGAAGAGAGATGAAAAAGAAATTAATTCCTGTTTTATTGGTGTTCACTTTGCTCTTATTGCTTCTTGGCGGCGGTAATGTCTTGGCCACAACCGATTCAACTTCGAGAGCCCTTGACCCTGTAGTTTCTACCTCATGGCTAGCAGCTAATAAGAACAAAGTAGTTATTCTTGACGTTCGAAGTGCTGACGACTATAAAGCAGGACATATTCCTACAGCCAAGTCCTTACCCACCCCTTGGATATGGGAAGAAGACGGAACATATAGGTCCATGGATATTCTTGATCTAATGGCTTCAGGGGTAGCGGGAGAAGATAAGGA
>JAAYOJ010000062.1 GCA_012520405.1 Peptococcaceae bacterium
CATGGTAAAAGGCAAGCAGTATACCTAAAGCAAAAGCAAAAGCAATGATTATACCGTACCAATGGATGGGAAATGGCCCAATTTTAAAGGCGATAGAACTCAAACTAGTATCCTCCTGTCCATTCATATATATTCATTTTACCAAAAAAGGCCTAAATTATATAGCGCTCTGGAAAATAGTTATTATCTATATTAAAATAATATTATAAATAAAAAATTATTCTAAAGAAAATATGTATAGCTAAAAATCTATATTGCAATGTGGGGCGAAAAAAGCTTGGACCTTTTAAACTTTTTTGATTTTTCCCAGTTACAGCTTATTTTAGTAATAATTGCAGCTTTCCTTATTGGATTCTCCAAAACAGGCCTCAGCGGTATGCTAATGTTGGTAATTCCCATTCTCGCCGATGCTTTTGGAGGTATGCAGTCAACCGGTATTATATTGCCTATTCTTATCGTTGGGGATTTATTTGCCGTAGGGAATTACCGCCGACATATAGACTGGGGTAATATTAGAAAGTTAATGCTTTGGACCTTAATCGGACTGGGAACAGGATTAGTTATCGGCAAATATATCAATGATACGCAGTTTAAAATTACTATCGCCGTCATGGTATTGATTTGCCTTCTTATCCTAATTTATTCCGAAAGAAAAGGGGATCAGCTGCAGGTTCCCAAGAAGACCTGGTTTTACGCTTTAACCGGGATTTTAGCCGGTTTTGCCACTATGATCGGCAATGCCGCCGGTCCAATATTTACCATCTACCTTCTTTCCATGGGCTTTAAGAAAAATGAATATATGGGTACTAATGCTATCTTCTTTTTCTTGGTTAATATTACCAAAGTTCCTCTTCAAGTATTTGTCTGGCAGAATATCACTTGGAAAACAGTCTTGCTTACCGGCTGTGTAGTACCCTTTGTGGCTCTAGGGGCCTGGTTGGGGGTAAAGGTTCTTAAAAAAATTAATGAAAAAATATTCCGCTATATTATTATTACCTTAACAGCAGTTTCTGCTCTAAAACTATTTTTCTAAGATATTTACCGGAATAAGCGTAATATCTAAGGATTATAAACGTCTATATTTAATAGGAAAACATAAGTCAGAGGTGACTACTGTAAGGTGCGCAGGTTAAAAGTTATTCCTAAAAGATCATTACAAAAACTGCTCTTACTGATTATAGTAAGCAGTATTTTGATACTGCTTATTAGCGGTTGCGCCTCCCAACAGGCGGTGGTCTCCAATGGAATACCGAATATACAGGGTCCTAAGCATCCAATAAATACTGTTGAACCGGATCCGCAATCCAGTCAGCCTTCAAAACCTGCTGTCTCTCAGCTCTCAACGAGTGCTTTACTCGATATAGTGCTGAACTCCGCTGTGTGGGAAGGTGTGCCGCTTTGTCAACATCCTCAGAAAAGTTTTGATGCTGTGGCTGCAGATTTTAAAGAGCTGCAGGAATTATTGCAGAGAAAAGATAGCGGTGTGGAGTTGCTGGCTAGATATCGAACAACAGACCTGCTAGCGCCTTTTTCCGTAATAGAGACTATTCTGGCCCAACAAGCAATTCTGAGCGAATTAACCACTAGCCAATTACAGGAACTGCTAACTTTTACCCTAGAAAAATTGCAAGCCAAACAGCAATCCAAACAGCAATTACAAGATATTCATCATATTAACCACTTGGGGTGGTTAATGGGCAAAGCCTTACAGCAAACCGGCTATGAGCCTTTTCAGCAGCTAATAGGCCAGAATAAGGTACTCCGGGATTTTCTGTCCAACGGAGTTTTAAATGACAACATGCTCTTAGAAACTATAGAGCAGCAGACTAAAGATTACTTGTTTAATGATAACTTGCTGCCGCAAGACCCGGAGCCCGGTTACACCCAAGAGGAATTCGAGATCGGACCCTCAGATAAAATACCGGGATGGAATAAACTAAAGGCTAAAGTGTATTTATTTTGGTTTGGCATTACGGAATATGGCATGCACTGGTCTAATTCTACTCCTAATAGTAGCCTGCGCGCCTATAGCTTTCACTATCCACAAACTTGGAATTTTGACGGAACAAGTGTGTTTTACGATAATGAAAACAAAAAAATCGCGGAACTGGCCCCTGTAGCCGAAACGAAAATAGCTTTAAAAACTTTAATTGAGAATTATGAGCCTTCAACCCTAACCGGGGTAGAACTTCTTAGAAAAGAAAGCTTCACCATTGGCGAATTTGAAGTCTTTGAAATAGTGGAAAAATTCCCTGTCTATGGAGAAAACTTCTTCTGCTACTCATATATTTACTTAGTTCATGACGGCAGCCATTTGTTCACAATATTGTTCTATAGCTATGACCAGGAACAAACAGATGAAGAACTATTCAAGCAAATTATCGCCTCCTTCCATTGGGAATAGGCAACCTCTATTTGACCTTAGCCCTAAAAACGTCTAAAATATAGAATCACTGAGACAGAGGAGGGGACTATTTTCTAATGAGCAACCAATTAATCTTTAAAGGGACCGAAGACTATATTGTTTCCGATGATCTCCGCAACAGCGTCAACATCTCAGTAGCCCTAAGCAGACCGCTCTTAATTAAAGGAGAACCGGGTACCGGTAAGACCGTCTTGGCGGAAAGCGTAGCCCGATCCCTGGGGCTAAAATTAATCGTCTGGAACATAAAATCCACGACTAAAGCCCAAGACGGGCTTTATGTGTATGATACTGTTCAACGCTTGTACGACAGCCAGTTTGGAGATCACGACGTTTCGGATATTAAACGCTACATCAAGCTGGGCAAGCTGGGTGAGGCTTTCACTTCCGAGGAACGAGTGGTTTTGTTAATTGACGAAATCGATAAGGCCGATCTGGAGTTTCCCAACGATTTGCTTTGGGAGCTGGATGTTATGAATTTCTACATCCCTGAGACCGGAGAAACCATTAGCGCTAAACACCGGCCGATTGTTATTATTACCAGTAATGCTGAAAAAGAACTGCCTGATGCTTTCCTGCGCCGCTGTGTTTTTCACTACATTGATTTTCCGAATGAAGAAATGATGGAAGAGATTGTTTACGTTCATTTTCCCGATATCCAGAAAAAGCTTTTGCATGAGGCCTTAAAAGCTTTTTATTGGCTGCGGAGTATCCCCGGTTTACAGAAAAAACCCAGCACCAGTGAACTTCTAGACTGGGTCCAGGCTTTAGCTGTTGGCGGCATAGCACCGGAAAACATTACTAAAGAGCTACCCTTTTTAGGGACTTTGCTGAAAAAGAACCAGGATTTTGACCTCACCTTAAGACAGCTGCACTCTCGCGGCATGGACGGAAGAGAGCGAGAAAAGGACAAATATTTCCGTTCAGTAATGCGTGGTTATTAAAAAGGCGTGATTGACAGCAATGTATACTAATTTCTTTTATCAATTAAGACAAGAAGGCATTCCGGTTTCTATCACGGAATGGATGACTCTTATGGAAGCCTTATATGCTGGACTGGCCAATTCCAGCCTTTCAGGCTTTTACTACTTGGCGCGGGCTATTCTCATCAAAAGCGAGAGCCACTATGATCAGTATGATCTAGCTTTTCAAAAGTATTTTCAAGGTGTTGAAACCCCGCAAGCCTTGGTGGACCAAGTCTCCAAATGGCTGGAAAATCCACTGCCGCCCAAAATGTTTTCAGAGGAAGAACGCAATGCCCTTTTGGAAAAATTGGGCTTACCGGACTGGGAAAGCTTGAAAGCCGCTTTGGCTGAACGGCTGCGCACCCAAGACAGTCCTCACCACGGCGGTAACAAATGGATCGGTACAGGGGGGACTTCTCCTTTTGGGCATTCCGGATTTCACCCGGGAGGAATCCGCATCGGCGGCAAGTCTTATGGACAGTCAGCCGTGAAAGTAGCTGCGGAGCGCAACTACCGGAGTTACAGGCGTGACGAAACCTTGGGCGTCCGTCAGTTTGAAATTGCCCTGCGCGGTTTGCGGCAATTCAGCACGAGGGTAGGTGGCGCTAAAACCGAGTTAGACTTAGAGGGAACTATCGACGAGACCTGTCGCAATGCCGGAAAACTAAAACTGGTTTGGACCAGACCCCGTAAAAATGCGGTTAAAGTAATTGTGTTTATGGATTCCGGAGGCTCAATGTATAGGTATGCGGATATCTGCAGCCAGCTTTTTACAGCAGTGCATAATGCTTCTCATTTTAAGGACCTGCAATTTTATTATTTTCACAACTGTATTTATGATTATTTATACCTTGACGCTGCCTGCGATTCCAGACGAACCATAAAAACCCAAGACCTTATGAGCAATCTGGATTCTGATTACAAAGCAATTTTGGTAGGGGATGCAGCCATGGCTCCCAGCGAGTTGCTAATGGTCGACGGTAATATCTTTTGGGATATGAGCAATGATGAACCTGGAATAACCTGGCTTAAACGGCTAGCCCGTAAATTTCCCTATAATGCTTGGCTTAACCCAATTCCGAAAGCTCAATGGAATTGGACTTACGGCCGTCAGACCATAAATGCTATTCGCGAAATTTTTCCCATGTATGAACTAACCCTGGAAGGCTTAGATCAAGCCATAAAAAAACTTATGGTCCGTAAATAAAAAAAATTTAAATTTAGGCTTGGACTTTAAGAAAAATTGTGGTAATATAAGCAGCAATAGCATATTATATGTATAAAACTCTTAGCATAAATATTTTTTAATATTTTTAATCTGTTGTTTTAGGTAGTTTGGTAGAATTGTAGGTCAGCGAGCAAGTTATGCTTGCGAAGTGGTTCATTTTAAAAATCGGTAGGACATTAGGACGGTAGGAAATAAGAATAGGGAATTAAGTCTTGATTTAATGGTTATTTAAATAGCTCTATTTAGATAGCTGTTGGTTAAGTATATCCTGTTTTTTAAACTCCTATTAAGGAGTTTTTTTATTTATCAAGCAAAATTATTTTAGAAAAGATTAGATTTTCACAAAAGGAGAGAGAAAAATGAAAAGAAATGAGAAAAAAAAGTTAGTTTCCCTAGTAATGATTATAGCTTTAATGCTTAGCTTATTAACCGCTTGTGGGCAGTCAGCTTCTACTGATTCTCAGGGAAAGGCAAAAGCTATAAACTTAAAGTTGGCCCATTTCTTTCCGGCCACCCATCCTGCGGAAACAGATTTAATTCAACCCTGGGCCCAGGCTATTGAAGAAGCTACTGAAGGCCGGATTAAAATAACGAGTTACCCGGGCAATACGCTTCTCCAAGCCGATACGGTTTATGACGGGGTTATCAACGGTATAGCGGATATGGGGCTCTCCTGTTTTTCCTATAATCGTGGAAACTTTCCGGTTCTGGAAGTATTTGAATTGCCCGGCATAGAGTATGTCAACTCTAAGGCCGCCAGCCACACAGCCTGGGAGGGTATACAACAATTGAATCCGCAAGAGGTGCAGGATACTAAACTAATGATGGTCTTTACCACAGGCCCTGGAGATTTGTACACTAAAGTACCGGTCCGTAACTTAGATGATTTACAAGGATTAGAAATAAGGGCAACCGGCCTCAGCGCTAAAACTTTAGAAGTCCTGGGCGCTACACCGGTAGCCATGGCCCAGTCCGAAGCTTACGAAGCTTTATCTAAAGGTGTAGTCAAGGGTAATCTGGGCCCCGATGAAGTGTTGCTTGGCTGGAAACAAGCCGAAGTCACTCAATATTTGACTAAAACCCCTTTCCTTTACAATACACTCTTTTATATAACCATGAATCTCGATAAATGGGAGGCCCTGAGCCCGCAAGACCAAGAAACCATCGAACGGATTAATGACAAATTCTTTACTGAAGTTGCTATTAATCTATGGGATAAACAAAATGAAGAGGCCCTGGCTTACGCTGTAGAGGAAAAAGGAATGGAAATTATTGAACTCTCCCCCGAAGAACAAGACAAGTGGATTCGTATGGTAGAACCGGTACAGAATAATTTTATCGCTCAAATGAACCAAAAAGGGCTTAAGGGAGAAGAAATCCTGGCCACGGTCAAAAATTTGGCCTCTAAATACAACAAGGAGTTTGAATAGTTTTTAAGGAGGGGCAGAAAGTGAAAAAGTTTACCGATTTAATTCAAATTATTGCTAGAACCTTGGATAAACTGGCCGGAATATGCTTTTTCAGTGTAATGGTGCTGGTGATAGGGAATATCCTGTTGCGAGCGATCTTTAGCCGGCCTATCTTAGGAACCTATGAAATTGTGGGTTTTTTAACCGCCCTGGGCATTGGCCTAGCCTTAGCCCACTGTGCTTTACAAGACGGGCATATAGATGTAAGCATTTTTATGGAAAAGCTTTCCCGCAAAGTGCAGTCTGTGATAGCTGTTTTGGTGCAGGGAGGGGCTTTGATCTTCTGGAGCGGTGCCGTCTGGTTTCTTTTCCAGTTCGGCCGGGATATGAGAGTCAAGGGCCTAGTCTCACCTTCGACGGAAATACCGGTCTATCCGCTTATTTACCTGGTAGCTGTTGGTTTAACAGGGCTATGTCTGGTCCTTTTATTAAAATTTATTGTTTCCTGCCGGGAAATATCCGGCTTGCTGCCTTCCTTTAAACATTTCCTGGCTAATAAATCATCATTAAATATCAATTCCGTGAAGAGGGCGGTCAAATGAACGAATTATACATTGGACTGATAGGGATAGTTTGTTTTCTTCTTTTATTATTTTTACGGATGCCGATTGCCTTTGCTATGGCCATTGTCGGCTTTGCCGGCTTCAGCTTTTTAACTTCTGTTTCTTCGGCTTATAACATGGTAGCCAAAGAAATCTTCAGTAATTTTTCTTCTTATTCTTTGAGCGTTATAGCAATGTTTGTCTGGATGGGCTTTCTGGCCTATTATTCCGGTATCGGTACAAGCCTCTACAATTTTGCCTACAGATTACTAGGGCATATGCCCGGGGGATTGGCTATCGCCACCCAGGCCGCCTGTGCTGTTTTTGGAGCTATCTGCGGTTCCAATACAGCAACGGCAGCCACCATGGCAGCTATTGCCCTGCCGGAAATGGATAAATATCAGTATAATAGATCCTTAGCCACCGCTAGTATTGCGGCCGGAGGGGTGATAGGCATCCTAATTCCGCCCAGCGTCATTTTTATCTTGTACGGCACTGCAACTGAGCAATCAGTAGGAGCTTTGTTTATGGCCGGCATTTTACCGGGAATACTTTTAACCTTTTTATATATGGTCGTGATTTATATCCTAACTAAACGCAACCCGTCCTTAGGTCCAACAGGGCCTAGATCCAGCTGGCGAGAAAGAATTTCCTCCATCCGAGGCGGGCTGCTGGAAGCTATGTTCGTTTTTCTTATTTCCGTAGGGGGACTATTCACCGGTTTGTTTACTCCCACCGAGGCGGGAGCAGTGGGAGCAGGCGGCGTACTGCTGGTAAGTCTATGGAGAAAAAGTATTGATAGGGATAAATTAAAAAAATCCCTGCTGGATACTACCAGGACTACGGCCATGATAATGCTTATGATTGCCGGAGCAGTAATTTTCGGCAGATTTATGGCTGTGAGCAGAGTTCCTTTTGAACTGGCCAACTGGGTAGGATCTCTTTCTCTCCCTCCGTTTGCCATTATGGGCCTTATCCTGCTTATTTACTTTATCCTGGGCTGTTTTATAGATGCCCTGGCCTTGGTTCTTTTAACAGTTCCCATTTTCTTTCCTGTTGTAGTTGATACCCTAGGTTATGATCCGATTTGGTTCGGGGTAATAATTGTTTTGGTAGTGGGTATGGGGGTTATTACCCCGCCGGTAGGAATGAATGTTTATGTCATCAAAGGAATCAAACCCGATATTCCACTGGAAACAATCTTTAAAGGAATCTGGCCCTTTTTGGGAGCCGTTACCGTCTGTATAGTTTTGCTCATGCTTTTTCCGTCCATAGTTACCTTTCTACCTAGTTTAATGTAAAATAAATTGTGCATCCCAGCTCAAATCTCACCTTTAATATAAAGAAAGGACCTGTGCTTGCATTTAGAGAGAAGACACTGGTCCTTTCTCAAATTCAGATCATAGTTGTTTATTACTGGTATGTTCACTACTTGGTAAAAGGATCGGCAATACTCATATGGCCCATCAAAGTTTCAGCCTTTTTTCCGTCCAACAAAAACTGAACACTGTCCACCGTTTCCAAATCCGTAAGGCTTTGGATAATTTGCTC
>JAAYOJ010000137.1 GCA_012520405.1 Peptococcaceae bacterium
GAGATGACTTTATTATCGTAAGCCCCGTTCGGGGTGCGCAGAAGGTTAATTTTTTGTCCGCTTAATTTTTCCAGAGATTCCTTGGAGCTATCAAGTTCTGTAGTTAATTCTTTTTCACTTAAGGTATTAAGGTCAACGTGGCGGCGGCCATGGGATCCTATTTCATGTCCGCCTTTAACGATTGCTTGAACTAATTCAGGTTTTTTTTCTGCCCAGGGAGAAGACAGAAAGAAGGTAGCTTTTACATTCTCCGATTTTAAAATGTCCAATATTGGTTGAACATTTTGTTCCCCCCAGCTGATATCAAAGGTTATGCCTATCTGGGGTTTTTCTGTTTTTACCGAGTAAATCGGCTTTAAGTTCTGGGTAATAACACTAATTACTCTTTCCTGGTTACTGACTACAAGAAAAGATAAAACCACAATCATAGTATATAAAAGAAATATCTTACGGTTAATTTTTATCACACGCACAATAAATCCCTCCTGGAAAATCTTATTCTCAGGAGGGATTATTATACCAAAAATGCAATTGGAAAAAACATGTAAACATTATGTAATTGTTCTATCTATTAAATGTGATTCTTTAGTTTTTGCCAAAGGTCAATTCCAAAAATTAATTTCAAAAAGAGGTGGACAATAAGCAAGCCCACAGCGATAAAAACAAGTAATTTAATAACCCAAAAACTTATGCCCAAGATTATGCTAAGTAAGGGTTTAAGAATTCTGTAGGAAACATAAAGTGCTGCAATGAAAAGTACTAGTTTTATAATTAGAGACAGAATACTTGGGGTGGATTTTCTGCTGGTAGTCATCTTGCAAAGCCTCCTATAAGGAATTTCAGTAGTTCACCATAGTTCATACCTACTATTCTTATCGTAAACCCTTTTTTAATATTATAGCATATTATAAATAGCATAACTAACAGTAGACTTAGGTATTTTATGAAGGTTTTAAGGTCCTTTTTGTTTAGGGGTGAAGAGATGGATTTTTCTTCTTATAATATGTGGCAGGAATATCTGGAAATAGGCTTGAAATATTTAGCGGCAGGAAATTTTAATAAGGCAGAGAATTATTTTAGTTTAAGTTTAACTGAAGCTGAAAAACTTAAGGTCTCCGTAATTACTGCCTTTTCAGCCAGATTACTGGCTACAGCTCAATTGCGTAACCATAAATTAGCTGAAGCAGAAAAAGGTTTTAAAAATGCTCTTAATCTTTGCCTGCAGCTTAATAACTACAAGGGTATTGCTGAAGCTAAGGCAGGGTTAGCCGGTGTAGCACTGGCCAGAGGCCAATATTCAGATGCAGAAAACTTATATAAGCAAGCCATTGATAATTATCCCGGAAACGCTTCTTCTTTACGTTTAGCGGTGCTTTATTCCGATTTAGGCCAAGTGTACATTCGGCTCAAACAATGGGCAGATGCTGAAATAACTTTACTTCGGGCTGAGGCCTTATGTCGCGAAAATGGCTTTAGTCAAGGGGAAGCAGAGGTGAATAATACTTTAGGGGAAATCTACTATTTTCAAGGCAAGAACCAAATTGCTCTTAAAAAATTTAAAAGGGCAGCCCTCCTTTATAATTTAAGTGCGGATAATGTGTCTTTAGCTAATACTCAGCAGTATTTAGCCTTTTTATACTTAGAAGACAATAGAATTGAAGAGGCATTGCTTTGCCAGTACAGAGCGATTTCTCTTTACTTAAAGCACAATCTTTCCCAGGATATAAGCGAAAGTTACTATTTCTTAAGTAATATGTTGCAACTTTATAAGTTGTATGATGAGGCTCAAGCTTGTCTAAATATATCTTTGAAGTATTATCAGGGTTTAGAATTCGGCTTAGCCATACGCTTTCACAGTATGGCTGTTGTGGCCCTAATGAAAAAGGATTATGCGAAGGCCAAAGATTGTTATTTCCAAGCGTTAAAATTTTTTCAGTTTTCCGGACACGGACCTAAAGTCGGAGAAATCAGTGAAGAATTAACTTTTCTTTTAAAATATGAGGATGTTGGGAACAAGAGTAATTTCTATCAGTTAATCGGAGAAAGATATGACGAGGATTCTTTACCTCAATATGAGGTAATGTTGCAATTGGCCAGCAATCTAAGCACGAGGGGTAAATATCTTGCAGCTTTGCATTGTAGTTGGCGGGCTTTAGCTATTGCTAAAGCCATGAACTATCAGACCGGAGAAACAGAGCTAATAATTCAAAATATATCCGAAAGAATAAGAAATATTAATAGACAATAAAAATAACAAGTATCTTAGTTCTAAAAAGCTGGGAAAAATCCACGGAATGGTTTAAAATAGGTTTAAGCCAAATAAAGGTGGAGATTGTATGATGGATGATGATCTAAAGCTTTTGGATAGTTTTGAGCGAATTTATCAAGTTATAAAACAGGAAGTCAATAATCTTCAAGAAGTAAAATTAGTTTATGTAGAAATGATCCGCCGGTGGGAAAAAGAGATTAAGTCTTATGCCAGAATACTGGAAGAAATCTCTTTGCCTTCCCGTCTTATACTGGAACATATCTTGGAGCTTAAACAGAAGTCCGGTCAAATGGCGGTGGAAGCTGAAAGTATCAATCAGGGTTTTGCCCCGATTAATTATGTAGGTGTAGAAGAATTCGGGGTTGTTAAAATATCAACTGGGAGCATCGAACTTCTATGGAGAGATGCAGACTATAATTACCTGTTGTATCCAAATAAAGCTGAACTGCGAACCATAGATGAAAAAGCGGTGATTAGCCTGTCTTTTTCCCATAGTTTTTCCCCAAAACATTTGCAAAAGTTTGCGGGGGGTTTAAACAGTCCGCAATTATTGTATATTCACCCCACCTTGCAGAAATTTATGGAACAGGAATAGAAGAAATAAATTAATCTATATTGGCAAAAGGAGTGCTTTTTTTTGGTCTTTACAAAAGAAGATTGCTTAAAACAAGCATATGAATCTAATGTAAAATTTATCAGACTTCAGTTTACTGATATTTTGGGGATTTTGAAAAACATATCCATTACAGTTGAACAGTTAGAAAAGGCCCTCAACGGAGAGCTCATGTTTGACGGCTCCTCTATAGAAGGTTTTGTTCGTATTGAAGAATCTGATATGTATTTAAGGCCCGATCCCAATACCTTTGTGGTTTATCCTTGGCGACCGTCAGAAGGCGGAGAAGCCAGGCTGATGTGTGATGTCTATAATCCGGATGGTACTCCTTTCAGTGGCTGCCCGCGCAATACCTTAAAGCGAGTTCTTGCCGAGTCTGCGGAAATGGGATACACAATGTATGTAGGTCCCGAATTGGAATTTTTTCTATTTCATGTAGATGCCGAAGGAAAAGCTACTACTGTTACTCATGATAAGGCGGGCTATTTCGATATGGCCCCGGTAGACCTGGGTGAAAATGCCAGGAGAGATATTGTTTTGAGCCTGGAAAAGATGGGTTTTGAAATTGAAGCCTCCCATCATGAAGTAGCACCCGGCCAACACGAAATTGATTTCAAATATGCCAATGCCTTGGATATGGCGGACAAAATGGTAACTTTCAGGTTTGTAGTTCGTACCATTGCTCAAAGGCATGGCTTGCATGCTACTTTTATGCCCAAGCCTATTTTCGGTATAAACGGTTCAGGTATGCATGTCAATCAATCCTTATTTAAAGACGGCAAGAATGCTTTTTATGACCCTCAAGGGCCAATGGAACTCTCTGAGGTTGCTTTTAATTATATTGCTGGTATTTTGGCTCATGCCAAGTCCTTTACCGCGATTACCAACCCAACGGTAAACTCTTATAAAAGATTAGTACCCGGCTATGAAGCTCCGTGTTATATCGCCTGGTCAGGTCGCAACAGAAGCCCTTTAGTTCGTATACCGGCTAAGAGAGGAGCATCAACTCGTATTGAGTTAAGAAGCCCTGACCCTTCCTGCAATCCTTATTTAGCCTTGGCAGTCCAGCTAAAAGCAGGTTTGGATGGTATCAAGAACAAGATGAAGCCTCCAGCTGCTGTGGATTTAAATATCTTTGCCATGGATGATCAAGAAAGGTTGGAATTAGGTATTGAGTCTTTACCTGGGGATCTTAAACAAGCTTTAGAATTTCTAAGTCAAGATAAAGTAATCAGACAAGCTTTAGGTGAACATATTTATCATCGTTTTATGGAAGCTAAAATGAGAGAGTATGACAGTTATCATCTGGCAGTTCATCAATGGGAGCTTGACCGTTACCTGGAGACTTACTAGATTTTAAGTTTTTGTAAGCAAAAATAAAATAGACAAGGGCTGGTATAAAATATATCCCCTTGTTCTTTTGTCTTTTATCATAATCAAGGAGTATGCAGCGTGTTTGTAAGTAGTTATAATCAAGTAGCATTTAAGTTCATTGATAACTTTGTTTTTGACCGGGCCCCGCCGCTTACAATTATTGCAGGGGAGGAAGGGCTCGGCAAAACAACGCTAATGCGTTATCTTTTTAGAAAATGTCAAAAACAAATCTCACCTCTTATTTTTATCGATGCTCAAAAATTTTCCTCCCGATATTGTTTTGCGGCTTGTAACGGGAACCTTAACCATTTCCGGCGCAATATTCGTTCCGCCAAGCTAGTAATTTTGGACAATATTAATGTCTTAAAAGGCAAAAGTAAGACAATTGACGAATTACTTTATACTGTTGATACCGTTCTTTCCCAAGGCGGCAAAATCATCTTGACTTACAGCGGCCGGGACTTTAATGTTCATTTTTTGGGAGAAAGGCTAGCTTCACGTCTGCGAAGCGGCCTGGTGCTTCGTTTAGACACCCCCACAGAAAAAGAAATCAATGATTTTATTATATATTATCTGCACACCAACAATCTGGCCGAAAAAAACATTTCCTGGCCGGGAAGCAAAGTGAAAAATATGAAGCAAGTGGTCAAAATAATTAATCAGACCGATAAGGATTCCCATAGCCTGTTAACTGAGGAAAAGGTCGATAAAGTTCTTGCTCAAGTAGCAGCTCATCTTGGGGTGGAGATTAAACGTATATTAGGTCCTGATAAAAGTAGAAGTGTAGTCCAAGCCAGATATATGACCTTTATCTTACTTAATGAACAATATAATTGCACCTATTCAGAAATTGCCGATTACTTTAACAAGAACCGCAGCCTGCTAAAGACTAAATGTAGAGAAATAAAGGAAAGCCAAAAGGAGTTATTTGAAACCTTATGTCAAAAAATGTATAATAAGGCGTAAGTAGGCCTGAAGTTGGGAGTGACCAAAAAACATATGGCTACTTTAGATAAAATCGCCGTTTTAACCAGCGGTGGTGATGCTCCGGGTATGAATGCGGCCATTAGGGCTGTAGTAAGAAAAGGAATTTATCATAACTTAAAGGTTTTTGGAATATATCATGGCTACGAGGGTCTGATCAAGGGCCATATTAAGCCGATGGACTTGAGATCGGTAGGTGATATTATTCACCGGGGCGGTACCATACTAAGAACTGCCAGAAGTGAAGAAATGCTGACAGAAGCAGGACAGCAAAAGGCCGCTTCCCAGTTAAAGGAGCGAGGTATTGGGGCTTTGGTTGTAATTGGAGGGGATGGCTCTTATCGGGGTGCTCAAAAACTTGCTCATTTAGGAATAAATGTAGTTGGTATTCCCGGTACTATAGATAATGATATTGTGGGCACGGATATGACTATTGGTTTTGATACTACCGTCAATACTGTGATTGAAGCCGTAAGTAAAATAAGGGATACCGCAACTTCTCATGAAAGGACCTTCCTAGTGGAAGTAATGGGAAGAAATTGTGGAGATATTGCTTTAAGGGCCGGTTTGGCCATTGGGGCTGAATCTATTCTTATTCCTGAAATAGAATATGACCTTAAGGAAGTAAGTGAGAAATTAATCAAAGGCTTTAAGCGGGGAAAAAACCACAGCATAATTATTGCAGCTGAAGGAGCGGGCGATATCATGGATATTTCAGCCCGTTTAAAAGAATATACCGGTTTAGAGAATAAGGTAACCATCCTGGGTCATGTTCAAAGGGGAGGGGCACCTTCAGCTTATGATTCTGTTTTAGCAGCTACTATGGGCGGAAAAGCAATCGAGGTTATTTTGGAAGGCAAATCGGAAGTTATGATTTCTTTATGTAAAAATGAAATTGTGGCTAAGCCACTGCACATCGCCTTTGAACCCAGGAAGGGACCTTTTCCGCGACATTTATATGATCTGGCCAATGAACTGTCAATCTGACGTGGAGTGAGGGAGAGGATAATGAAGGAAGTATTTGCCTTAGATATCGGTACACGAGCGGTTATAGGGCTGATTATGCAAAAAACTGAACAGGGGTTCAATATAATTGCCAGCTCCAGGACCGAACATAATCAGAGAGCTATGTATGACGGCCAGGTTCATGATGTGGATGAAGTAGCGAGAGCCGTGTTAAAAGTAAAACAAGAACTTGAGGCTAAAACAGGTATTAAGTTAAAAAAGGTGGCAGTAGCTGCCGCCGGTAGGGCAATATGTACTCAAACCGCCTCTGCAAGGAGAGAGGAAGTTTTCCCAATTATTTGGGAAAAGGCTGATGTTGTTTCCTTGGAAATGGAAGCTGTCCAAAACGCTCTGCGCAAAATCGGCGGCGAAGTAGATAAGGGCTTGCTGCACTGCGTTGGTTATAGTACAACCAAGCAACAACTTGAAGACTTGGCTATTACTTCATTAATAGGTCAAACCGGAAAAAAAGCGGAGATTACCGTCATAGCTACCTTTTTACCCCGTTCGGTAGTTAACGGACTTATAGCAGTTTTGCGAAGAATTGATTTGGAAATGGAAACTCTGACCTTAGAGCCTATAGCTGCCGGACAGGCTGCTATTCCTTCCGATATGAGAAGATTGAATCTAGCTTTAGTAGATATCGGTGCCGGGACTGCGGATATTGCTCTTACCAAAGAGGGTTCTTTTTTTGCCTATGGTATGGTGCCCATGGCCGGTGATGAAGTAACGGAAACCTTATGTTCCCATTACCTGCTTGAATTTCGGGAAGCGGAAAAAATAAAGAAAAGCTTAGCTATTGAAAATAAAATTGAAATTAGTAATTTTTTCGGGGAAAAGCTATTACTGAGTACAGATGAGATTTTAGAAGTTATTAAGCCAACGGTTAATACCATTGCTGAAAGATTGAGCCAGGAAATTCTTTTACTTAACGGAGGGACAAAACCCCAAGCCGTTATTTTGGTGGGAGGCGGTAGTTTAACTCCGCTCTTAAGAGAAACAGTAGCCGAGAAAATGGAGATACCTCCAAGCCGTGTAGGTATTCAAGTTAGAGAACGGCTTGCCAGCATGTTAGGAGAAGAAGAAGTGCTTAGCGGTTCGGATGTTATTACCCCGATCGGCATAGGAATGACTGCTTTAAACAATCAAGGTTTACATTATTATGCCGTAAGTGTTAATGGTCTAAATATTCCTCTATTCGATTTACAGCCGGCTACGGTGGCTGATACCCTTCTAGCGGCCGGAATCCAGCCCAGGTCTATCGTGGCCAGACCGGGAGCAGCTCTGGTTTATGAACTCAATGGGGAAATGAAGATTCTGAAGGGGGAATTAGGTAAACCGGCTGAAATCTCTGTTAATGGTTTCCCGACCGATTTGGATACCATTACTAAGGCCGGAGATAAAATAAGTTTTGTTCCCGGACAGGCCGGCACAGATGCTCAGGCCAGAATTAAAGATGTTTATACTGTTTCCTGTCAGCAGATTATCTTCAACGGTAAAGAAGAACAAATTCGTCCTCTTATTCTTCTGGATGGACAAGAGGTAGATGAAGATGAATGGCTTAAGGACGGTTGTAAGTTAATAATTAAAGAGAAGAATTCTTTATTTGCTTTCTTGAAAGCAGAAGGTTATTCTTTAGCGGAACTAAATAAAAGA